>JAIXTG010000078.1 GCA_027484285.1 Oxalobacteraceae bacterium | reverse complement strand
GTGTGGATCGGCGCCGTATTCACCGCCTTGCTGTTCACGATAGGAAAAACCCTGATCGGCCTCTATATCGGCAAGAGCGGCATGACGTCGGTATTCGGGGCGGCCGGTTCGCTGGTGGTACTGCTGGTGTGGGTGTACTACTCGGCGCAGATTTTCCTGCTCGGTGCGGAATTCACCTGGGCCTATGCGCAACGCTTCGGGTCCCGCCAGGGCACTGCCTGAACCCCGGTGCCCGCCCGGGCGCCGCATGAAGATCACTCGCACCGCAAGCAGGCAGTCCCCAGGTGCGCGCACCAAAATTTATTCACTCCTTTCGCAGTGCTGCCCAGTTTTCGGGCGATTTGCACCGCTTCGCTTCTTGTTGAGCATTGGAAACACTTGGCCTCGATCTTGCATCAGGGACGATTGGCCGTGGCGTACGCCGATGGCCGCTGAACACCTGGCAAACGAATTCAAAAAACAGAAAGGGCAAGCCGTCAATGGACAAGAAACTCTGGAATCGTCGCGACTGGATCATGGGCATGGGGGCCCTGGGCGCAGGACTGGCTACCGGCGGGCTGCTGCGTCCTGCCATGGCAGCGGATGCGCCGCTGACCGTGGGTTTCATCTACGTCGGGCCGCACGACGACTACGGCTACAACCAGTCGCATGCCGAGGCGGTCGCCGCCGTAAAGAAGATGCCCGGCATTAAGACGATCGAGGAAGAGAATGTGCCCGAGACCCAGGTGGTCCAGAAGTCGATGCAGGGGATGATCTCGCAGGACGGGGCGAAGCTGATTTTCCCGACCTCGTTCGGTTACTTTGACCCGCACACGCTGGCTTTGGCCGGCAAGAACAGCGATGTCCGCTTTGCCCACTGTGGCGGCCTGTGGAGCGAAGGCAAGCACCCGGCCAATGCGGGCAGCTTCTTCGGCTACATCGACGAGGGCCAGTACCTGAATGGCGTCATCGCCGGTCACACCACCAAGAGCAAGAAGCTCGGCTTCATTGCCGCCAAGCCCATTCCGCAGGTGCTGCGCAACATCAACGCCTTCACCATGGGCGCACGCTCGGTTGACCCAAGCATTACGACCACGGTGATCTTCACCGGCGACTGGTCGATGCCGGTCAAGGAAGCCGAGGCCACCAACAGCCTGGCTGACCAGGGCATCGACGTGTTCACCATGCATGTCGACGGACCGAAAGTGATTGTCGAGACAGCCGCCAAGCGCGGCAAGTTCGTCTGCGGCTACCACGCCTCGCAGGCAAAGCTGGCGCCGAAGGCCTACCTGACCGGCGCCGAATGGAATTGGGCGACGCCTTACAAGACCATCATCGAGGCAGCGAAGAGCGGCAAGCCGCATCCGAACTTCGTGCGCGGCGGCCTGAAAGACGGCTTTGTGAAAACGTCGGCCTATGGTCCTTCGGTGAGCGAGAAGGCACGCAAGCATGCCGACGACATCAAGGCAAAGATGATGAAGGGCAAATTCGACATTTTCGCCGGCGAATTGAAGGACAACACCGGCAAGGTGGTGATCCCCAAGGGCAAAGTCTTCGAGCAGACCGCTATCGAGCTGGAAGGCATGAATTACCTGGTCGAAGGCGTGATCGGCAAGATCTGACGCCGCGTACCGACGTCGCCGGCGGCTGCTGCAGTTGGCGGTACCGGCGACGCAATGATTCACTCAAGGGCATTCCTGACGCATGTCGTATCAAGCACTGAAGGCAGCGGGAGAGGCATTGGCGCTGTCGCTGCTGTCCCTGGCCGGCGCGCTGCTGCTGTTCGGACTGTTCGTGGCCATCGGCGGCCACGATGCTGCCGAGGTCTGGCGCCTGCTGTTCGTCGGCGCGTTCGGCGACGCATTTTCATGGCAGAACACGCTGCAGCGCGCTGCGCCCCTGATGCTGACGGCGCTGACTGTCGCATTGCCTGCGCAGGCAGGGCTGACCGTGATCGGGGGCGAAGGTGCGCTGGTGCTGGGCGGGCTGGCCTGCGCCGGATTGCCCTACCTGTTTTCCCCGCCGGCGGGCTGGATCGGCTCGCTGGCGCTGTTGGCTGCCGGCGCACTGGCCGGTGCGCTGTGGATTGGTTTCGCGGGTGCGCTGCGCCAGTACCGCGGCGTCAACGAGACCATCAGCAGCCTGCTGCTCGTCTACATTGCAATCGCGCTGTTCAAGCATTTCGTCGAGGGTCCGATGCGGGATCCTGCCAGCCTGAACAAGCCGTCGACGCTTCCGCTGGCCGAGTCGCTGCGCGTCGGCGCCATATTTGACTACGACGTGCACTGGGGCCTGGTCTGGGGACTGGCTGCCTGCCTGCTGGCAGCGGCGTGGCTGGCGCTGACCACGCACGGCTTTGCCACCCGCGTCGTTGGCGGGAATGCGCGCGCTGCACGGCTGGTCGGGCTGCCCGCGCAGCGGCTCGCAGTCACGGCTTGCCTGCTGGGCGGCGCCGCCTCCGGCCTGGCAGGAAGCATCGAAGTGGCTGCAGTGCACACGGCAGCCAATGCATCGCTGATCGCCGGGCTGGGCTATGCCGGCATCCTGGTCAGCTTCGTCGCGCGCCATCAGCCGCTTGCAATCGTGCCGGTCGCGATCCTGTTTGGCGGCTTCGGCGCAGCAGGCAGCCTGCTGCAGCGCCGGGTCGGCCTGAATGACGCTTCGGTTCAGGTGCTGCTCGGACTGTCGTTCGTAATTATTCTGGCGGCCGATGCCTGGCGCGGGCGCCTGTTCAGCCGGCGAGGAGCGACCGCATGAACGATGTCTTCTGGTCGGTGCTGGTGGCCGTCCTCGGCGGCGCGATACGGGTCGGCACGCCCTTCCTGTTCGTCAGCCTCGGCGAATGCCTGACCGAGAAATCGGGGCGCGTGAACCTGGGCCTCGAAGGCGTGCTGGTATTTTCGGCGATGGCCGGTTTTGGCGGGGCCTGGCTTTCCGGGTCGGCCTGGATCGGTGTCGCCGCCGCAGGTTCGTCGGGGGCACTGCTCGGACTGATACACGGAGCCGCCTGTTCGCTGCCTCGCGTGAACGATATCGCGATGGGTATTGCGGTGATGCTGTTCGGCTCAGGGCTCGCTTTCTTCCTCGGCAAGCCGCTGATCCAGCCGCAGGCACCGCAAATCCCTGCTATCGAACTGGGTCTGTTTGCCGGCACGCCGGCGGTGCAGGAGGCGCTGCGAATCAATGCCCTGTTTCCGGTCGGCGTGCTGCTCGCGATCGCCATGGCCTGGGCCTTCCGGAACACGCGCTGGGGACTGACAGTGCGCATGGTCGGCGACTCGGCCGATGCGGGGCGTGCGCTCGGCACCTCGGTCAGCGCAGTGAGGATAGCCGCCACCACGGCAGGCGGTTTTATCGCCGGGCTGGGCGGCGCGTCGCTGTCGCTTTATTACCCTGGCAGCTGGAACGAAGGATTGTCGAGCGGCCAGGGCCTGATTGCGGTCGCACTCGTGATTTTCGCGCGCTGGAATCCGATCCACTGCCTGTGGGCCGCGCTGCTGTTCGGTGGCGCAGGTGCGATCGGCCCGGCGCTGCAGTCAGTCGGTATCGGTGGCGGCTACTACCTGTTCAATGCACTGCCGTATGCACTGACGCTGCTGATCCTGATTTTCACCTGTTCGCCGACCCGCCGCATTCGCGGCGCGCCAGTAGAGCTGAAAGTTTCTCAATAACGATCCGGGGGTTATGTGAACGAAAGACGCCATACCGACGAACTGGGCAAGGAAAACCGATGAGCAGCATTGTGTCCAGCCCTTATGCCTGGCCGTTCGACGGAGACCTGCGCGCGTCGAACACGGCGCTGGTCGTGATCGACATGCAGACTGATTTCTGCGGGATCGGCGGCTATGTCGACAAGATGGGCTATGACCTGTCGTTGACGCGCGCGCCGATCGAGCCGATTCGCAAGCTGCTCGCAGCCTCGCGCAAGGCAGGCCTGCATATCATCCACACGCGGGAAGGACATCGTCCGGATCTGTCCGACCTGCCGGCCAACAAACGATGGCGCTCGCAGCAGATCGGCGCCGGGATCGGCGACCCCGGTCCCTGCGGACGCATCCTGGTGCGCGGCGAGCCGGGGTGGGAGATCATTCCCGAACTGGCGCCGCTGGACGGGGAGATCGTGATCGACAAGCCGGGCAAGGGCTCGTTCTGTGCAACTGACCTCGAGTTGATATTGCACACCCGCGGCATCCGCAACCTGATCCTGACCGGCATCACCACGGACGTGTGCGTGCACACCACCATGCGAGAGGCGAACGACCGCGGTTTCGAGTGCGTGGTCCTGAAGGACTGCACCGGCGCCACGAACTACGGAAATTATCTCGCAGCGCTGAAGATGATCGAGATGCAGGGCGGCGTGTTTGGCGCGGTCTCGGATTCGCAGTCGGTGATCAATGTGATTTCGGGTCTGTGAGCTGATGGACGCAGCCCGGCTAGAGATCCTGACGCTGACCAAGCGTTTCGGCAATTTCACTGCGCTTGATGCGGCATCGCTCACGGTACGGCCGGGCACCGTCCATGCGCTGCTCGGCGAAAACGGCGCCGGGAAGAGCACGCTGGTCAAGTGTGTGGTGGGCTATCACCGTCCGGATGACGGCGCGGTGATGATTGACGGCCGCGAGCAGGACATCCATTCGCCAGTGGTGGCGCGCAGCCTCGGCATCGGCATGGTGTACCAGCATTTCACGGTCGTCCCCGGAATGACGGTGGCAGAAAACCTGATGCTGGCCCGCGGCGCGCTGCCGGCCGTGATCGACTGGCATCGCGCGCGCGCGGAACTGGCATCGTTCATGGACAGTGCGCCGTTCCGGCTCGACCTCGACGCCACTCCACTCGACCTGTCGGCGGGTGAAAAACAGAAGCTGGAAATCCTCAAGCAGCTCCTGCTCCGGCCGCGCCTGCTGATCCTCGACGAGCCGACCTCGGTGCTCACGCCGCAGGAAGCGGACGAGGTGCTGGGTGCGCTTCGCGAGCGCGCGCACGCGGGCGACTGCTCGGTGATCCTGATCACGCATAAATTTCGCGAGGTGACCGGTTATGCAGACGATGTCAGCGTACTCAGGCGCGGGCGACTGGTACTGAGCAGCGCGGTGGCAGGCACCAGCGCCGCCGAGCTGGCCGAGGCCATGGTCGGTACGCAGGAACCGCTGAAGCAGGAGGGGCCGCGCCCCGCCGTTGCCGGCGACGTGAGGCTGTCAATCCATGACCTCGAGGTGACTGGCGACCGCGGCGAGCCGGCGGTGCGCAGGCTCTCGCTGGACGTGCGCGCCGGTGAAATCGTGGGCGTCGCCGGCGTGTCCGGCAATGGACAGCGTGAACTGATGCAGGCCCTGACCGGGCAGCGGCCCGTGCTGTCGGGAACAGTGACGGTGGCCGGCGAGCGCTACCATGCGACGCGCGCACAGAACCGGCGCCTGAAAGTGCGTAGCCTGCCCGAGGAGCCGCTGCAGAATGCCTGTGTGCCGGCGCTGTCGGTGGCGGACAACATGGGACTGCGCCAGTTTGACGAGGCGCCGTTCGCAGCCGGCGGCCTGATCCGCTGGTCACGGCTGAGGGCGCGCGCCCGACAGTGGATCGCCGACTACCGGGTCAAGACGCAGGGCGAGCATGCGCCCATCTGCACACTGTCAGGTGGGAATGTGCAGCGCGCCGTGCTGGCACGCGAACTGTCGGGCGAGGCTGACGTGCTGCTGGTCAGTAATCCCGTGTTCGGGCTCGACTTCGCGGCGGTGGCCGAGGTCCATGCGCGCCTGCTCGATGCGCGCCGGCGCGGCGCGGCGGTCCTGCTGCTGAGCGAGGACCTGGATGAACTGCTGGCGATGGCAGACCGCATTGTCGTGATCAGCGAAGGCCGGATCGTGCACGAGGCACCGGTACACAGCGCAGACCGCCTGCTGCTGGGCAGGTTCATGGGCGGCCATTCGCCTGCCGGCATGGAGATGACAGCATGATAGAAATTCCAGCAACCCCTTTTGCCTTTCGTTTCGACCCGCGGCACACCGCCCTGGTCGTGATCGACATGCAGCGCGACTTCATCGAGCGCGGCGGCTTCGGCGAGGCGCTCGGCAATGACGTTACCCGGCTGGCGGCCATCGTGCCGACGGTGAGGCGGCTGCTCGACCGCTGGCGCGCGCTGGGCGGCATGGTGCTGCATACCCGCGAGGCCCATCGCCCCGACCTGGCCGACTGTCCGCCCGCCAAGCGGCTGCGCGGCAATCCGCCGCTGCGGATCGGCGACGTCGGCCCCATGGGCCGGCTGCTGGTGGCGGGCGAGCCGGGCAACCAGATCCTGCCGGAACTGGCGCCGCTGGATGGCGAACTGGTGGTCGACAAGCCGGGCAAGGGCATGTTCTACGCGACCGGCCTGCACCAGCAGCTGCAGGAAAAGGGCATCACGCACCTGATTTTCACTGGCGTGACAACCGAGGTCTGCGTGCAGACGTCGATGCGCGAGGCGAATGACCGCGGTTACGACTGCCTGGTGATCGAGGACGCCACCGAAAGTTATTTCCCGGAGTTCAAGGCGGCGACGCTGGCGATGATGACGGCGCAGGGCGCCATCGTCGGCTGGTCAGCCACGTCCGGCCAATTGCTGCAGGCCACTCAGCCATGATTACCCGCGAACAAATTGACCTTCCCGACGTGATCGCCGAGGTAACCCGGCTGTTCCACGCGTACGAGCATGCGCTGATGACGAATGACGTCGACGCGCTGAACCATTTCTTCTGGGACGATGCGCGAACCACCCGGTACGGCATTGCCGACCGTCAGTGGGGCATGGAAGAACTGCGGGCCTATCGGGCAGCGACGCCCGCACCGGATTTCACGCGCGAGCTGCATCACCTGCGGATTACAGCCTTCGGCGAGGCCATCGCGGTGGCGCAGGTCGAGTTCGTGCGGACGGACACCCCGCTGAGGGGCTTTCAGACCCAGACCTGGGCCAGGATGGCTGACGGCTGGAAGATCGTGTCGGCGCACGTGAGCATGATCCCGTTCGACGCATAAGGCGGTTTCCGGCGCCCGGGAATAGCCCCGGTCGCATACGCGTCAGCGTTTCCAGAACCCGAGGTGCGGTTCCCTGGCTTCGTCTTCCATCGCAGGGCCGATCACCTCGATCGCGCGCTGGCCGCGGGCAAACAGCTCGCGGCAGGGCAGCGAAAGCGTCGGGTTTTCCGGATCACTGCCGGTCAGCTCGAGCAGGCTTTCCTCTGCGAGTGCGTACACGACGCGCCCGATACCGGTCCAGTAAGCGCCACCGGCGCACATGGCGCATGGCTCTGCGCTGGTGTACAGCGTCGCGCCGGCCAGCTGCTGCGGGCTGAACTTCATCGATGCAGCACGCAGCGCGTTTATTTCCGCATGGGCGGTACGGTCGCTGCCGGAGGCATTCATCGCGACCGAAACGACCTCTCCATGCGCGTCGACCACCATCGCCGCAAACGGATGGTGGCCATGCTCGCGAGAGCGCCGGGACAGCGCAATTGCCTCCTGGAGGAAATGCCGGTCGCGTTCTGTCAGCGCCGTCATGCGAGTCCTGCCTTCTGCAGCATGTGTAGGCTCAGCCGGTTGTGTTTCTCGACAAGCTGCGGCAGGTCGACGCCGACCAGCTGGCCGTCCTCGACGACTACCTGCCCGTTGATGACCGACAGCCAGGCCGGTGCCGGCGAGCAGGTCAGCAGCGCCGCCAGCGGGTCGCCCTGTCCGCCCGCATGCGCCAGGCCGTCGATGCGGAAAGCGACCATGTCGGCCGCCTTGCCTTCTTCCAGGCTGCCGATATCGTCGCGCATCAGGGTTTTCGCTCCGCCTTCGGTGGCCAGCGCCAGCGCCTCGCGCGCCGAGAAGCGGTCGGCGCTAGATTCGAAGCCGGGCCAGCCCACCCGCTGCAGCAGCATCGCCTGGCGCGCTTCACCCAGCATCTGGTTTCCGTCATTGCTGGCCGAGCCATCGACGCCGAGACCGACACGCATGCCGGCATCGATCATCTGCCGCACCGGTGCAATGCCGCTGGCGAGGATCATGTTGCTGCTCGGGCAGTGACAGACGCCTGAGCAAGTGTGCGCCATCTTCCCGATGTCCTGTTCGTTCGGATGCACCATGTGTGCGAACCAGACGTCCGGGCCCAGCCACTCCACTGATTCGGCATAGTCGACCGGGCGCATGCCAAACAGATCGATGCAGTAACGCTCTTCGTCCAGTGTTTCGGCCAGATGGGTGTGCAGCCCGACTTTGCGGTAGCTGCGCGCCATGCGCGCCGACTCGCGCATCAGGTCGCCGCTGACGGAAAAGGGCGAGCAGGGCGCGAGCCCGATGCGCAGCATGGAGCGGTCCTGGTCGTCATGCCACTGTTCGATCAGCCGCTGCGATTCGGCCATGATCATGCGTTCGTCTTCGACCAGCGAGTCCGGCGGCAGCCCGCCGGCCGATTCGCCGACACTCATGCTGCCGCGCGTGGGGTGGAAGCGTACGCCCATCTGCCGGGCCGCGACGATTGCGTCGTCCAGCCGGCATCCGTTCGGGTAGAGGTACAGGTGGTCGGCCACCGTGGTTGCGCCGGACAGCAGCAGTTCGGCCAGCGCCAGCTGGGTGCTGACGTGTACGCCCTCCGGCGTCAGGTGGCCCCAGACCCGGTACAGCATCTTCAGCCAGTCAAACAGTTTGAGACCCTTGCCGGTGCCGATTGCACGGGTCAGCGTCTGGTACATGTGGTGGTGGCAGTTCACCAGGCCCGGCGTGATGATGCAGCCGCTGGCATCGATGGTGCGGGTCGGTGCCTGCTGCGGGTGGCGGGCGATCCAGGCATCAAGCTCGGCAGTGGTGCCGATCTTGAGGATGCCGCTGCCCTCGGTAAGGATCGCTCCGTCGGCAATTTCGCTCCGGGCAGCATCGACGGTTGCGATTACGCGGGCACGTTTTATGTAGAGGCGGGTAGTCATGTCGGAAAGGGGAAAGCGGCGGCGGATGCAAGGGCGCGGCGCCGGCCAGTCAGCGGATCACGCCGTACTGTACGCCGAGTTCCCTGAGATAGCTTCGGTAGGCGAGGGACATGCGGTCGCAGGCGACCGACACTTCCGCTTGCGGCGACAGCGGCAGTTTCAGCGGCTGCTGGTTTTCGACAATGGGCTTGTCCTGCAAAAAGATGGTGTCCTGAAAATTGCGCATCTCGTCGACGCTTGATTCATCGTTGGTCATCGCAAGGATGATCCAGACGCGAGTCGATGTCTCGGTGACCGGTTGCAGGTGCAGGCTGATCGCTTCGCGGAATCCCTGCTGCGCGGCGGGCTCCTTGGTCAGGATCGCAGTGAACGGGCGAATCACCCGGTAGGTGTATTCGACGTCGCTGCCACGGTCGGCCAGCGCGTTCGAACGCGGCTGCCACGCGAAGCACTGCCTTGCCCAGATGCCGCTGCCGTAGACGGCATCGTCGAACCTGTTGACCGTGTAGTCGCGGATGGCGGTTCTGTCCCGGTCGCCAAGGATTCCCTCATGGACAAAGGCGAAGTGCGCCATGTCGAGAAAGTTTTCGACGATGCGCGGTGCGCTGCTGGCCACATCATAGGGGCCGCACCAGACCTTGCGCAGGCGCTCGTCGTGGAATTCGGGAAAGGCGAGCACATCCTGTGCCGGCGTCCCGGTGCAGACCCAGACGAGGCCGAACGCCTCCTTCGCGCTGAATACCCTTGCCTGCGCTTTCAGATGCTGTTCGCGCAGCTCCGGCAGCGCCGGGATGTGCTTGCAGCGACCGGTGGTACCGAAGGCCCATCCGTGGTAAGGGCAGGTGAGCGTGTCGCCATTCAGCATGCCCATCGACAGCTTCATTCCGCGATGCGGGCAGCGGTCTTGCCATGCGTGTACTTCACCGGCGGTATCGCGCCAGAGCACGAGGGACATGTCGAGCAGCGGTACTGCCTGCATGCTGCCCGGCCGCAGGTCGGCGGCGATGGCCACGGGATGCCAGTCATTGGCGATGACGGTGTCGCCGGATTGTTCTGTGTCGTTCATGATGCGTTCTGAAAAGGCCGGTGGCATCCGCTGACGCCACCGGCCCTGACGGACTTGCAGTCCAGGCGGTTTACTTCGGAATGCTGCCTTCGACGCCCTTCACATAGAAGTCGATCGACAGCAGCTTGTCGAGCGGCATGACCGAGCCGGCCGCCACCTTGGTTGCGCCGGCCTGATCGACCACCGGTCCCTGGAACGGATGGAACTTGCCGTCGGCGATTGCCTTCTTCTTCTCTTCGAAGAGCTTCTTCGCTTCTGCCGGAACGACCGAGTTCAGCGGGGACATCACGACCATGCCTTCCTTCAGTCCGCCGCGCACTTCACCCGACTTCCAGCTGCCGGCCAGCACCGACTTGACGGTGTCGATGTAGTAAGGCGCCCAGTTGTTGGTATTGGCGGTCAGGTGCGCTTTTGGCGCGAACTTGGCCATGTCCGAGTCCCACCCGAATGCGTACACGCCTTTTTCCTGCGCCACCTGCAGCGTGGCCGGCGAGTCGGTGTTCTGGCAGAGCACGTCGGCGCCCTGTGCGATCAGGGTTTCAGCTGCCTGCCGCTCCTTTGCCGGGTCATACCAGGTGTTTACCCAGACCACCTTGGTCTTGATGTTCGGGTTGACACTCTGCGCACCGAGGGTGAACGAGTTGATGTTGCGCACGACCTCGGGAATCGGGAACGAGCCGACAAAGCCCAGCGTGTTGGACTTGCTCATCTTGCCCGCAACGATGCCCAGCAGGTACGCACCCTCGTAGAACTTGGTTTCGTAGGTACCCAGGTTCTTCGCGGTCTTGTAGCCGGTCGCGTGGGCAAACACGATATCCGGGAAGGCCTTGGCGACTTTCTCGGTCGGATTCATGTAGCCGAACGAGGTGGTGAAGATCACCTTGTTGCCCTCGGTGGCCAGCTTGCGAATCACGCGCTCGGCATCCGCGCCTTCCGGAACGTTCTCGACGAAGGTGGTCTTGACCTTGTCGCCGAACGCCTTCTCCAGCGCAACGCGACCCTGGTCATGCGCATAGGTCCAGCCGGCGTCGCCGATCGGCCCGACATAGACAAAGCCCACCTTCAGCGGCTCGGCCGCTGTCGAGGGAAGCCATGCTGTCATCAGCGCTATGCCTGCGGCCGCTGCCAGCGAATTAAATGCACGTCTTTTCATGATGTTGTTTTCCCCGGAAATCAGAAGTGGTATTCAGCGCGAACCATCGGCGTCTTTGCAAAGGCGCCTGCACCCGCCGGGCCTTTGTGGTCGTTGCCGAACTTGTTTTTCCAGTACTGGTACTGCGCGCCGATCTTGAACGTGTTCTTGGGCGCACCCAGTGCCGGGCTGAGGTCGTACATCAGGCGAGCGTCGATCAGGGTCTCGGGAGCCGTCTTGCCGCCGAACTCATCGGTGCCTTTCGAAGCGATGAAGTTGGCAAAGCCTTCGAACCACAGCGGCGTCGACGGCACCGGCGTGCCCCAGACGAAGTTCAGCATCGGGTGCACGTCATACGAATAGCGCTCCGTCTGCGTATTGCTGAATTTGCTGTACGGCGCATTGCTTTCCCAGAGGGCGAGCAGGCTGATGTTCAGGTAGCCCGGTACGTCCAGCATGAGGGTCGGGCCGGCGACCAGCATGCGCTTCTGCGAGTTATAGCCAGCGTCGTTCTTGGTATTGAAATCGAAGCCGGCGGTCACGCCGAAGCCCTTGATCGGGCCCATCTTGAGCGTCGTTCCGGTAACGGCGCCGATATCCAGCGTGTGACGGTAGACCACATAGGCTTCATGCGCACCGGCGCGCGAACCCGGTGCAGCGGGGTCCTTCGAATCCGACAGCAACAGGTCTGCATTCAGGAAGTTCGATCCGTACTTGTAGCCGCTCGCATGGGTGAGGTTCACGATGCTTTTTGCGATGTCGTCAGTGATGAACGGCTCTGCAAATTTTTGGCCGTACGCATATCCGATCGAGGTATCGCTCCAGTCCGCTGCCTGGGCTGTGACAGCGCAGGACGCGATGAGGGTGGCCAGAACCGTGCGGCGGAGGGTAGTGCTCTGCATGAATGCTCCTTGGGTTGAGAGAACTGCTTTATTGAACTTGTGTTGTCGGACCCGAAGCCGGATCGCGGTATTTCCCCAAAGCAATATGCAGGCCAGTTTTTTTTGTGGTGTGGTGCACCAATTTTGAGAAAAAAAAGGGCTGGAATGACGACAGCGTGCGTGCACATGCCACGCGGCGGTGAGCGTGCACCATCAGCAGACAAGGCCGCTGCATTTTTTTGTGCTGCAGTTTTTTTGATGGGACTCGATGCAAGGTCGCGCGCGGTTGGCCTCTTGCTTTGCTGCCCCGCGCGCTTACGGCGAGCGGAGCTGCCTGCGCGCGTCGTTCAGCGGAACGGGTGCGTCTCCATCCAGTGGCGCGCGATATCGACCCGGCGGCAGATCCAGACGCGATCATGTTTCTCGAGATGGTCGAGGAAGCGCTGCAGCGCCCTGAAGCGTCCGGGCCGGCCGAGCAGCCGGCAGTGCATGCCGACACTCAGCATCGCCGGACGCTCGTCTCCCTCGGCGTACATGACATCGAAGGCATCCCTCAGGTAGCTGAAGAACTCGTCGCCATGCGAGAAGCCTTGCGGCAGCGAGAAGCGCATGTCATTGGTATCCAGCGTATACGGCACCACCAGGTGCGGCACGTGGCTGCCGTCGGTCTTCTGTACCGTGGTCCAGAACGGAAGGTCGTCGCCGTAGTAATCGGAGTCGTACAGGAAGCCGCCGTAGTCGGCGACCAGCCGGCGCGTATTGGGTGAGTCGCGCCCGGTATACCACCCGAGCGCGCGTTCGCCGGTCAGTCGCTCGATGATCTCCATGCCGATCCGCATGTGTTCGCGCTCGATCGCTTCGTCTGCATTCTGGTAATGGATCCAGCGCCAGCCGTGGCAGGCAATTTCGTGGCCCAGCTCGCGGAATGCCGTGGTGACTTCCGGATGGCGCGCCAGTGCCATCGCGACACCGAACACCGTCATCGGCAGGTCGCGTCGTTCGAATTCGCGCAGGAAGCGCCAGACGCCGACGCGTGATCCGTATTCATAAATACTTTCCATCGACAAATGACGGTCCGGGTAACTGGCCGGGCTGAATATCTCGGACAGGAACTGCTCGCTGCCGGCGTCACCGTGCAGCACGCTGCTCTCGCCGCCTTCCTCGTAATTGAGGACGAACTGAACGGCGACGCGTGCGCGCCCGGGCCAGTGTGCGTGGGGTGGGTTGCGGCCGTAGCCGACCAGGTCGCGGGGGTAGGAGGTGGCGGAGTTCATGCCCGGCACGATGCAATTGTCATTCCATTGAACCGCTTCGGCTGCGGCGAAAGCCCGGGGCACGCCTTTGACAATAGGGAGAGCCCATGACAGTTGAGGGCAGCGTGTCCGGTAAATGTTGATGGCACGCAACTTGCCTGATGTCGCCAGTATGAAATCAAAGCCGGGCCGGGGTGCCTGTCTTTGGTGCGCGGCGCGCCACCCCGGGGCATGCCGGCACCGCGAACCTTAGAAAAGAGATGCAGCAGACAAGCAAGGATGGCATTCGCTTCGTGCTGGATGGCGAGACAGTCGATGTGGGCGCGGTAGCGCCGACCACGACGCTGCTCGACTATTTGCGAGCGCGCGGCTTGTGCGGCACGAAGGAAGGCTGCGCCGAGGGCGATTGCGGGGCATGCACGATAGCGCTTGGTGAACTCGACGGCGAGCGGGTTCGCTGGGGCGCGGTGAATGCCTGCATCCGCTACCTGCCGACAGTCGATGGCAAGGCAGTGCAGACAGTGCATGGACTGCAGAACCGCGACGGCTCCCTGCATCCGGTGCAGCAGGCGATGGTCGACTGCCATGGCTCGCAATGCGGTTTCTGCACGCCGGGCATCGTGATGTCGCTGTTCACGCATTACCTCGAATGCGACGGCCGTGCCGCCACCCGAGATGGCGTGGTGGGCGCGCTGACCGGAAACCTTTGCCGCTGTACCGGATACCGTCCCATCATCGATGCCGGCCTCGCTATGCACGCCTATCCGACGCCCGACCTCGATGCCTCGGCACCTGCACTCCGGCAGCAACTGGCGGCGTTGCGGCGCGAGGCCGCACTGAGCCTGCCCGGTTTTCATGCGCCGCGGACGGCCGATGCGTTTGCCGCGGCCTACCAGGAACAGCCGGAATCCCTGATCCTTGCCGGCGGCACGGACATCGGCCTGTGGACCACCAAGCAGCTGCGCGAGCTGCCGTCGCTGCTGTATGTCGGCGAGATTGCGGAATTCCATGAACTGAAACATGCGGACGGCTGCCTGCGGATTGGCGCGGCGGTCACGCTGGAGCGCGCCCTCGGCGCGCTGGTTGCCGAATATCCGGCCTTGCGCGAGTTGCACGAACGCTTTGCATCGCGCCCGGTACGCAACTCGGGCACGCTGTGCGGGAACGTCGCCAACGGCTCGCCGATCGGTGATGCAATGCCGGCGCTGATCGCCCTGGGCGCAACTGTCAGCCTGCGCCAGGGTGCCGACCGGCGCACGCTGGCGCTGGAGGATTTTTATCTCGGCTACCAGCAGAAGGATTTGCGGCGCGGCGAGTTCGTCGAGGCCATCAGCGTGCCCCTGCCGCAGCCCGGCCGGATGTTTGCCCTGTACAAAGTGTCAAAGCGCTTCGACCAGGACATCTCCGCCGTCTGCGCGGGAATTTCGCTGCAGGTCGAAAATGGCGTGATCCGTGTCGCCCGGCTGGCTTTCGGCGGGATGGCGGCCACGCCGCGGCGCGCCGCCGGTGCAGAGGCAGCGCTGCAGGACCAGCCATGGTCAGCCGACAGCCTTGAGCGTGCGGCGTCGGCGCTGATGAAGGATTTCACCCCACTGACCGACATGCGTGCCAGCGACGTATACCGGCTCGCAGTCGCCTCCAACCTGCTGCGCCGCTTCTGGCTGGAGCGGGAAAGCGGCGTGCCGGCGCGCGTGCTCGACATCCAGCCGGTATCCGGGGAGGGCCAATGGAGCTGACGCTTCCGGCCTCCGCCCCCGTCAGCGGCCAGCCGGTGCCGCACGAGAGTGCGGCACTGCAGGTGACCGGCGCCGCGCGTTACATCGACGACCTTCCCATGCCGGCCGGCACCCTGCACATGGCACTCGGCCTGTCCGGGGTGGCGCACGGGCGCATCAGGGGACTCGACCTGGCCGCCGTGCGCAATGCGCCCGGCGTGGTCGCCGTGCTGACGGCCGACGACATCCCCGGCGACAACAACTACGGCCCGATCCGGAAAGATGACCCGCTGTTTGCGGCCGACGTGGTGCAGTGCGTCGGGCAGCCGCTGTTTGCCGTGGTCGCCACGTCGCAGCAGGCCGCGCGCCGCGCTGCGCTGCTCGGCCGGGCCGATATCGAGCCGCTGCCTGCCATCTTCGGCATTCGCGAGGCGATCGCGCAGCAGAGTTTCGTGCTGCCCAGCGTCACCGTCGTGCGCGGCGAGCCGGATGCGGCGATGGCGAGCGCGCCGCACGTACTGTCGGGCAGCTTCTCGCACGGAGGCCAGGAGCATTTTTATCTTGAAGGACAGATTGCTGCCGCACTGCCGCAGGAAGACGGCGGTGTGCTGGTTCACAGTTCGACCCAGCATCCGACCGAGGTACAGCACCTTGTAGCGCAGGCACTGAACCTGCATTCGCATCAGGTCAACGTGCAGTGCCGCCGGCTCGGCGGTGGCTTCGGCGGCAAGGAAAGCCAGCCGGCGCTGTTCGCGGCAGTGGCCGCAATCGCCGCGCTCAAGCTCGCGCGCCCAGTCAAACTGCGTATCGACCGCGATGCGGACATGATCATGACCGGCAAGCGCCATGATTTCATTTCCGACTGGACCATCGGGTTCGACGATGACGGCCGCATTCTCGCGTTCGACGTCATGCTGGCCTCGCGCTGCGGCTATTCGGCCGACCTGTCGGGGCCGGTCAACGACCGTGCGATCTGCCATATCGATAACTGCTACTTCCTCGAGCATGTGCGCATCGTCTCGCACCGCTGCAAGACAAACACCGTATCGAACACGGCTTTCCGGGGCTTCGGGGGGCCGCAGGGCATGCTGGTGATCGAGGCTGCGATCGATGCAGTCGCGCGCCGGCTGGGCAAGGACCCGCTGGAGGTGCGCCGGGCAAATTTTTACGGCACGAGCGCACGCAATGTCACCCACTACGGGATGACCGTCGAGGACAACATCATTGCCGACCTGGTCGCGCAGCTGGAAAACAGCAGCCACTATCATGCAAGGCGTGCTGCAATTGCACGAGCGAACGCGGACAGCCCGGTCATCAAGCGCGGCATCTCGCTGGTGCCGCTGAAATTCGGCATCTCGTTCAATGCGACCCATTTCAACCAGGCCGGCGCGCTGGTCCATGTGTATAGCGACGGCAGCGTGCTAGTCAACCACGGCGGCCTTGAAATGGGGCAGGGGCTGCACACCAAGGTCGTGCAAGTGGTGGCCGACGAATTCGGGATTCCGGTCGATGCGGTCAGGGTCTCCGGCACCGACACCCAGAAGGTGCCGAACACCTCGGCCACCGCTGCATCGACCGGCACCGACCTGAATGGCAAGGCGGCACAGGCTGCCGCTTGCACGATACGCGAGCGGATGATCGCGTTTCTCGCCGACCGGTATTCACTGCCGCCTGAGAGGGTCGCCTTCGCCGGCGGCCGCGTGCAGCTGGGTGCGCAGTCGGTCAGCTTCGCCGAGGCAGCGCAGATGGCCTGGTTCGCGCGCATCTCGCTGTCGTCCACCGGCTTCTATGCGACGCCGAAGATCCACTACGACCCGCAGACCATGCAGGGCCGGCCTTTCTTCTATTTTGCCTACGGGGCGTCGGTATCCGAGGTTGCCATCGATACCCTGACCGGCGAGCACCGGCTGCTGCAGGTCGACATCCTGCATGACTGCGGCCGCTCGCTGAATCCGGCCCTCGACCTCGGGCAGGTGGAGGGAGGTTTCCTGCAGGGCGCCGGCTGGCTGACCACCGAAGAGCTGTGGTGGGACCGGCAAGGGCATCTGAAGACCCATGCGCCATCGACCTACAAGATTCCGGCCGTCAGCGACTGGCCGGAAGCAGCCCGCGTCACGCTGCTCGGGCGCACCGAAAATCGCGAGGACACGATCTTCCGTTCCAAGGCGGTCGGCGAGCCGCCGCTGATGCTTGCCATGTCGGTGCTGCATGCACTGCGCGACGCAGTCGCGGAAGCGGCCGGCAATGCAGCTGCAGCGCAGCTGATGGCGCCGGCGACACCGGAGGCGGTGCTGCGCGCGCTCGGCGGGCTCGACACGGCGGGAGCCGCCTGATGGAACACTGGCTCCACAAGCTGCAGTCATTGCTGGCACGGCGAGTGCCGGTAGTGCGGATGGCCGTGGCGGCGGTGCGCGGGTCCGCGCCGCGCGAGCCGGGTGCGACGCTGCTTTTCTGGATCGATGCCGCGGGCGTCACGCAGATTCACGGCTCAATCGGCGGCGGCCACCTCGAGTTGCGTGCAATGGAGATCGCGCGCAGCCTGCTCGAGGGCCCCGCTGCGCAGCGGCGTACCGAGCGCTTTACGCTCGGCGCAGCGCTCGGGCAGTGCTGCGGCGGCGCAGTTGAACTGTTCTGGGAACGATTCGACGATCCTGCCCAGCTGGCATGGCTGGAGTGCGTCGACCTGGCAGCCGGCACGATGCGGTTTACCCCGGTTGATGGCAACGGCGATTGCGCGATTCGCGCGGGCTGTGGTGCGCCGGAGCTTGCAGCAGGCTTCATCATCGACGACGGTCGGCGTTATTTCGCAGAGTACCTGTGCGACGACCGCTCTCCGATCTACCTGTACGGCGCCGGTCATGTCGGCCGTGCGCTGACGCAAGTGCTGCGCGGGCTGCCTTTTGACGTGCGCTGGATCGACAGCCGCGATGGCATGGGTGAGGACGTCGAGCACGCAGAGCAGCCCGAACGTCTCGCGCTTACGGCACCTGGCGCGGCATGGCATCTGGTGATGACGCACAGCCACGACGAGGATTTCCGCATCTGCGAGGCGCTGGTCGGGACAGGCCGCTTCGGCTTCCTGGGCGTGATCGGCTCCGCCACCAAGCAGGCGCGTTTCCGCAGCCGGCTGCTGGACCGCGGCCATTCTCCGGATGCCGTTGCGCGCATGGTGAGCCCGATCGGCATCGCCGGCATCGACGCGAAGCTGCCGGCCGCCATCGCACTCTCGGTCGCCGCGCAGTTAATGCAACTGCGCGAGGCGGGCATTCAGTCAGACAGAAAGCATACCCACGGAGTTCGCACCGCATGACCGCTTACCAGGAACTGAAGCCCCGGCTGCAGATGATCGGGGTATCGAAGATCTACCCCTCCGTGATCGCCAACGACAAGGTCGATCTGACCGTGAAACCGGGAGAGATCCACGCGGTGCTCGGCGAGAACGGCGCCGGCAAGAGCACGCTGATGAAAATGATTTACGGCGTTACCCAACCCGACGCCGGCACCATGCTGTGGGAAGGTCGCGAAGTCAGGGTCGGCTCGCCATCGGAGGCGCGCAGGCTCGGGATCGGCATGGTGTTCCAGCATTTCGCGTTGTTCGAAACGCTGACCGTCGCGGAGAACATTTCGCTGGCGCTCGACGAAAAAATTGCGCCGGCCGTGCTCGCGCCGCGCATTCGCCAGGTGTCGGAAGAGTACGGCCTGCCGGTGGACCCGAACCGCCATGTGCACAGCATGTCGGTTGGCGAGCGCCAGCGTGTCGAGATCGTGCGCTGCCTGCTGCAGTCGCCGCGCCTGCTGATCATGGATGAGCCGACCTCGGTGCTGACGCCCCAGGCGGTGCAGAAGCTGTTCGGGTCGCTGCGCCGCCTTGCCTCCGAAGGCTGCAGCATCCTTTACATCAGCCACAAGCTCGACGAAATCCAGGCGCTGTGCGACACCGCGACCGTGCTGCGCGGCGGACGCGTGACGGGTACGGCGATACCGGCGGATGAAACGGCGAAATCCCTAGCGGAAATGATGATCGGCAGGGAGCTGCCGGCATGTACCCTGAGCCAGCGCACGCCGGGCGAGGTGAGGATGACGGTCGACAGCCTCAGCCTGCCGGCCGGCGATCCGTTTGGTACCGACCTGCACGAGATCAGTCTCGCCCTGCGCAGCGGCGAGATCGTCGGCATCGCCGGTGTATCCGGCAATGGCCAGCAGGAGTTGCTGGGCGCATTGTCCGGGGAAACCGTGGTGGCGCAGCGCGGCGCAATCCGCATCGATGGGCGCGAAGCCGGCGGCATGAACGCCGCCGAGCGCCGCTCGCTTGGCCTGTGCTTCGTGCCGGAGGAGCGGCTGGGCCGCGGCGCGGTGCCGGAGCTGTCGCTGGCCGATAACGCGCTGCTGACTGGCTATGTGCCCCGCTGCGGCAAGGGCATGGTGAAGGGCGGGCTGGTGCAGAAGCAGGCGATCCGCGATTTCACGCGGCAGGTGATTGCCGGCTTCGGCGTCAAGTGCGGCGGCGAGGCTTCGCCTGCAGGCAGCCTGTCTGGCGGCAACCTGCAGAAATTCATCGTGGGCCGCGAGACCAGCCTGGATCCGCACGTCATCGTGGTGGCGCAGCCGACCTGGGGTGTCGACGTCGGCGCGGCAATGCTGATCCGGCAGGCCATTATCGACTTGCGCGACCGCGGCGTCGCGGTACTGGTGGTATCGGAAGAACTGGACGAGCTGTTCATGATGTGCGACAGGATTGCGGTGATTGCCGGGGGGCGCCTGACGCCGGCGGTGCCGGTCGCTGCCACGTCCGTCGACCAGATCGGCCTCTGGATGAGCGGCGATTTTGCGGATGCGGTCCCGGGCAACCAGGGAGAGGCGCGCCATGCTGCGGCTTGAATCACGTCCCCAACCCTCGCGCACGATGATGTTCGCGTCACCGCTGCTGGCTGCGCTGGCGATGCTGGTCACCGGGTCGCTGCTTTTCACGCTCCTCGGCCATGATCCGCTTCATGCTTTCCATGTCTACTTCATCAAGCCGGTGTCGAGTGCCTATGGGGCAGGTGAGCTGCTGCTGAAGGCCACCCCGCTGACGCTGTGCGGGGTCGGCCTCGCGCTTGGCTTTCGTGCCAGCGTGTTCAATATCGGCGCCGACGGCCAGCTGACCATGGGTGCCATCGCGGCCGGTGGTGTCGCGCTGTTTTTCCGCGGGATCGATGCCTGGTGGCTGTTGCCGCTGATGGTGGCTGCCGGTGCGGCTGCCGGCATGCTGTGGGCAGCGGTGCCGGCGGTGCTGCGCACGCGCTTCAATACCAACGAGATCCTCACCAGCCTGATGCTGGTGTATGTGGCGCACTTGTTCCTTGGCTATCTGGTGCATGGCCCGTTGCGCGACCCGGAGGGCTTCAACTTCCCGCAGTCACGGATGTTCCACGATGCCGCAATGCTGCCGCTGATGGTCGAGGGGCTGCGTACCAATGCGGCGCTGCTGCTGGCGCTGCTGTCCGTCGCCGGCGCCTGGTTTTTCTGTTCGCGTACTTTCGCCGGATATCGCATGCAGGTGAGCGGGCAGGCGCCGCATGCCGCGAATTACGCCGGGTTTTCGGAGAAAAAGAATGTCTGGCTTGCCTTCCTGCTCAGTGGCGCGCTGGCCGGCATTGCCGGCGTTGGCGAAGTGGCCGGCCCGATCGGCCAGTTGCAGCCGTCGGTCTCGCCCGGCTACGGCTTTGCCGCCATCATCGTCGCCTATGTCGGCCGCCTGCATCCGCTCGGCGTCCTGCTTTCGGCGCTGCTGATGTCACTGCTGTACATCGGCGGCGAGTCGGCGCAGATGGAAATGCAGCTGCCATCGGCCATTACCGGCCTGTTCCAGGGGCTGCTGCTGTTCTACCTGCTGGCCGCCGACTTGTTCATCCATTACCGATTCAAACCGGCGGCGCGCGCTGACAGCGCTGCCGGCATTGCGGGACACTGACCATGGCGATAGAACACCTGATTCCCTTCCTCGCCAGTACGGCCGGTGCGGCCACGCCGCTGATGTTGTCTGCGCTCGGGGAGCTGGTGACCGAGCGCGCCGGCGTACTCAACCTCGGCCTCGAAGGCGTGATGGCCGTCGGCGCGGTATCCGGTTTCGCGGCCGCGCTGTACACCGGCAGCCTGCCGGTCGGCCTGGTGGTCGCAATGGCGGCCGGGATGGCGATTTCGCTGGTATTCGCGGTGCTGGTGCTGTCCCTGCAGACCAACCAGGTCGCTACCGGGCTGGCACTCACCCTGTTCGGTGTGGGTTTGTCCGCTTTCGCCGGACGCGGGCTGGTCGGGCAGACCGTGCCGCGCCTGCCGCTGCTGGATATTCCGCTGCTGTCGGACCTGCCGTTTGTCGGTGCGCTGCTGTTTCGCTTCGATGCCCTGGTCTACCTCGCCGTTTTCCTTGTGCTCGCGATCAGCTGGATGCTGTCGCGTACCCGCACCGGACTGATCATCCGCGCAATCGGCGAATCGCCGCGCAGCGCGCATGCGGTCGGCTACTCCGTCATCCGGTGGCGATATGCGGCGGTGCTGTTCGGCGGCGCGCTCTCCGGACTGGCCGGCGCTTATCTCTCGCTCGCGTTGACGCCAATGTGGGCCGAGGGCATGACCGCCGGCCGTGGCTGGATCGCGCTGGCACTGGTGGTGTTCGCGACGTGGAAGCCGCGCGGCGTACTGCTCGGCGCCTATCTGTTCGGCGCAGTCACGGTACTGCAGTTCCACGGGCAGGGCTTTGGCCTGGCAATACCGTCAGAATTCCTGTCGATGCTGCCTTATCTTGCGACCGTGGTGGTTCTGGTCATCATCAGCCGCGACCGCCAGACCATCCTGCTCAACAAGCCGATGTCGCTCGGCATAAGTTTTCGGGCCGAACAGTGAGGGCACCCGCGTGTTGAAGCTGATTCGAGGAGAGGTGCTGCACTTTCTTTCCGACCCCGGGGAAGAAACTGGCATGCACCGGTCGGTGGCCAGTTACCGGCATTTCGAGGACGGGGCGCTGCTGGTCGAGGACGGGCACATTGCGTTCTGCGGCAGCTGGCAAGACGCCCGCGCGCTTGCGCCGTCCGGTACTCCCGTTGACGATCACAGCGGCCGGCTGGTGCTGCCGGGCTTCGTCGACACCCATGTGCACTATCCGCAGACTGATGTGATTGCCTCGCCCGGCAAGGGATTGCTCGACTGGCTCGATCGCTATACCTTTCCGACCGAGCGGCATTTCAATGATCCCGTGCGCGCGGCGGAAACCGCCGAGTTCTTCTGCGACGAGCTGCTGTGCAACGGCACCACCACGGCGATGGTGTTCGCGACCGTCCATCCAGAGTCGGTCGATGCTTTCTTCACAGTGGCCCAACGGCGCGACTTGCGCATGGTTGCCGGCAAAGTGATGATGGACCGGCACTGTCCGGCTTTTCTGCGAGACACTGCACAAGCGTCGTATGACGACAGCAAGCGCCTGATCCAGCGCTGGCACGGGATCGACCGGCTGGCCTATGCGGTCACGCCGCGCTTTGCGGTGACATCGACCGATGCACAGATGCAGATGGCCGGCGCCCTGGCCAAGGAATTCCCGACCATCGCCCTGCATTCCCACCTGGCCGAAAGCGAGGCCGAGGTCGCCTGGGTTCGCGAGCTCTATCCCTGGTCGCGCAGCTATCTCGATGTGTATGACCATTACGGGCTGCTGCGGCAACCGGCCGTCTATGCGCACTGCATCTGGCTTGACCCGGAAGACAGGCGGCGGATGGCTGATTGCGGTACCGCGATCGCATTCAGCCCGACCTCCAACCTGTTTCTCGGCAGCGGCCTGCTGAACCTGCGGGAAGCGCTCGACGACGGTGTGCGGGTTGGCATTGCGACCGACGTGGGCGGCGGCACCAGTTTTTCAATGCTGCGGACTTTGGCAGCGGCTTATCAGGTATCCCACCTGAATGGCTATGTGCTGCCGGCAATGCGAGCGTTCTACCTGGCGACCCTGTCGGGTGCGATCGCGCTCGGTCTTGATGAAAGCATCGGTAACTTTAGCGACGGGAAGGAAGCCGATTTCATTGTGCTCGATCCGGAAGCGACGCCGCTGATTGCGCGTCGCATGAAGCATGCAGAAACCCTGGAAGAAAAGCTTTTCGTGTGGCTGACGCTCGGCGATGACAGGGCGGTGAAGGCGACCTATGTGAAGGGAGTGAAGCAATGGGAGCGCGCTGCCTGGAGCAGCGCTGCCGGGTCGTCGCTCAGCGCAGCTTGTCCGCAAGGCGGAAGCCCGCGATCTGGTTGATCTGTGAAAGCGCCTCGTCAAACTCTGCGTCGCAGCTGCTGTCGATACGGCGCTGCAGCGCTGCAATGATGTCGCCGCGGTTCAGTCCCCGGACTGCGATGATGAACGGGAAGCCGAATTTCTGATGGTAGCCGTGGTTCAGTGCGCGGATCTGTTCGAATTCTTCCGGCGTGCACCGGTCGAGGCCGGCGCCGGACTGCTCGCGCTTTGAGTCCTCGGTCATGTCGCCGGCGACTGCCGCCTTGCTGGCAAGCTCGGGGTGTTCGCAGATCAGGCCGAGCTGTTCGGCACGGGTGGCGCTGGCCAGCACCTGCTTCATTGCGTCATGCAGCAGTTCGACCGACATGAACGGCCGCGCGCTCCATGCGCGCTCTGCGACCCATGGCGAGTTTTCGTAAATCGACGACAGGAAGGATGTGAACGCGGGATGGTCGAGCCGGTTGAGTTCTGAAAGGGTCATTGCCGTTGCGATGTTGATTGTTGCGAATAACCAGAGGATAGCGGAACGGATGCGCCGTGAAGCGGATGAGTGAAGGATTTGATCAGGAAATGGCATGGCAAAACTGAGCACGCATGTACTGGACACGGCTGCCGGGACGCCGGCAGCCGGAATGGGCTACCGGCTTGAGCGCATGGCGCCCGAAGGAAGGACCCTGCTGAAGCAGGGAGCCACCAATCATGACGGCCGCACCGACGAACCGCTGCTGTCCGGCGGTGAAATGCAGGCCGGCGTGTATGAGCTGCACTTTGACGTCGCCGGCTATTTCAGCGCGCGCGGCGCGGCGCTCCCTGACCTGGCGTTCCTCGATGTGGTGACCCTGCGTTTCGGCATTGCGGATGCCGATGGCAGCTACCACGTGCCGCTGCTGGTATCGCCGTGGAGTTACGGCACGTACCGGGGCAGCTGATTTTCCGGCCCCGCGGGCCTTTGAACAACTGCTGGAAAAATGCAATGGAATCCTACCTGATCGAATGGTCCACCCTGCTGCTGCGCTGGCTTCACCTGATCGTCGGCATCGCGTGGATAGGTTCATCGTTCTACTTCGTCTGGCTCGACAACAGCCTGCGTGCGCCGCAGGATGAAGCGATGAAGAAGAAGGGCGTGGCAGGCGAGCTGTGGGCAGTGCACGGTGGCGGTTTCTACAACCCGCAGAAATACCTGGTCGCGCCGGAAAAACTGCCGGATGACCTGCATTGGTTCAAATGGGAGTCGTATTCGACCTGGCTGAGCGGGTTCGCACTGCTGACGGTGCTCTACTACACGCAGGCAGCCAGCTACATGGTCGACCCCGCCAAGCTCGCGCTGTCGCCGGCGGCCTCTGTCGGTATCGGCATCGGCACGCTTGCGCTCGGCTGGATCGTCTATGACCTGCTGTGCCGGCTGCTGATCGAGAGGAGCCAGCTGCTGTTCGCTGGCATCTTCTATGCGTTTCTGGTCATGGCCTCATTTGTGCTCGACCAGCTGCTGTCCGGGCGCGCGGTGTTCCTTCATGTCGGCGCGATGATCGCGACCATCATGTCGGCCAATGTGTTTTTCTGGATCATACCCGGCCAGAAGAAGACGATCGCCCAGATGCAGCGTGGCGAGGCCCCCGACCCGATTCACGGCAAGCGCGCGAAGCAGCGCAGCGTGCACAACAACTACCTGACGCTTCCGGTGCTGTTCTGCATGATCAGCAACCATTATTCGTTTACCTACAGCCATCCGCACGCATGGGCAGTGCTGTCGCTGATCCTGCTGTCGGCCGCACTGATCCGCCATTTCTTCAACCAGCGCCACAAGGGGCAGCAGCAGTGGCGCTACCCCGCAGCCGGCATCGTGATCCTTGCGGTGGTTGCGGCCTGGCTGAGGCCGGCCGGCGTGGCGACCGCTACTGCCACTGCGGCGCCGGCGGTGACGACCGAAGCCGTGCAGGCGGTGCTGGCGCAGCGCTGCGCCGGCTGCCATGCAGAACATCCGACCCTGGTCGGCGCGGCGCCAGCCGGGCTGATGCTCGACACTGCCGCACGCATCGAACAGCACAAGGCCCGCATTGTTCAGCAGGCAGTCCACCTCAGGGCCATGCCGCCCGGGAACGTGACCCACATTACCGATGAAGAGCGCGCGACGCTTGCGCGCTGGGGCAACCAGTAAACAGCAACGGAGACAATCACAATGGAAACCGTCCTCACCGCACCTGTCGCCGAGCTTCCCGACTGGGCCCGGCGCGCCGTCAATCTGGCCGATCCGCGCATCGGCGCACAGGCGGTCGCTACGTCGGATGATTTTTTTGCGCCGATGGCGCGCATGCTGCAGGCGGGGCCGGCGACTTTCGTGCCCGGCAAGTACGACCAGCACGGCAAGTGGATGGATGGCTGGGAAAGCCGGCGCAAGCGCGGCCCCGGCCATGACTGGTGCGTGGTGAAGCTGGGGCGCCCCGGCACGATCGTCGGGTTCGATATCGATACCAGTTTTTTCACGGGCAATTATCCGCCGGCGGCCAGTATCGACGGCTGCCGTGAAGGTCGGGATCCCGAAGCGGCGGACAGCTGGGTGCCGCTTCTGGCCACGACCCCGCTGGCCGGCAATAGCCATCATCTGCTGCCGGTCGCACGCAGCGAGCGCATCTTCTCGCACGTGCGGGTCAATATCTTTCCCGACGGCGGCATCGCCCGCCTGCGGGTTTACGGGCATACCGCGCCGTCGGCGGTTGCGCCCGGCCCGGACGGGTTGGTCGATCTGGTGGCCATGGTGCACGGCGGACGTGCGGTCACCTGGAACGACGCGCATTTCGGCCAGTGCAGCAACCTGCTGCTGCCGGAGCGCGGCGTCAACATGGGCGAGGGCTGGGAGACGCGTCGCCGGCGCGAGCCCGGACACGACTGGTGCATCCTCGCGCTGGGCGTCGCCGGCACAGTGCGGCGGATCGAAGTCGACACAGCGCATTTCAAGGGCAATTATCCGGATCGCTGCTCGCTGCAGGCGGCCTGCATGCCGGGGGCGGCCGAGGCCTCGCTGGCCTCGGTGTCGCAGTTCTGGCAAACCTTGCTGCCCGAGGTCAGGCTCGGTCCCGACGGCATCTTCCTGTTCAGCGACGAATGCGCCGACCTTGGACCTATCACCCACGTGCGCTTCAACCTGCATCCGGACGGCGGCATTTCCCGGCTGCGCCTGTGGGGAGATCTGGCATGAGGATCCTCACGCCCCGGCCGTTGACACGCACGGCCTTCGCTCGCTTCGGCGACGTGATCGAATGCGACGGTGCGCAGCATTTCCCGATCAACGGAGGTACCACCGAGCGCTATCATGACCTCGCGAACATCAACATGCGCGAGGGCGGTCGTGCAATCGTCAGCATCTTCCGCGGGCAACCCCGCAGCTATCCCCTGGCGATTTCGATGATGGAGCGCCACCCGCTCGGCAGCCAGGCTTTTGTGCCGATGCAGCGCACGCCCTACCTCATCGTGGTGGCCGAGTCCGACCTGGTCACGCGCAGGCCGGCTGCGCTGCATGCATTCATTGCGCGCGGCGACCAGGGCGTCAATTACGCCGCAGGCACCTGGCACCATCCGCTGCTGGCGCTGAACGTGGTCAGTGACTTCCTCGTCATTGACCGCCGGGGAGAGGGGCGAAACTGCGACGAGGCCATGCTGGACGAACCGGTGCAGCTGACACTCGGCTGAGGTGCGCGCTGCAGTGTGCTGCTGCCGCGTGCGGAATGTCGCGAGGCCGATGCGCAACAGTTCAGTTCAGGGAAGTAAAAGCACGCCTATTAACTGAGAATTATTCTCATTTTGTGTAGAATGGCCGGGCCTGATTTTTTACAACAACTGCTCCGACCCATGCGACTGTTTTCCCGACTGCTTACTGCCAGCGTCGTGCTGGCCTCGCTGCTGTCCGTGCCGGCCTTTGCCGACACCGTGACCATCTATTCCGCTCGCAACGAGCAATTGCTCAAGCCCTTGCTGGACCGCTACAGCAAGGAAACCGGCACCGAGATCAGGCTGCTGACAGCCAATGAAGGGGCACTGCTGGCGCGCCTGAAGGCCGAGGGCGAGAGCACGCCGGCCGATGTGCTGATCACTGTGGATGCCGGCAACCTGTGGCTGGCCGC
>JAIXTG010000199.1 GCA_027484285.1 Oxalobacteraceae bacterium | reverse complement strand
TCGAGCGCACGCTGGTAGCGTTCCACCGGTGCGTCGCCGATGATGTCGATCGGATTGCCATGCGACCAGTTGGCCGGCAGCACCCGGTCGAGTGCGGCGCGCGTTTCGGGCGCAAGTGCAGCCAGCCGTCCCCCGGAGAGCATCAGCGCATCGGTCGCCATGACGCCCGGTCCGCCGCCGTTCGTCAGGATCAGCAGTTCTTCGCTGTACAGCGGCTGCGAGCGCGACAGCGTCTCCACTGCATCGAACAGCGCATCCGTGGTCAGCACCCGCAGCATGCCGGCACGCCGGATTGCTGCATCGAATACCGCGTCCAGCCCGGCCAGTGCACCCGTGTGCGATGCGGCGGCACGCGCCCCTTCGGGAGCGCGGCCTGCCTTCACCACCAGCACCGGCTTGTTGCGAGCGGTGCCGCGCGCGGCCGACATGAATTTGCGCGCATTGCGCACGTCCTCGATGTAGAGCAGGACGGCCGCAGTGTTCGGGTCCATCGCCAGGTAGTCGAGCATGTCCCCGAAATCGATATCGGTGGCATCTCCGAGCGACACGAAGTGCGAGAAACCAATCCCGCGCGAATGCGCCCAGTCCAGCACGCCGGTCACCAGCGCGCCGGACTGCGAAACGAAAGCCAGCTTGCCGGGGCGCGCCGATGTGTGGGCAAAACTCGCGTTCAGGCCGGCGCCGGGTATCAGTGCGCCAACGCAGTTGGGCCCGAGTATCCTGAATACCGAGGGGCGCGCCGCCAGCAGCATCGCCTGCCGATGGGTACGCCCATCGCCATGGTCTCCGTCCATGCCTGCCGTCAGCACAATCGCCGCCCGCGTCCCCTTGGCCACCAGCGCCTCGACCAATTCCGGCACGGTCGACGGCGGGGTCGCGATCACCGCCATTTCCGGAACCTGCGGCAGGCTGGCAACGTCGGGATACACCGCCAGTCCCGACAGGCGGCGGTGGCGTGGATTGACCAGCATCAGCTTGCCCTCCAGCTCGTCGGTGCTGCGGCCGGCGACCAGGTTGGCGAGCACGGTTGCGCCGACACTGTGGGGACGATCGCTCGCACCGATCAGCACGACCGACTTCGGGGAGAACAGGTGGTGAAGGTTCCGTATGCTCATAAGCCCGTGAATGCTTGACCGAAGTCAAATTCTACAAAACAAGTCGGACGGCTTTGCCGGCATCCTCTGGACTGGCGATGCGACTGACCGTAGTGTCGCAGGCGGCCCGGCTCTGAAGCCGGCTGGGACCGAAGGTTCCGCCACTTGAAGGATATCGAAAGGATATCGAAAGGATATCGAATGCCTTACAAGACGCTGCTGTTGCATGTTGACCCGGGCCCGCGTTGCGCGCCACGCACGACGCTGGCGGCAACGCTGGCAAAGCTCGAATCTGCCCACCTCGTGGGCGCTGCGATGACCGGCATATCGCGCGAGGCACTTGGGGCCGGCGCCGCTCCTGCCGATCCCGTGATGGCGCATCACACCGCACAACTGCACCAGCATGCCAGCACTGCGCTCGCCGTGTTCGAGGCCGCAGCCACCGCTGCCGGCACGGATTCATTCGAGTCGCGACTGGTCGACGATGAAGCCGCCGGCGGCATCGCATTGCAGGCTCGCTATGCGGACCTCGCGGTCATCGGGCAATTCGATCCCGACAGTCTCGTACCCGGCGTGCTGGCGGATTTTCCGGAGACGGTCATCCTCGACAGCCCGGCGCCGGTGCTGGTCATTCCCTGTGCCGGCGACTTCAGCGCCCGCTTCCGGCGCCCCGTCATCGCCTGGGATGGCAGCATGCAGGCCAGCCGGGCCGTGCGCGGCGCGCTGCCACTGCTTTGCAGGGCGAACAGTACGGACATCGTGATTTTCAATGCAGACGACATTCGCGGCGTGCATGGCGAGGAGCCGGGAGCGGATCTTGCGCTCTTCCTCGCGCGGCATGGCATCCGGGTAAATGTCATCGAGCGCCGGACCAGTGACGCGATTGGCGAAGCGCTGCTGTCAACGGTCGCCGACCTCGGGGCCGACCTGCTGGTCATGGGCGCCTATGGCCATACGCGCTTTCGCGAGATCATGCTGGGTGGCACCACCCGCACCCTGCTCCAGTCAATGACCGTGCCGGTGCTGATGGCCCACTAGGCGGATGGCGCCTCCCGCCAGACCAGCACCGGGATCGTGGAGTGCGACAGCACGCGCTGCGTCTCGCTGCCCAGCAGCAGCCGGTCCAGTCCCTTGCGGCCGTGCGATCCCATCCAGATCAGGTCGCAGCCTCGTGCAGTGGCGGTTTCGAGGATTTCTTCATAGGCATGCACGCCGCGGGTGGACACTACCTCGGCGCTGACGCCGGCTTCGGCCGCCATCGCCTTCAGCTTGGCCATGGACTGCTGGGCCGACTTGTCCTGGATCTCTTCATAGGCGGCCATATCCACCATGGCGCCGGCTTCCGGCATCAGCATGAACGGATACAGCTCGGCGACCGAGAGACCGACGATAGTAGCCCCGTTGGCAGCGGCAAACTCGAGTGCAGCGCTGGCGGCCTTCTCCGACAGCGGCGAGCCATCGGTCGGAACCAGAATCTTCCTGAACATCGGCGACCTCCCTTGATCGAAGTGACGCCAATCTAGCAAAGGATTGCCTGAAAAATTTGAGTTGGATCAAGCGGGCCAGAGTGGCGGCTCTTCCATCAGCGCCACCTGCTCGCGCAACTCGAGTATCCGGTCCTGCCAGTAGCGCACCGACGCGAACCAGGGAAACGCCGCCGGAAAGGCAGGATCCTCCCAGCGCATGGCCAGCCATGCGGAGTAGTGCAAAAGCCGCAGGGTACGCAACGCCTCGATCAGGACCAGTTCGCGCGGATCGAATTCGCGGAACTCCTCGTAGCCGGCCAGCAGGTCTGACAGCTGACGCACCATGTCGCTGCGCTCGCCGGACAGAAGCATCCACAAATCCTGGATGGCCGGAGCGCTGCGGCTGTCGTCGAAGTCGACGAAATGCGGGCCGGCATCGGTCCACAAAAGATTGCCGGCATGGCAGTCGCCATGCAGGCGGATCCGACGCACGTCCCCGGCACGCTGCTCGCAACGGCGCACCCCGTCCAGCGCCTGCGCACTGATCGCAGCCCAGCTGTCGCGCAACTCGGCCGGGATCATCCCGCTCTCGAGCAGCCACTGCCTCGGCGCCACGCCGAAACTCTCGACATCCAGCGCCGGGCGCGCAACGAAGGGCTCGGCCGCACCCACGGTGTGGATGCGCGCCATCAGCCGGCCTATCCAGGCCAGCGTGCCCGGCGCGTCAAGCTCCGGCGCCCGTCCGCCCTGGCGGGGGAAGACGGCCAGCCGGTAGCCCGCATGCTGATGCAGGGTGGCGTCATGGATGCGCAGCGGCGCCACCACCGGCACTTCGAACTCGTGCAGCGCCGCGACGAAACAATGCTCTTCGAGAATCTCGGCGTCGCTCCAGCGCTGCGGCCGGTAAAACTTCACCACCACCGGCGGGCCCTGCTCCATGCCGACCTGATAGACGCGGTTCTCGTAACTGTTGAGCGCCAGCAGGCGACCGTCGCTGTACAGCCCGAGGCTGTCGAGCGCGTCGAGCACAGTGTCGGGACCAAGATCGGAAAAGGAATGCGAAGGGGTCGGTGTCATCCGTGGATTGTAGTCGCAGCCGTCTGCGCAATGCGAGTACACTGGCGGCCCACGCGAAAGAGATGATCCGATGCCCGCAGAACCGCTGCTTACCGATTAAAGGTGCAAGGTATTCCAGGCAATTCTCCTGCGTCCTCTCCTCCCTCCAATCGCTATGTAAATCAGAGCGTTATCGTTTTTGTTGCCATTTTAGGAATACCCCGGATATCATCGGAATCACACCCATCTGGCTACATGGCGGCTACATGGGCGCTACACGCGGCATCACATCTTGCTGAGCCTTAACAAGTTGAGGTGAATGATGAGGGTAGAGCTGACGCAAAAGCGAGTGACCGATTTCGCTTGCCCGCCCGGGAAGGCTCAGGCGTTTTTGAGAGACCTACGCACCCGTGGCTTTGCGGTGCGGGTGACTTCTCAATGGCAGCGCAAAACCAATGAGCGCGCCAAGTCCTACATCTTTGAATGCAAGCTGTCCGGCAAGACGCTACGTTTGACCATTGGTGAATGCCAACACTGGAACTTAGAAGCGGCCCGGGAAGAAGCGGAGCGACTGAGCGCCATCATCCGGAAACAAGGCAAGGACCCACGCCAGCTGGCTGCAGAGCAACAGGCTGCCGAAGAAGCTGCCGTACGAGCAAAAGCCGAAGCGGAGGAACAAGAGCGCAAAGCTCGAGCCGAGCAGGAGGAGCGTGAACGGGCAGAGGTTTGGCGTGCCACGGTTCCAGCACGGGTAGCGTGGGAGCATTTCCTTCAGAGCAAAACCAAATGGAGTGCTAAGAACTTAGCGTTTCACATTGCAATGGGCTCACCGGGCGGACTGCCAAAAAAAAACCGTCAAGGAACGACAGCCCGAGGGCCATTGGCTCCGCTCTTGGATATGCCGCTAGCTTCGCTCACGCAGGAATACATTACCGCATGGGTCGCAGAAGAAAAGGAAACCCGCCCGACCTACACAGCCTTGGCATTCCGTGTGCTGTTGTCGTTCATTCGGTGGGTGGAAAAAGACAAAAGATACAAGGGCCTTACAAGCTCCGCGAGCCTCTCTGCCGAGGACCTGGATGTGCCGAAAGTAGGTGCTCGAGATGACTGCCTCCAAAAAGAGCAGCTTGCCGTTTGGTTTTCGGCTGTGCAGCAATTACCAAATAAGGTTCACAGTGTCTATCTGCAAGGCCTACTCCTGACTGGAGCGCGCCGCCGCGAACTCAGTCACTTGGAATGGTCCGATGTGGACTTTCAATGGAAAACCCTCCATATCCGAGACAAAGTAAAGGGCCGACGGAAAATCCCGCTTACACCTTACTTTGAGCATTTGCTGTCCACCCTCCCACGTACAAGCCGGTGGGTATTTCCCGCCCATGGCACACGCGAAGATATACCGATTCAAGAACCGCGCTTCTCCCATGCCAAAGCGCTGGAAGCTGCAGGCATACCTCACCTGTCTTTGCACGGTCTACGCCGCTCCTTCGGGGCCCTGCCGGAGTGGCAAAACTTGCCAGTGGGTGTGGTGGCCCAAATAATGGGGCACTCTCCAAGCGCACTCGCAGAGAAGCATTACCGGCCGCGTCAACTGGACCTACTTCGCAAATGGCACACCGAGATTGAAAGCTGGATACTGAAAGAGGCCGGCATTTTATTCACTACAGGGGCACAACCCCTTCGCTTAGTGTCCTCTCACGTTTCCGCCACTCAATAATCTACAGCAACACCTTTGAGCACAATCAATTGAAAGAATTTCAACACAATTAATCTAGAAATTAGAAGATTATTTCCGCGAGTAACCAATCCGATGAGGTGCGCATGAGCGATGCGGCAAAAGATAGTTTCTCGGACCATGTGAACAACCAAAGTCGTGAACTGCTGGAAGCATTTACAGAAATGGATGAAGAGCGTCGCGCATTTTTCGTCAGGTTTGCCAAAGACATAGCCGAAAAATTTCCGAACGAATCGCTTATGCCTACCTTGCACCACTCGGCACCTGCGCACCTTCAATAAGCAGTGATATCGGCTACCTCATAGCCAGTGCCACGCGAGAACAACAGTTATCACTGTACCCGTCAAGGTAATGGGAACGTTCGTATGGATGAACCGACGAAAAAAGCGATACCAAGTCTCTTCAACAATTTGTTGGCTACAAAGGTAAAAGCAATGCACGAGGATGCAATAGAAAAAACAAAGATTACTCCTGCACTCGCACATTCAATCGTTTTGGATTCCTGGAATATTTCATCCTACGAATCAATTAATGCACAAGAGCAAGAATCAACTACCTTTAGGGGGGAAGCCTTCAAAGGCGAAAAAGCGCCCCCGACTACTCAGACTTGTTTGCCTGACCCAATTGATTGGTCCGCCAAGTTTCCTGAGGTTCGCAAACAAAAGTTGGAAATAGCATTTCCACAAGGAAATTGGGCTGGCTGGACAGAGAGACGAACGCGAGCACATCCAGAAATGCTAGCAGCCGCTGGCGCAAAGCAGGGTTACTATAATTTCTATCTAGCAGCTGAGTACTACCGCAGCAAAATGGAAGCACAGCCTTGGTGGGATGAAACTAGGTATATGAATACCTTGGGGAAAAATCTCCTGCCGGAGTTCAAGGAACAGTACCAGCACTACTTCATTTCTTAGTAGAAATTCTAGAATCGCGGCATCTTCTCGCCCCCATGCGCAGCATTTAGTCACGACTCGCATCCACTCCTCGTTTAACGGTTACTTTTCCGCCTCTTGGCTTCGGAACAAGCGGCGGTAACCAAAGACTTGCGAAAAATTCCCGCCACTTTTTCGCCTTTTTTCCGCCTCATAAGGTTTTTTCCCGCCAGATTTTCGCCACTCATTTTTCGTGCTTAGGCTTGCCAATAAGCGAGACATTCCGAACAACACCGAATGTCCCGCCTGCGAAGGTTCGGCTAAATAAGCTGCGAGGCCTTCGCAACTGACTTGCGAGGCTTTGCATGAAATTACCCTCCCCGTTCGCGTTACCCGTGCCACTTTCTGCGGCACATTTAGCTTCAAGACAGCCATCTTCTGCGGCTTGTACGGAGCTGCCAGCATTCTTGTCCACCAATGAACTTGCTGCCCTCTGCCGCCAAGCACCGCAGACCATCCGCCGCAATCACTGCGAGAACGGCCACTATCACGGCATCAAACCGGTAAAACTCCCGAACGGCAGGCTGTGCTGGCGCTCCAGTGATGCCGTGGCTCTGCTGAATGGAGAGCTGAAATGAAAAACCCGGACCGCCTGCAAGCTGAATCCGGGTTTGAGCAGCTATCACTTCTGCCTGAGCCAAAGTTTACTCCACGCTGGCCCGCACCGCACACCCTGCAGCATCGGTGCCTGAACTATCTGCTGACAGGTCGCCACCTGACCTCTCCGACCTTTCAGGACCTGACAGGCAGTTGGAGACTCGCCGCCTCGGTGCATGAGCTCAAAGACCTTGGCTGGCCTATTCAGTCCTCCTTTGTGCCAGCCCCACCCTCCCAATCGCAACATCGGCACATGGCCCGCTATTGGCTGCCCGCCAAGGTAGTGCGCGCAGTCTCTCGGAGGGAGCGATGAGTGCCGAGCTGGAGCGCGCCAGGAGCGCGCTGCTCGTTCTGGACCCGGGCTGCGAGCGCAGCGAGTGGGTAAGCATTGGCATGGCCGCCAAATCCGCCGGGCTATTTTTTGAGGACTTCAATCAATGGAGCGCGAACGCGGCCAACTATGCGGGCGAGAAGGACTGCAAGCAGCAATGGGATTCCTTCAAGCCGGGAGGCAGCATCACCAGCGGCACGCTGTTTTATCTTGCCCAGCAAGCAGGTTGGAAAGCGCCGAAAGAAGGCCTACAGCGCACCAATGCCATGCGGGGCGAGGTTGTGCCTATCCGGGCCGAGAAAACGTCCCAGCGGCCCGCCTATCCCACTGCAGCTGCAGTGTGGGAGCTATGCGAGCCCGCGACAGCTATTCACCCCTACATCCAGCGCAAGCAAGGGGTGCCAACTGGTTTGCGCGTGTATCCGGCCACAGCGCCCAGGCTGGTGATTCGGCAGCAAAGCATGGCGGGCTGGCTAGTGGTGCCGTGTCGTGAATTGGACGGGGCACTGCAAACGCTGCAGTTTATTTCTCCCGCGGGCGACAAGCTGAACCTTCCCGGAGCCAGCTTCGGCAATGGCTTTTTCATGCTAGAGGAAGCCGGTAGCGCGCACGGGGTGGTGGAGGTAGAGGGAATTGGCCAGGCATGGGCCGCCCTGCGGGCAATGGATGTGCGAGCTGCCGTGTGCTTCGGTGCAGGTAGGGCTGCTGCTGTAGCCAATGCCCTGCGGGTGGCGCATCCAGGCGAGCCTCTGACTATCGCCCTGGACCGCGGCAAAGAAGCCGTGGCCGAGCAGGTCGCGCGTGCAGTCAATGGGGAATGGTGTCCGTTGCCCACTGAGTGCCCCGCGAACTACGACATTAACGACTTCCTGCAGGAGCACGGTCCTGAAGCCCTCGCTTCTTTGCTGAGAAGCGCCTGCAAGCCTGCAGAGGTCTACCCGCTCAGCGTGGCATTCGCCCATGAATTGCCCGAGGACTTCACGCCGATGGATGAACTCATCCGTGGCGTGCTGACCGCGGGTGGCGGGAGTGTGCTGTATGGCGACTCCAACAGCGGCAAAACCTTCCTGGCTGTGGATATGTGCTGTGCCGTGGCCCGCGGATTGCCGTGGATGGACCGGGAAACGGAGCCGGGACTAGTCATCTACCTTGCCGCCGAATCTCCGGCCTCCGTGCGCACGCGGCTGCAGGCCTACCAGAAGTACCACGCCGCGAAGGTGCCCAACTTCGCCATCGTACAAAGCCCGATAGACCTTTACGACAGCGATGCCGACACCGAGGCAGTGATTCAGCTGGTGCGCCAGCTGGAGGCCAAGCTGGGCCAGCCAGCGCGGCTGATAGTGGGCGACACCCTCGCTCGGCTCAGCGCAGGGGCGAACGAAAACGCGGGCCAGGACATGGGCCTGATAGTGCGCCGCTTTGACCGTATCCGCAGCGAGTGCAAAGCGCACTTCATGCTGATTCACCACAGCGGCAAAAACGCGGCCGCTGGCGCGCGCGGCTGGAGTGGCATCCGGGCTGCGATGGACACTGAAATTGAGGTCACGGACTCGCCCACAGGACGCTGCGCGGAAATCACTAAGCAGCGGGACCTGGCCACCAAGGGCGAGCGCATCGGGTTCCGGCTCGAGGGCGTGATTCTCGGACTAACCAAATGGCGAGAACCAGCTACCAGCTGTGTGGTAGTCCCTGCCGATGCACCCGCCAAGCAAGCCAGCAAACGCATCAGCGAAATAGGCGGGGCTATCCAGGAGGTGCTCCGCGCCCGCGGCACCGGCATGCGCAAGGGCGAGATGGTGAGCCACTTCAGCGGCACTTATGACAAGAGCTCTGTTTACCGCGAGATGAAGCGCCTGGTGGATGAGGGACTGCTGCATGAGGTGGCAGGAGTTATCTCCCTCTTGGGTGCAGGAGGTGCGAATGGTGCGAACTGATGCGAAACACCTATCCGCACCATCGGGCAAAGAGGTGCAGATGGGTGCACAACCCTATAGGGGTGCACCAATCCGCACCTGCCCCACACCTGCAGTTGGCACCTGGCTGCCAATGGCCCAGGGTCCGTAACAGTCCGTGGCACTGAAGCACAACCCAATCACTTTTTCTGGAGCATGAACGATGAATCACCAATCACCAATGACCCGCGACTTCGCGGAGCTGCGCAAGATGTTTAACCGCCTGCGGCTGGAGCTTGGCCTGCCGACGCAGAGGGAATCTGAGCTCGAGCGTGAGCGCCAATCGGCCCTGAAGGTCATCAAAGCCCAAGGCTACGAGATGGAGAAGGACGAGCACGGCTACACCATCTCGGGCAAAGGCTTTTACAAGCGTGTGCGCGACCTCGCATATTTCCGCGGCTACTTTTGAAAGGACACACCATGAAAAACATCATGGATGCAATCAAGGACTCCAAGCTGGTGGCCGATGCCCTCCGCGAAGTGGA
>JAIXTG010000146.1 GCA_027484285.1 Oxalobacteraceae bacterium | reverse complement strand
ACTTCAAAGGCCTGCGCGACGGGCTGGACGACTTGCCGCAGGCAGACCCCGCGCTGCGCGCACAGATCGACATGGAGATTGCGCGACACGGGATCCTTGCGCTCCATGCACGGCTCGGGGAACTCGATCCGGTCACGGCAGACCGCCTGAAGCCGACCGATACCCAGCGGATCCAGCGCGCAATGGAAATCATCCTGCTGACCGGCCAGCCGATGTCGGCCCTGCTTGCGCAATCCCCGCCGCCCGAGCTGCCGTTCACGCTGCTGCCGATCGCGCTCGAGCCGTCGGACCGCAGCGTGCTGCATGCGCGGATTGCCGAGCGGTTCGACAAGATGCTGGCGGCCTCCCCCGGCCTGCTGGACGAGGCGCTGGGGCTGCGCGCCCGCGGCGACCTCCACCTCGGGCTGCCGTCCATCCGCTGTGTCGGCTACCGGCAGGCGTGGGAGTATCTCGACGGGCAGATCACTCGCGATGAGTTGCGCGAGAAGGGCATCGCGGCCACGAGGCAACTGGCGAAACGCCAGCTGACCTGGCTGCGCGGTATGACTGACCGGATCACGGTCGACTGCCTGGCTCCGGACGCCGCGGCGCAGGTCCTGCACATCATCCGGCAAAGGACGGGTTGACAGCGTGCACTGGTGCGCCGATAATGCCGGGCTTCGTGGTGATATAGCTCAGTTGGTTAGAGCACAGCACTCATAATGCTGGGGTCGGTGGTTCAAGTCCACCTATCACCACCACATGACATTTCAAAGCAGTCCGGAAAAGGCTGGAAACCCGAGAGAAATCAACGGTTCCGGCCTTTTTTTCGTCCAGACCCTGCCGAATTGATCTTTTGAAATCCGGGGGCGTGATCGGGGGCATTTCGCAAAGCCCTCAGAAAAGCGGCAACGCTTGTCCGACGGCGGTGGCCTGTACCCTGAGGTTTATGCGGCGGGCAGGAAGGCATGGCGGCTCGAATTCCGGTTTGACGAAGATGTTTTCCCATGGATCGGCAGCAAGCCGGTCTCGGAAATCACGGGCCGGGAAGTGCTGTCCGTGCTACGCCGGATGGACAGGTCAGCACCGGATCTGGAAATGAGTCCGCCGCCAGAATTCGCGGCATTTGCCCCCTTCCCATCGCCAGGCCAAAACAAGGATGAATGGCCGCGGGCTCATGCAAAACAACAAACCTGATTGCCCTTGCCGCGGCTGCAAAAGAGTTTTCGGCAGACTACGACAAAGGAAAGTCAGAGAGTTTGCCGACGCAGGAAGAAATTGTTTTTCGGCTTGAATCGAATTTCAGCATCCCGGAAACAATGGCGAGGCACATGACAATCCGGAAGGATGATTCATCGAGTACGACCCGATGCGCTTTCATGGATTCCCTGGCAGGAAGACGCCGCTGGCATATCTGCCGAGGGTGAGTAACGCCAGACTCCCAATCTCTGATCTCTCTGCCTGCAGGCAAGTCTGCGGTGACTGATTAATTTGGAGCCTTTTCGTTTGCTAGAATGATTGCTTTATTCAAAGAATAACTACAGCAAACTTCTCATGGAAAACACCCAGAGCTACAAGTCGTTCCTGAAAAGCCCTCACTATATTACGAAGCACTCGACTTATTTCGATGCCTATGATGATCTGCTTTCAAAGTACCGAGGCCAGAAAATTACATTTGTCGAGATTGGAATTCTCTCCGGGGGATCACTTTACATGTGGAGAGATTTCTTCGGCCCTCAAGCGCGAATAATTGGGGTCGATTTGAATCCGGCGGCGAAAAAGTGGGAATCGGAAGGGTTTGAAATTTACATTGGCAGCCAGTCGGATCCGGATTTCTGGAAAAATTTCGTTGAAGAAGTTGGCCCGATGGATGTCGTGCTGGATGACGGTGGCCATACTTATGAGCAGCAAATAACAACCGTGGAGTGCCTCATAGATCACATAACGGATGGTGGAAAACTGATTGTGGAAGATACCCACACGTCCTACATGAACGGTTTTGGCCCGAAAAGATATTCGTTCATCGAATACACAAAAGCACTCATTGATGCCGTGAACAGAAGGTTTGGAAAATTTCAAAGCAGGGCAGCCGAGAACAGAATTTGGTCGATATCGGTTTATGAATCGATTGTTGCGTTTTCCGTTTCCAGGAAAGCATCCTGCATGGTTTCGTCGCCGGTAAGAGGCATTGGGACAAACGATGGCGCAAAAGACTACAGGTATGGCGAGCCAAATACCTTGTCGCGCCATATTGAGAAACTGAGAAACCAATTTTCCACTGGGCTGTTTTTCAAGTGCCGCAAATACTTCAAATAGTTGAAAAACTTCGAAATTTGCAATCCGAACTGATCGGCCGAATCATCCGTTGTTTTATTTTTTACCTGGCCCAGTTTTTTCGAGAATATCTGGCCCTTGGATTTCATCCAGGGCGCCTGTTGCGCAAGTGAGCATTTGCTGCTCTTCCTCAAGCAATCGGTTCAGCTGCTTTCGCAGTTCAAGCCAGCCGACCGCTTTTCCACCGATCTGGGCAGGGCGTGGGAAAGCCGGGTCAGCAGACTCCGAATCAGTGCTCGCAATCCGTTCATAAGTTGAACTCCGGCCCAGACCTGTGCGGCGCGTCGCCCGGTGGCGAAGGATCGCCAATGCATTTCTGGATTTGCTCGGCCATGTGCGTCCTCCCTTGAATGTCACCGGAACAATCCGGCATGGCTTTGCATTCCGTACTTCAGTTGGCGCGATGAATTAGCGACTGCGGACCATGCACGGCGCAGTAATGGAGTTCGAGCGGTCGCTGATCCGTGAATCTCAGCTCGAAAGGAGCTTCCTCGCCAACGAGGGACCCCGTGCAGGGGCAGGAAGTCTGCCCTGTCCGCCGAAAAGAAAATCATTGAGCGCTCTCTTGACCACCAAGCGGCAATGATGCGCTGCAGCGGGAGCAAATAAAAATTTCTTGCAGACAATTATTTTAGTTATTAGCATGGTTTTCGGTGTCAACCGCTTGAGTAAAGGACTCTCGCAGCGGCGTTACCGGCGCAATTAATCCATTGACCAGTGAACCAAGGAGCAATCATGAAAGTGACCCATGCCCTGCTGTTTGCCGCAATCTCCGTTGTCAGCCTCTCCGCGTCGGCCGTCGATGCGGTCACCGCCTGTCCGAAGAATTTCCGAGTGCTCGCCGAGGATGACAAAGCGCGAATCTTGCTTTTCGTCCAGAAAAAGGGCGAGAGCTGCCCGATGCACACGCATCCGCGCATCGCGGCTTACGTGACCAAGCCAGGACAAGCCTTGAAATACAAGATGCCAGATGGCTCGGTTCGCGAAGCACCAAAGTTCAAGAAAGGCGACGCGTTCCTGCGCGGGCCGACTGAACACGAACACTTGCCGGTCGGTACAGACACCGAGGCGATCATCGTCGAGTTCAAGCAATAAGGTCAACCGAGGAACGGCACGGTGTAACGCTCAAGTGCGCCGTGCCGGTTGGCATGCCATCACGACCTGCATGATCTTCGACTACCCAGCGCCTGCATCGAACCAACCCGTCGGGTCGACCTGACGAAAGACACGGGGTGGAGAGCCATCGCTATCACCCAACGTTGCCGGGCAATGCCTGCCAACCGCACCGACGCAACGGCTCATCTCTCTCAAGCGGCATTTCGCGCATCAGGTCACTCCGCAGGACCGCACCCATGGCTGGCCTGCTCTATCCGCTGCCCCAGGGTCAGAAGCATCGACGGTTGAAGCCAAGACCAATGGATGCCACTCTGCCGAGCAGCCCGGTGCCTTGTCTCCGGAAGAATTTCTGGAGATATTTCATGAAACACTTCCCATGAAACCGAGGATTCATGAGGGCTAAGAGGCATCGACATCCAATGTCTGCGCAAGAATAGTTTCGACGAGTCACGCCCTCATGCTGCGTCAACCCGCGCCATTCTGTTGAGTCAATGATCTCCAGAACTTGTTTGAAATTCAGTCAAGACAACGGAGACCCTGATGACCGCAACTGCCCCCGGAACCATTTCCCGCCACAGCAAACTGTCGCTTGCAATGACACTCAAAGCCCTCGCCGGAGCAGTCGGGCTGATTCCGGGCATGGTGCTGGCGGCCACCGTCCCGCAAGGTTTCACCGATACGATCGT
>JAIXTG010000279.1 GCA_027484285.1 Oxalobacteraceae bacterium | reverse complement strand
GTGCTCGGTGGTGCGCTGCTGGTGTTCGTCGGCGTGCAGCCGCCGAACGAAAAGGTGCTGTACCTGACCATTGCCATGGTCGTCGGCATGCTGGTCTTCTGGTTCGTGTTCGGCGAATCCAAGCGCTTCAAGGGGCCGCCGGCGATCCAGTAAGGCGCCGTGTCCTGCATAGCCCGCGCGTCCTGCGCGGGCTTTTTTTAAGCTGCCTGCCCGTCCCGGGGCAGCGGGTGGCGGATTTCCGGCCCGAAAGCCTCACGGCCTCCTGCATGGAACTACTGCGGAGGGTTCGGGGTCACGCTTGCGTATCTCAGGCCCCGGAACCTATCTGCATGAAAAACACGACTTCCCTGTCGGGCAAGCTGATTCGCATCGGTGCCGGCCTGCTGGTGGTCGCCCTGGTGTCGATCGGATTGACGCTGTGGGTCACATGGAAGCTCAGCGGCGGTGCGGCTGCACTGAACGATGCCGGCCGCATGCGGATGCAGGTTTGGCGGATGACCAGCGCGGCACAGGCGCAAATCGCTGACCGGCAGTTGCTTGTCGCACAGTTCGATCGCAGCATGGCCCTGTTGCGCAACGGTGATCGCGAGCGTCCGCTTTTCGTGCCGTGGGACGAGGACGTCCGCCTGAATTTTGCCGAGGTCGAGCGGCACTGGCGCGCCGAGCGGCCGCTGTTTGTTTCGGAAGCCGCCAATCCGCGCGCACTGATACAGGCCGCCGATGCCTTCGTGGCTGCAATCGATCGATTCGTCAGTTCGATCGAGCGGCAGATGGCCGGACTGACCACGCTGCTCAACCTGTTCCAGTTCATGATGATGGCGCTGGCGATCGCCGGCGCAGTTGTCATGCTGTACACCGGTTACCTGTACGTGATCAGTCCGCTGGCCAGCTTGCGCGAAGGCCTGCGCCGGCTGGAAGGCGGGCACTTTTCCACCCGGGTAGAGGTAGCGTCGAATGACGAGTTCGGCCAGGTCGCGGCCAGCTTCAACCACATGGCGGCTACCTTGCAGTCGCTGTATGGCAGCCTCGAGGCAAAAGTAGAGGCCAAGACGCGGCGCATCGCCCTGCAAAAAGAGAAGCTGCAGGCGCTGTATGACGTCAGCGCATTCCTCGCGCAGGAGAACGACATCAAGTCGATGGCGGCCGGATTTTCCGAGCGCGTGCGCAAGCTGATGCACGCCGATGCGGTGGCGCTGCGCTGGTCCGGCGACGACCAGTCACGCTACCTGATACTTGCATCCGACCAGTTCCCGCAGCAGATGCAGGAAGAAGAGCACTGCCTGCGCGCCGGCATCTGTGCCTGCGGCAACCTTCCGCCCAATGCGCGCACGCGGGTAATCCCTATTGTCAGCAGCGAGATCGCGCCGCTGCAGCACTGCTCTCGCGTCGGCTTCGAGAACCTGATTTCGGTACCGATCCGGCTGCACCAGAAGCTGCTTGGAGAGATTGACTTGTTTTACAAGCGCGACGTGACGCTGACCACGGACGAAAACGAACTGGTTGATACCCTGGCCACCCACCTGGCGACTGCGATCGAGGGGCTGCGTGCTGCGGCACTGGACCGCGAAGCCGCGGTGTCGGGCGAGCGCGCGCTGCTGGCGCGCGAGCTGCACGATTCCATCGCGCAGGCACTGGCCTTCCTGAAGATCCAGGTACAGCTGCTGCGCGCCGCCGTGCGGAAAAATGACACCGCCAAAGCCGAGCGCGCGCTCGACGAGCTGGACGACGGCCTGAAGGAAAGCATTGCCGACGTGCGCGAGCTGCTGCTTCATTTCCGCACGCGTGCGCAGGGCGACGAGATCGAGAACGCGATCCAGGAAACCCTGCAGAAGTTCCAGCACCAGACCGGATTGCGGGTCAGCAGCCGGGTCAGCGGCGACGGCATGCCGCTGCCGCCCGATGTCCAGATCCAGGTGCTGCATATTGTCCAGGAGGCCCTGTCCAACGTGCGCAAGCACGCGCATGCCGGCAGCGTGCAGGTGCATGTCAACAAGGGACCCGCGTGGCGCTTTTCGGTACATGACGACGGCTGCGGCTTCGATACTGCCGCCGACCGCACACAGCTGAATGTCGGATTGAAGATCATGCGCGAGCGGGCAGAGCAGATTGGCGCGCAGGTCGAACTCAGCTCGGTCCGTGGCGAGGGAACCGTGGTGACATTGAGGTTGCCGCCCAACCCGCGCAGCCTTGCGCGTGCCGAGGCCGGCACGGCGCCGGCTGGGGAGTAGGGCGATGTCAGAAGCGAAGATCCGCCTGCTGGTCGTTGATGACCATACCCTGTTCCGGCGCGGCCTGATCGCGCTGCTGTCGCAGGACGAGCGCTTCGAGATCGCTGGCGAGGCAGGCGACGTTAGCGAAGCTTTGCGCCTGCTGCCATCGGTACGGCCGGGTCTGGTGCTGCTCGACAATCACCTGCCCGGAGTGCGCGGCGTCGACGCCATTCCCTCCTTCAAGGAAGGTGATCCCGAGCTGCGGGTGATGATGCTGACCGTCAGCGAAGACGAGGATGACCTCGCCAAGGCGCTGCAGGCCGGGGCGGATGGCTACCTGCTGAAGACTTCCGAGTCCGACCAGCTGTGCGAAGCGATCGTCAAGGTCACCGAAGGACAGTCGATGGTCAGTCCGCAGATGATGGGCAAGCTGGTGGCCGCACTGCGCGGACAGTCGGCTACGCCCAAGGCATCGCCTGAGCCCGCGCCGCAGGCGATCGACAAACTGTCGCCGCGCGAGCGGGAAATCCTTGCGCTGATCGCCAAAGGCCAGAGCAACAAGCAGATTGCGCGCGCGCTCGACATCGCCGAGACGACCGTGAAGATTCATGTGCAGCATATTTTCAAGAAGCTGGAACTGAATTCGCGCGTCCAGGCGGCTGTATTCGCGACCGGGCTCGGCCTGGTCTGAGGCCGGCACCACGCCGGCCCCCTCTTTCCTGTCCACAAAGTCAATTTTCTGATCGGGTCGCCTGGCGTCACTCAATCCGCGCGTGCTTCTGCCGTAACGCGGGGTGCAGAGGCGGAGAGGATGCACGCTGCGGTGCTGCGCGCGATAGCAAATTGGTCACCGCCCCCCATTACATAAATTTCAATTTGGAAATGAATTTTCCCTAGTGAAATTTTCAAAAGGTAAACTTGCCATCCCCATAGCCCTGCGTGGCCCGCCGATCCGGCGTCAAGCTTGTTTCTTCATTTCGAGAGTCATCCCATGAATCATGTGTATCAGCTGGTCTGGAGCGAAGCTCGCGGCCAGTACGTTGTCGCGTC
>JAIXTG010000113.1 GCA_027484285.1 Oxalobacteraceae bacterium | reverse complement strand
TCCGATACCCGGCAGGCCAGTTGGCCGGTAGTCTCGACCACCTTGCCCGAGCGCGGGTCATAACGGCGACCCGACAGCCGCATGGCGCCGCTGCGGCGGTCAATGCTGAAGTCCATGCCCGCCTCCTCGCCTGCCGGCGTCATGCCGAGGCTGCGACACCGGATCAGATCGGCCCCCAGCTCGCAGCCGCACACTTCCACGGTGGGCTGGACGCAGCCTGCGGCAATTTCCGGATCGCGTTTCACGTAGCCGGCGGTGTCGCTGGCGACGATGATCCAGCGACGCTCGCGCTCGCTGGCCGCCCCTGCCTCGAACACGCTGTCGCTGCGGACGGTGCCGCGGCAGTCGAATTCCCAGCTTTGCGCCGCCAGTGGCACCGCTGCCGTCGCCAGCGCCAGTGCCAGCCATTGCCTCATCCGTCGACCGTGCCCTGATCGGTCCGGGTGTCGCCCCGGTTGTCCACCCAGGTCACGCTGATCGGGTCGCCTTTGGCTGCACCACCGAAATTGAACGCGAAATACGGGTTCTCGGATACCGCCATCCCGAGGTGGGCATCGAGCACCACCCGCTCGCCGCATCTGACCACCAGCGTCTCGATGTAATGCGCAGGAATGCGCTCGCCCTGCTCATCCTTGCGCAGGCCCGATTCCATCGGATGCCGCACCATCAGCCTCACTTCGACCTTGTCCTTCACGAGGAAGGCACGGATTTTCATCGGTTCACTCATCGATCGCTCCTCGCTTCCGGGCTGCTTGCTTCATCCGCAACCGCCGCCGCCGGCACGCACTTTGATCATCGTGCTGCCCACAAAGTACCGGCCTTCCGCGCGCGCAATGCCGTAAATGGTGGAGGTTTCGCCCATCTTGATGCGGGTGCTGATGGCGGGTTCGGTGCCGGGCGGGATCCGGAATGCGGCCGTCACGGGGATGGGGTTCTTTTGCACGACGATCAGCATGAAATCGGTGTTCGGAATCGCACTCTGCATCGACAGCGGCACGACGAAGCCACTGCCGACCAGTTCGGGTCCGGACAGGGTCACCAGGGGACTGTCGGTAACGACATCGCCGCCCATCCGGAGCACGGCCTCGGCCGTGTTCTTCGCATTGAACAGCTGCGGGTCCCAGTCAGCGGCGAACAGGTCGGAGGGCTTGAGTGCGCCTGCCGCGAAGGCCAGCGACAGCGCGGTGCCGGCGTGCAGAAAATCTCTGCGGGTCTGTTGCATCCCGTGTCTCCTCAGGATCGGTTTCACCTGCCCCCTCTGGTGCAGGGCGGCCCGGTCAGTGCCGGCGGTTTTTCGCGAGTGTACCGCGATTCGACTTGCCAATAACTTAATGCGGGAGTCGGGTAAGGCGCGCCCATGGGCCGCCAGTGCAAAGGGCCGGCATGGCCGGCCCTTCATGGGATGCAACCTGCCCGATGCTGCCGGGCCGGCAGACGTCAGGCGACCTTGCGATCAGCCTGGCCGAGTTGCTCGACTGCAGTCGACAGCTGCTCCATCGTGCGATCGACGTGATTGAGCTTTTCCAGTCCGAACAGGCCGATGCGGAAGGTACGGAAATCTTCGCGCTCGCCCACCTGCAATGGCACGCCGGCAGCGGTCTGCAGGCCAAGCGCCATGAATTTCTTGCCGTTCTGGATGTCCGGATCGCTGGTGTAGCTGACCACCACGCACGGCGCCTGGTATCCCGGCGCAGCCACGCTCCTGAAGCCCTTGGACTCGAGCAGCTGGCGCACGCGACCGCCCAGCTCCACCTGCTTCTGCTGCAGCGCAGCAAAACCGCACTCCCGGGTTTCCTTCATGGTGTCGCGCAACACACGCAGGCCATCGGTCGGCATCGTGGTGTGGTAGATGTGGGCGCCCTTCTCGTAGGTCTCGACGACCTGCAGCCATTTTTTCAGGTCGCACGAATAGCTGGTGCTGGTGGTGGCGTCGATCTTCTGGCGCGCACGCTCGCTCATTGCGATCAGGGCGCAGCACGGCGAGCTGCTCCAGCCTTTTTGAGGCGCGCTGACGATCACGTCGACTTTCGATGCCACCATGTCCACCCACATGGCACCGGAGGCGATGCAGTCCAGTACGAACAGGCCGTCCACCTCCTCGACCGCCTCGCCGATGGCGCGCAGGTACTCGGGCGGAAGGATCAGGCCGGCGGAGGTTTCCACGTGCGGAGCGAAAACCACGGCGGGCTTGTGCTCGCGAATCCATGCCACCACTTCAGCGACCGGCGGCGGCGCGTACTGCTGTTCGAAGCCTTCGACCTGGGGACGGCCGGTGATCACATGCAGCTGGTCGGAAATGCGGCCCATGTCGAAGATCTGGGTCCAGCGGTAGCTGAACCAGCCATTGCGGATCACGAGGCATTTGCGGTCGGTCGCGAACTGGCGCGCGACCGCTTCCATGCCGTAAGTACCGCTGCCCGGAACGACCACCGCCGACTTCGCGTTGTACACCTCCTTCAGGATGCCGGAGATGTCGTTGATCACTCCCATGAAGGCCTTCGACATGTGGTTCAGGGAACGGTCGGTGTAGACGACCGAGAACTCGAGCAGTCCGTCGGGATCGACGTTGGGAAGCAAGCCGGGCATAGGATTCCTGTCAGGGTGTATATGTACTTTGAAGCCGATTCTGCCTTTGTAAAGCCCAGAATCGAGTCCGCGAGTTTAGCAGACCTGCATCGATCGCTCTATGCACAGCGCAACCGGAGGGTTCGGTTGGTCGGAATAACAAGTTCACAGCAGGAAGCGACTACCGATAAAATCCGGGCTCTTCCCAACAACACGTTCATCCGGAGACACCATGGAAAGCGATATCGAAATTGCGCAGAAGGCAAAGATGAAGAAAGTAGTCGATGTCGCCGGGGGCCTCGGCATACCGGAGGACTCGATCGAACCCTACGGGCATTACAAGGGCAAGATTTCGCTCGACTACCTGAACACCCTGAAAGATCGGCCGGACGGCAAGCTGGTGCTGGTGACCGCCATCAGCCCGACCCCCGCCGGAGAAGGCAAGACCACCACCACCGTCGGGCTGGGCGACGCGCTGAACCGGATCGGCAAGAAAACCGTGATCTGCCTGCGCGAGCCCTCGCTGGGCCCGGTGTTCGGCGTCAAGGGAGGGGCTGCCGGCGGAGGCCACGCGCAAATCGTGCCGATGGAAGACATCAACCTGCATTTCACCGGCGATTTCTCGGCGATCGCGCTGGCCAACAACCTGCTGGCAGCAATGATCGACAACCACATCAACCACGGCAACCAGCTCGATATCGACCCGCGCCGGATCACCTGGAAGCGCGTGGTCGACATGAACGACCGCGCGCTGCGCGACATCGTGATCGGCGCCGGCGGCACCGCCAACGGTTTCGTGCGCCAGGACGGTTTCGACATCGTGGTGGCCTCCGAAGTGATGGCCATCTTCTGTCTCGCGACATCGGTGCAGGATCTCAAGCAGCGGCTGGGCGACATCGTGATCGGCTACACCCGCGACCTGAAGCCGGTGCATGCGCGCGACCTGAATGCGCACGGCGCGATGACGGTGCTGCTCAAGGATGCGCTCAAGCCCAACCTGGTCCAGACCCTGGAGAACAACCCGGCCTTCGTGCACGGCGGCCCGTTCGCCAACATCGCACACGGCTGCAACTCGGTGATCGCCACCCAGAGCGCCATGAAGCTGGGCGAATACGTGGTCACCGAAGCGGGCTTCGGCGCCGATCTCGGCGCCGAAAAATTCATCGACATCAAGTGCCGCAAGACCGGGCTGCGTCCCTCCGCCTGCGTGCTCGTCGCGACTATCCGCGCGCTGAAGTACCACGGCGGCAAGGATGTCAAAGAGCTCAACACCGAAGACCTCGACGCTCTGCAGAAGGGTCTCGTCAACCTCGAGCGGCATGTCGCGAACGTGACGAAGAACTACGGCCTGCCCTGCGTGGTGTCGATCAACCGCTTCACGCATGACACCGAGGCCGAAATCAAGCTGGTCACCGACCGCATGAAAGCGCTGGACGTGAACGTCGTGCTGGCCGAGCACTGGGCAAAGGGCAGCGCGGGTGCAGAAGATCTGGCGCATGAAGTCGTGCGCCTGTCCGAGCGCGGTGCGCAGGGCCAGTTCGTGTACGACGACAGCGACTCGCTGTGGGACAAGATGAAGAAGGTCGCGACCACGATCTACGGTGCCGCCGACATCAGTGCCCCGGCCAAAGTCAAGCAGCAGCTGCAGGCATGGCAGGACGCCGGCTATGGCCACTATCCGATCTGCGTGGCCAAGACCCAGTCCTCGTTCTCCACCGATCCGACGCTGCGCGGCGCGCCGAGCGGCCATGTGGTCAACGTGCGCGAAGTTCGGCTGGCAGCCGGAGCGCAGTTCATCGTGATGATCTGCGGCGACGTCATGACCATGCCGGGCCTGCCGAAGGTGCCGAGCGCAGTCAAGATCGATATCGACGAGTCCGGCCGCGTGGTCGGCCTGTTCTGAACGGGGGTACCGCGATGCGTGCCGCCCTGTATACCCGCAAGGGTCCTGCCGCCGAGGTGCTGCAGGTCGTCGAGAAGCCGGTACCGCAGCCCGCTGCGGGCGAAGTGCGGGTCAAGCTGGCGTTCAGCGGGGTCAATCCGTCAGACGTGAAATCCCGCTCCGGCGTGGCCGCCCGCACCGGCGGCTTCCCGGAAGTCACGCCGCACAGCGACGGCGCCGGCCTGGTCGACCTGCTCGGCCCCGGCGCACCGTCCGCGCTGCTGGGCAAGCGTGTCTGGGTGTTCAACGGCCAGTGGGAGCGACCGGATGGCACGGCCGCCGAGTACATCACGCTGCCGGCAGCGCAGGTGGTGCCGCTGCCGGACGGCGTGCCGTTCGAAGTCGGCGCATCGATCGGCATCCCGCTGATGACTGCAATGCATGCGGTGCAAGCCTGTGGCACGCTGCTCGGCAAGACCGTGCTGGTACCGGGCGCGGCCGGCAGCGTGGGTTTCTACGTCACGCAACTGGCAGCGCTGGCCGGCGCACGCGTGATTGCCATTGTCAGCAACGAAGACAAGGCACGCATGGCGCTCGAGCTCGGCGCGGCCGAGGTCATCAATTACAAAACCGAGTCACTGGCCGAGCGGGTACAGGCACTGACAGCAGGTACCGGCGCGGACGCGATCATCGACCTCGATGCCGCTGCCCATGCGCCGCATTACGGCAGCCTGCTGCGCTTCGGTGGCAAGGCGGTCATCTACGGCACAAACCAGCCACTGGTGACGATGCCGTTCGGCCCGATGATCCTCGGTTTCATCAACTTGTATTACTTCATCGTGTACAAGCTGCCCCGGCCCTTGCTCGATGAGGTGCTGGCCGGCGTCGATGCCGTGCTTGCGCGACCGGGCTTCCGTCACCCGCCGGTCGCCGTCCACGCGCTGGACGATATCGTTGCCGCCCACGAGCAGGTAGAGCGCGGCGCAAACGCGAAAGTACTGGTCCGGCTCTGACCATGGCCAGCTTCAGCGATCATTTCGGCAAAGTCTCCGGCCAGTATGCCGACTTCCGGCCGGTCTACCCGGATGCACTGTACACATGGCTCGCCAGCCACTGTGCTTCGCACACGCTGGTCTGGGACAACGGCTGCGGCAGCGGACAGGCATCGGTGGCGCTGGCAGAATTTTTTGACCGGGTGCATGCGACCGATGCCAGCGCCGACCAGATCGCGCACGCACAGCCGCACCCGCGCGTGCACTATGCGGTCGCACCGGCGGAGCGCAGCGGACTGCCGGCAGCCAGTGCCGACCTGGTGGCAGTAGCGCAGGCGCTGCACTGGTTCGACCTGCCGGCCTTCTATGCGGAAGTGCGGCGGGTCGCAAAGCCCGGTGCCCTGATCGCGGCCTGGACCTACGGCGTGCACCACATCGAGGGCAGCGAGGTGCATGCAGCCGTCCGTCACTTCTATCACAAGGTGGTCGGCCCGTTCTGGCCGCCCGAGCGGCGCCATGTCGAGAGCGGCTATCGCGAGCTCGACTTCCCGTTCCACCGCATCGACGCACCGGACTTCGAAATGGAGGTCGAGTGGCCGCTCGCGCAGCTGCTGGGCTACCTGCGCTCCTGGTCGGCCACCGCGCGCTACATTGCCGCCAACGGCAAGGATCCGGTGGACGCGCTCGCGCAGCAGCTGCTGCCGCTGTGGGGCGATCCGGAGCGCAAGCGCCGGGTCAGCTGGCCGCTCGGCATGCTGGTGGGTCGGGTACACTAGCCGCGCACTCCCGTCGCCCTTGCGCGGGCCAACAAAAATAATGACCCTCGAACCCGAAGCGTTACAGGCCATCTGGCTGACCGTCAAACTGTCGGCTGTCGTCACCCTGATCCTGCTGCTGGTCGGCACGCCGACGGCGTGGTGGCTGTCGCGCACCCGTTCGTCGCTGAAAGCGCCGGTCGGCGCGGTGGTTGCACTGCCGCTGGTATTGCCGCCGACGGTACTCGGCTTCTACCTGCTGCTTGCGATGGGCCCGCAAGGCTTCGTCGGCAAAATGACCGAGGCGCTCGGGCTGGGCCAGCTGCCATTCAGCTTCTGGGGCCTGGTGATCGCCTCGGTCTTCTATTCGCTGCCATTCATGGTGCAGCCGCTGCAGAACGCCTTCGAGGCCATCGGCCGGCGGCCGCTCGAGGTGGCTGCCACATTGCGCGCATCGCCGCTGGACGCTTTTTTCACGGTGGTGGTGCCGATGGCGCTACCGGGCTTCCTTACCGCGTCGGTCATGACCTTCGCCCACACGGTCGGCGAGTTCGGCGTGGTGCTGATGATCGGCGGTAACCTGGCCGGGCAGACGCGCGTGGCTTCGGTCCAGATCTACGACTACGTGGAAGCAATGCAGTACGAGCAGGCGCACCTGCTGGCGGCCATCATGGTGGCGTTCTCTTTCATCGTGCTGCTGGCGCTGCAGCTGTGGCGGCCGCGCGAGCGCAGCGGGAGCTGAGATGGACGGCATTCACGCGCGCTTCCTGATCGAATGGCCCGGCTTCGCGCTTGACGTCGACCTTCAGCTGCCCGGCAGCGGGGTGACGGTGCTGTTCGGACCGTCCGGCTGCGGCAAGACCACGCTGCTGCGCAGCCTTGCCGGCCTCGAGCGGCCGGCGCTCGGCACGCTGACTGTCAACGGCGAAACCTGGCAGGACGCAAATACCTGGGTGCCTCCCCACCAGCGCGCGATCGGCTATGTCTTTCAGGAAGCCAGCCTGTTCCCGCATCTTACGGTGCGTGGCAACCTGCAGTACGGGATGAAGCGCAGCACGCAAGCGCCCGCCGATGTCGGCCATGTGATCGACCTGCTTGGCATCCGCGCGCTGCTGGAGCGTCGACCTGACCGGCTATCCGGCGGTGAAAGGCAGCGCGTCGGCATTGCGCGCGCGCTGGCAGTCAATCCCCGGCTGCTGCTGATGGACGAACCGCTGGCCGCCCTCGACCACGCACGCAAGCAGGAGATCCTGCCCTATCTTGACCGCTTGCAGAAAGAACTGCGGATGCCGGTGGTCTATGTGACCCACTCGCCGGATGAAGTGGCAAGGCTTGCGCATCATCTGGTCGTGCTCGAGCACGGCAAGGCCGTGGCAAGCGGCACCCTGTCGGACACCCTGTCGCGCGTGGACCTGCCGCTGAAGCTGGGCGAGGACACCGGCGTGGTGATCGAGGCGACTGTCGGCGACATCGACCGGCAATGGCAACTGGCGCGCCTCGATTTCGACGGTGGCGCGCTATGGGCGCGCGACCACGGGCTGCCGCCGGGCACGCCGGTGCGGGTCCGGGTGCTTGCGCGCGATGTCAGCCTGGCGCGCGAGGAACCGGGACGCAGCAGCATCCAGAACCTGATGCAGGGCCGCATCGAGCGCATTGCAGACGACGAGTCGCCGGGACTGGCGCTGGTGCGCGTCCGGATCGGTGCCTGTGCGCTGCTGGCGCGGGTCACGCGGCGCGCGCTGGCAGACCTTGCGCTCGGCGAAGGCGATGCAAGCTGGGTGCAGGTCAAGTCGGTGGCGCTGGCACGCTGAGGTCCTCCCATGCAACTGCGCCCCCTGCTCCGCTCCCTGCTGCCCGGCTGCCTGCTGGCAGCCAGCCTTGCCGGCCCGGCCAGCGGCGCGCCGGCCGACAACCTGCGCTTCAGCTGTCGCGGCTGGGCGCCGATCTATCTCGGCAGCTGGGCGCCGGTCAATCCCGACACCACCGACATGGATCCGCTGACCATCGACGTCAATGAAAACACCCGGATGACCAGCTTCGTGCTGACCATGATCGGCCGCACCAATTTCGCGACCAAGATCAGCGAATCGCATGTCAAGGGCGCCATCGCCTACCGGCAGCTGATGGTCGACGACATGATCGAGTTCATTGATTTCTCGCTCAACCGGGGGACCGGCGAGGTCGTGATTACCGCACTGGAAAAATCGCGCCGCGCCCACCTGCTTTACCAGGGACGCTGCCAGAAGGTCAAGACACCTTTCTGAGGCCGCCGGCGAGCGTGATTGACCACGCGCGCATCTGGGCCGGATCAAGCAGCGCCACCGGCTCATCGTCACAGCTGGCGAGAATCGCCTCCGCCTCTTCCCGGCTGCCCAGTTCCTCCAGCAGGTAAAGTTTGCCGTCCCACTCGAAGTGGGTAAACCATGACAGGCCGGGCAGCGGCTCTAGGCCGCCGAACAGCTGCAGCCGGCGCAGCAGCAGCACCGCAGCCGTCTGCGGAACCATGAAGCGCAAAGCAATGCCGCAACGTGCTGCCGCATCTTCAGCGGCATGGTCATCGGCCTGGTCGCCCAGGCAGGCCAGTTCCTGTCGTTCAGTCACACAAAAATAAATGGGCATCGGAAATCCGGTAGGGCAAGGCTGCAGGATTGTAGCAACGCCCGCACAGCCCGTTGTGTGCCGCCAGATCGTGAACTCCGGGAACGATTTCGGCCCGTGGCGCTCTTTCCTCAGCAGAGGACGCGGCGGGAATGACAGCCCTTAAAACCGTCCCTGTTCCCCGGATCAGTTGGCCTGCCCGGTGGTTACAGTCTTTTTTGTAAAGCAATGTCCGTCACCCAGATACCGGTTTCCGCCGATGAATGCATCGCCCTCACCTGCAGACGCCGACCTTGCCTGCGAACTCGAGCGCTGCCGCTCGGAACTGGCCAAAGTGCGGCACGCGCACCGGGCGCTGCAAATGAAGTTCGAGGCCGCCTTCGAACAATCGGCCGTGGGCATGGCGCTGGTGGACCTCGACGGTCGCTGGCTGGAGGTCAACGATGCCCTGTGCAGGATGGTGGGCTATGAACGGGACGGGTTGCTGAAACTCGGCTTCCAGGACATCACGCACCCGGAAGACCTGGCCGAGGACCTGGCACTGGTGGAGCGCATGCTGCGCGGGGAAATCAGCGATTACTTCCTCGAGAAGCGCTACATCCGCAAGGACCGGAGCCTGCTCTGGATCCGGCTGTCGGTCACGCTGGCGCGGGAAGCATCGGGCGCCCCGCGCCATTTCGTCTCGGTCATCGAAAACATCAACCACCAGAAGCTGGCTGAACAGGCACTCGCCGCGAGCGAGGCTCGCTTCCGCACCGCGTTCGACCACATGCCCGACGTGGTGGTGATTTACGACCGCGAACTGCGCATCCAGTACGTCAATCCGGCGACGGCGAATACGACCGGCATGCCGCCGGATGCCTTCATCGGCAAGCGCGAAGACGAGATCTTCCCGAAAGAACTGATCACGCCATGGCAGCCGGCGCTGCGTACCGCGCGCGACTTCGGCATGGTGCAGAGCGTGGAGGTCGACGTAACGCTCGCGACCGGCAGGCGCAATCTGTCGATTACCTGCGTGCCGATATTGAATGCCCAGGGCGAGGTGTACGAGATCATGGGAGTAACCCATGACCTGACCGACCGCCGCAAGGCCGAGCAGGATGCAGTCAAGGCAGCGCTGCACGACAGGCTGACCGGCCTGCCGAACCGCGTGCTGCTGTTCGAGTACTCCGCGCATGTGTTCGACCAGGCCGCCCGCCAGCAGCACGAGGGGGGCGTTCTGTTCATCGACCTCGACCGCTTCAAGCCTATCAATGACCTGCACGGGCACCTGGTCGGAGATGCCGTGCTGCGTGAAGTGGCACGACGGATCAGCAGCCAGATCCGCAAGAGCGATCTCGCATTCCGTATCGGCGGTGACGAATTCCTGGTGCTGCTGCCGCAACTGGCCAACAGCGCCGAGGCCGCTCAGATCGCCCAACGCCTGCTGCAATCGCTCGCCGAGCCCATCCTGGTCGAGGGGATTGAATTGCAGCTGTCGGGATCGATCGGGATCAGCGTCTTCCCACGCGACGGGATGGATGTGCAGTCGCTGGTGAATGCAGCCGACAGTGCGATGTATCACGCCAAACAGCTTGGCAAAAATAACTGGCAATATTTTGCGGCCGAGTTGTCGGGCCGGATGCATGCGCTGATCAGCCTGCAGGACCGGGTGCGCGGGGCGCTCCGGCGCCGTGAATTCCGGCTGGTGTTCCAGCCGCTGGTTGACCTGGGCACTGGGGAACTGAAGGGCGTCGAGGCGCTGCTGCGCTGGCCGGCGAGCGGCGTCGGCCCTGACCAGTTCATACCGGCGGCCGAGGCAGTCGGACAGATCATTCCGATCGGCGACTGGGTGATGCAGGAAGCCTGCCGCACGCACAAGCGCTGGCTGGAGCACGGGCTGCCCGCAATACCGATCGCGGTGAATGTGTCGGCGCTGCAGATGCGGCAGCGCGATTTCAGGCTGAAAGTGCTCGGCGTACTGCGACGGCAACGGCTGCCGCCGGCCGCACTGCAGATTGAATTGACGGAGTCGACGCTGCTGGAAGACATCGACTACACCATCTACCTGCTCAGCAAGCTGAGGCAGGATGGCGTGCGCATATCGCTGGACGATTTCGGCACCGGCTACTCGAGCCTGTCCTATCTGTCGCGGCTGCCGCTGGACAAGATCAAGATCGACAAATCCTTCACGCGCCACCTGACCACCGATCCGACCTCGCGCGCTGTCACCGAGGCGATCATCACGCTCAGCCAGCGGCTGGGTCTGGAGATCGTGGCCGAGGGGATTGAAACCCAGGTCATGCTGGACGAGGTGCGCAGGCTCGGCTGCGGCCAGATGCAGGGCAACCTGGTCAGCACGCCCCTGAGTGCAGAGCAGTTCGAGGCATGGTTCGCCGAGCGCGACCGCACGCGCCTGCCGGTGCGCTGAACGGGATTACTGACGGCGCGCGGCGCTGGCCGCGTAGGCCGCCGGGCGGAACAGCAGTACCGGGTCGCGCGACGGCTGTATGCCGTCCGGCAGCGCCAGCGGATTGTAGGCCAGCTTCGCTTCAATATACCGGGCCTCGGGCACGACCCGGGTGACCACCAGCAGGCCGAGCTCGACCAGGCGGCGATCTTCCGGCCAGACGACGGTCGGATCATCCAGGATGTCGTCCTTGCCGGCGATCTGCAGCAGCACCTTGTATTTCACCGGCCGGACCGCGACGCGCCCGGCCAGCTCCTCCATCAGGTAATTCGGCCCGACGGCCGCCGCCTCTTCATCCGTCAGGGCCTGCTCGCCTGCCACCGGCACGATGCGGTAGCGGCCGAACACACTTGCCCCCTGCTGGTTGATGAACTCGAATGCATTGACGCCATAGAAGGCCTGGGTCGCAAAACTCTTCGGTACCGGCTTCGGCGCTTTCAGGAAAGCCTGCGCGGCCGGCCGGGTCGCGAGGAACTGCTCCAGCGGCGGCGGACTGGCCTTGCTGCCACGCGAGCGCGCGACCGCATCCAGCAGCCCGGCAAAATCCTCCGGTGTAGCGACCGGAAAGCCGTTGTGGCTGATACCGACGAAATCGGTGTAGCTGCGACCGGGCAGTGCAAACCGGATTGCCAGGCCATAGGGACGGCTGCCGGGACCGGCATCGGCGATCGCAGGCAGGCCGGTGCCGGTGGAAAAGCGGATCGTGACACCGACCGAGCGCCGAAAGTGCGGCGCCCGGCTGATGGCGGCTGCTTCTGCCGATGGCGTGAAAATGCCGCCGGCAATCAGGCCCTTCGCATGATTGGCACGCTCGCCCCGATGGGGGCCGCCCGACAGCTGGTCAAGGGTACGGATAATCTGCTCGGGTAGCGGGAGGGACTCTGCCAGCGCAGGTGCAGCCAGTCCGGCGACCAGCAGGCCGGCCAGCAGGTAAGACAGTCTCACGGGGATCTCCTGATCTTTCTCGGAGCGGCGCCTGGCGCGCCGCATGCGGGCGAGAGGATGTCACAGCTGAGACAAATTTTCAGCAGGGGAAGCAGCGCGCCAGCCATCGGCATCCCGCTGGTAGTGGCGAACAGTGGCAGGCATGAAGCGTCCGGCGGCGGCATCAAACGCGTGCAGCGAGGCAGTGATGCGAAGGCAGTTCTCGTCGATATCCAGCAGGTTGAAAGAATTCGGCGCACCCGAACGGATACGGTGCGACACCGCGGTACCGGCGCCCGAAAGCACGAAGTGCCGCCGGAGCCGGGGAAAGACCGACCGGGTGTCGGCCAGCAGCGGCATGTGCACATGCCCGCTCAGCACGAGGTCAGTGTCGGCACCGGCCAGCGCATCGGCGATCGCGGCTGCGGAAAGCAGGCACTCGTCACGATCTTCCTCCAGCGCCGTATGGAGCGGCTGGTGCATCACCGCGATGCGCAGCGCCGCGCCGCCGCCGACGGCCGCCATCCTCGACTGCACGTGCGCGGCCTGCAAGTCACCGCGCGTGTGCCGCCAGCGCAGCGTGGCGTCAAAGCCTGCAAATGACAGCGGGCCGGCATGTCGCTCCTGCTCGGGGGCGCCGAACACGCGGCGATAGCCCTGGTCGGGCAGCAGCAACCGCAGGGGCAGATTAAATAGCGGCAGGTCGTGGTTGCCCGGGACCAGCAGCTTGGGCACCGGCGGCAGGCTGTCGACAAACCTGGCAGCGGCATCGAATTCCGCAGGGCGCGCCCGCTGCGTGATGTCGCCCGACACAACAATGGCGTCAGGGCGCAGCACCGGCAGGGCTGCCTGCAGCGCCGCCACCACCTCGGGTACTTCGGTGCCGAAATGCGGATCGGACAGGTGGGCAATCCTCATGCAATGCTCCTGCCTGCCGGCAGCATCAGGGTCAGTACCTGCCGACCCTTGGTAAACACCAGCGGCGACGGCAACCGGCACAATTCGCCATCGATCGCGAGCTCGATCAGCCGCCGTTTGCTGTCGACCACCAGCGTTGTCGCGCACGACCGTTCGAGCGCGGCCTCCTGATTCAGCAGGCCGAGCAGGCCGAGCAGTATCTGCCGCAGCCGCCGAAGCCGTCCCAGCGGCGGTTGCACGACCACAGCCAGCCTTCCCTGGCTAATGCAGTCGGCCACTTCCAGCCCGAGCTGCTGCAACTGCAGCGCGTTGTTGCCGACGAAGACCATGGTCGCGCGGTGTATCTGGCGCACGCCATCGGCTTCCAGGCTGACGGCAAAGCGGCGCTGGACACCGAGCATGCTGCCGAGAGCCGCCAGGCCCGCGACCCAGCGCCGCCGGCCGAGCCGGGCCTTGGTTGATTCTCGCTCCCGGATCAGGCGCGGATACAGGCCGAAGCTGGCGTTATTGATGAAAAGCCGGCCATTGACGAAGCCGACATCGACTTGCACGCGTACGCCGCCGAGCGCGGCCAGCAGTGCATCGGCCGGCTCCTCGGGTACCCCCCATTCGCGTGCGAAGTAGTTGAAGGTGCCGGTCGGGATCACGCCCAGGGGCACACTTTGCAGGAAACAGGCAGCCGCCACGGTACTGACCGTGCCGTCACCGCCGGCAGCGATGACCACAGCGCCGCTGGCGCGGGCAGCAGCGGCAGCTTCGGCTGCCAATGCCGGCAAGGGCTGTCCGCCGGCCCGCTCGACAAAATGCAGTTCCCGACCCAGTCCGGCCACCGCCGATTCCAGCAGCCTGCGCAACTCGCCGGCCGACCAAGCGCTGCCGGCCGCAGGGTTGAGAATCACAATGGCCGGTACCTGGCGCAGCGGAAGCATGCCTTCGCCGGTAGCGGCGCGGCGCGGGTCAGCAGGATTCATTCTGGTCTCGCAGCGGAGGAAAGGTTGAACAAGCTTAGCGTTTTTCCGGGTCATCCTCCGGGGCAGGAACAATTGCCGACGGGCCAAACCGCCGGGCTATGATGGCGTCCATGACGAAACACGTTTCCGAAACGCCGGCCACCCAATTCCTCACGCGCCACAAGATCGCCTTCGACCGCCATCCATACGACTATGTCGAGCACGGCGGTACCGGCGAATCCGCGCGCCAGCTCGGCGTGGTCGAGCACCTGGTGGTGAAGACACTGGTCATGCGCGACGAACAGAAGAAGCCGCTGATCATCCTGATGCATGGCGACTGCAAGGTATCGACGAAGAACCTTGCCCGGCATGCCGGAAGAAAAAGCATCACCCCCTGCGACCCGGACGAGGCACAGCGGCATACCGGCTACCTGATCGGCGGCACCTCGCCGTTCGGCACGAAGAAGCCGCTGCCGGTCTATGTCGAGTCATCGATACTCGACCTGCCGCGCATTTACATCAACGGCGGGCGGCGCGGCTTTCTGGTTAGCCTCGACCCGCGCTGCCTGGGCACCCTGCTGGACGCGCAGCCAGTGTCGTGTGCGCTGGAGGATTAGCCGTGCAAGCGCAGCATGCCGCCGTGCGCCGGCGCGTGGCAATGATATGCAGAACCGGCGCGGGCCGGGACGGCGTGGCAGGCCGGTTCGCAGGACAAGCGCTGGCGATGGAAGGGACAGTCAGTGGGCTGCGTCGGATCGCTGGCGCGACTTGAACTGCGCGAAGCCCCGCTCGCTGGCGATGAAGGCGACCGCGGTCAGAGGCAGGCTGCCGCAAGCGTCGAGGTCGATCGTCTGCGCGACTTCGAACGCATCGTCGACGATAAGGAAACCGAGTTCCTTCATGCGGCTGAGTTCATTGAGCAAGGCAACGCGCAGTGCGCTCTGATCCGGGTATTGCATGGGAAAACCTCAGCGGCGGCAAAGTCAGGAGTTGGATCGTAGACAGCGATTGTGTCCGTACAGTGACGTGGCGCAGGCCGTTGGCAGGCAGGCGGGGAAGTTTGATGCCTGTCAAATGCGATGAGGCGGCAGAACGCTGGCGGACCCGCAAACGAAAAAGGCCGGCATCGTCTCCGATACCGGCCTTGCGTGCTGGCGTCCCCACGGGGATTCGAACCCCGGTACTCACCGTGAAAGGGTGATGTCCTAGGCCTCTAGACGATGGGGACAAAACTTTGAATTCTGTCCGTACTGCAGGCCTATGTTTGCTGCTCTACTGCTTCACAACACACTCTGATCCGGCTCAGTGGTGGAGGTAAGCGGGATCGAACCGCTGACCTCTTGCATGCCATGCAAGCGCTCTCCCAGCTGAGCTATACCCCCGTGTGCTGC
>JAIXTG010000420.1 GCA_027484285.1 Oxalobacteraceae bacterium | reverse complement strand
TGTTTCAGCGCCGTCTTGATCAGGGCGGATTCGAACTGACGCCCGAGTGCGTCCATGACCTCGGGCTTGCCGGCCGACAGCATCTGTGCGGCCTCGGCCTCGAGCATCATCACCCAGCTGCTTTTTGCTACCGGCGCCCCGACTATCATCGCGGGCAATCCGTCGGCTGCCATCCGTACCGGACGCTCGGGAGCCACAAAATTTTGCAGGCCGACGGAAGCCGCAGCCGGCTCGCGGACCGGCGGCGGCGAGACCGTGCCGCCGCTCGCCAGCAGTTCCGGCGGCAAATCCTTGATCTCGACCGTCTGGCCGGGCGCCATCACGGTGATCCAGTTGCACAGGTTCTCGAGCTGGCGCACATTGCCGGGCAAGTCGAGCGAGGACAGGAACTGCATTGCCTGATCGGACAGGCGCTTGGCCTCCACTCCCAGCTGGCGCGCGCTCTGCGCGAGGAAATGACGCCCCAGCACCGGTATGTCTTCGCGCCGCTCGCGCAGCGAAGGCAAACGCAGGCGGATCACGTTCAGGCGGTGGTACAAGTCTTCGCGGAACAGTCCCTCGCGCACGCGCTCTTCAAGATTCTGGTGGGTGGCTGCGATCACGCGCACATTGGCTTTCAGCGACTGGTGGCCGCCAACACGGTAGAAATGGCCGTCGGACAGCACGCGCAGCAGGCGGGTCTGCAGGTCGAACGGCATGTCACCGATTTCGTCGAGGAACAGGGTGCCGCCTTCGGCCTGCTCGAAGCGGCCGCGCCGCATTGCCTGTGCGCCGGTGAATGCGCCGCGCTCGTGGCCGAACAGCTCGGACTCGAGCAGGTCTTTCGGTATCGCGGCCGTGTTCAGCGCAATGAAAGGCTGGGACGAGCGCGGGCTGTGCTTGTGCAGTGCGCGCGCGACCAGTTCCTTGCCGGTGCCGGATTCGCCGGTGATCAGCACGGTCACGTTGGACTGCGACAGGCGACCGATCGCGCGGAACACGTCCTGCATGGCCGGGGCCGAACCGAGGATTTCAGGATTCTCGTCCGCCGCCTGCTTGCCGCCCGATTCGCGCAGGCTTTCTTCGAGCGCACGGCGGATGAGCTCGACGGCCTTGTCTAGGTCAAACGGCTTGGCCAGGTATTCGAAGGCGCCGCCCTGGAAGGCAGCGACTGCGGAATCGAGATCGGAGAACGCTGTCATCACGATCACCGGCAGGCCCGGGTGGCGCTGCTTGACGATCTGGAGCAGCTCGAGGCCGGACTCGCCCGGCATGCGGATGTCGGATACCAGTACCTGCGGCTGCCCGTCCTGCAGCGCAGCGACCGCATCCCGTACATTCGAGAAGCTGCGGGTCGCGATATTCTCGCGGGCCAGCGCCTTTTCGAGCACCCAGCGAATCGATTCGTCGTCGTCAACTATCCAGATTGGTTTCATGTGGTCTCACTGCTGCCTGTCCAAGTTCGGCACCAAAGCGGTGCCGGTTGCTGACGGATCGCGTGCCGCCCCGGTGCGCGATCACACCAGCTGCATCAGGGCAGCGCAATCATGATGCGGAAATCCGTACATCCGGGCCGGCTCTCGCACTCGATCACACCCGAATGCTGCTGAATGAAGGTCTGGGCGAGGGTCAAGCCCAAGCCGCTTCCGCCATCCCGCCCGGATACCAGCGGATAGAAGATCTTGTCCTTCAGCTCAGCCGGTATGCCCGGACCGTTATCAATAATATGCAAGTCTAGTGCCAGCCTGTAACGCACCTTGGCCAGGGTGATCGACCGGGCGATCCGGCTGCGCAGGACGATTTCTGCATCGCCTTTCGCAATGCGCGGTGCCAGTGCCTGTGCCGCATTGTGGACGATATTGAGGACCGCCTGGATCAGCTGCTCCTTGTCGCCCCTGAACTCGGGCAGCGACAAGTCATAGTCGCGCACGATCCTCAGCCCCTGCGGAAACTCTGCAAGGATCAGGCTGCGCACGCGCTCGAATACTTCATGGATGTTGACGTCGCCAACGATCTGCGGCCGGCGATGCGGCGCCAGCAGCCGGTCGACCAGGGTCTGCAGCCGGTCGGATTCCTTGATGATCACCTGCGTGTATTCGCGCAGCTCCTTCAGGCCGTGGCCGGGCAGCTCGAGCTCGAGCAGCTGGGCGGCGCCGCGGATGCCACCGAGCGGATTCTTGATCTCGTGCGCCAGGTTGCGGATCAGCTCCTTATTCGCCTGGGTCTGGTCGAGCAAGCGCTCTTCGCGATCGAGCTTCATCTGCTGCACGTTCTCGCGCAATTCGATCAGTATCGGGTTCTCCGGATCGTCGAGCGCGGTGACCATCAGGTTGACCTGCAGCGGCGGCTTGCCGGCCGGGCGCTCCAGGACCAGGTCCTCGCGCTTGAGGTCGAACTGGTGCTCCATGGCCTGGGCGAAGATTGCCGCCAGCCGCTCCCCGTTGGTAAACAGCTCGATGAAGCGCTGCTGGTGCAGCACTTTGAACGAGTTTTCCAGCAGGTTTTCGGCGGCGGCATTCGCATAGTCGATGCGCCCGTCGGTATCAAGGATCAGGACGGCAGAGGCCAGCAGGTCGAGCCCGCCAAGCGAGGTGGAAAGTATGTTCACGATGGTCCAAAAAAACAGGGGCCGCATGGCGGCCCCCGGGTTCCGCGTCAATGCCGGGCTATTTTAGATTACCGATCTCGCGCTTCAGTGCCTCGATGTTTTTCTCGGTCCGAAGGATCTCCTCCTTCATCAGCGCAACCCGCTCCAGATACTTCGCGTAATTGCGCTCGCTGCCCAGCCTCTCCGGCTCGCCACCCTGGTAGTCCTTTTTCAGCGCCGCCAGTTTGGCCTCCTCGGCCCGGATCTCGTCGGTCAGGATCTGCAGCCGATCCTGGTCACGCCGCTTCTGCACGAAGCTGTCGATGCGCGGGAAGGCCGGGTCGGCCTTGGCCTGCATGACCGACGATGGCGCAGGTATCGACGACAGCGCCTCGGTGTCGAGCTTGCGGCAGCCGCGGGTATCGCCGGTATTGCGGTACTCCCGAACGCCATTCGGCTGCGTGCAGACAAAAACGTCCTGCGCGCAGACATTGAAGGCCAGCAGTGCGAGCAACAGCGGAGTCGTCTTCATGGCTTCGGCCCCGGCGGTCCCGGGAAAGGTTGAATGACGCTGGTTTTTATACCAGAAAGCCGGCCCGCCGTATTGCCAATAGTGCAACACTGCTGCAAAAAAAACGGGGCGGTATGAGCCGCCCCGTCCTTGCAGTGCCGCCGAGGATTACAGCGAGTAGTACATGTCGAACTCGACCGGATGGGTCGTCATGCGGAAGCGGGTGACTTCCTGCATCTTCAGCTCGATGTACGCATCGATCATCGTGTCGGTGAACACGCCGCCGCGGGTCAGGAACTCGCGATCCTTGTCCAGGCACTCGAGTGCCTGGTCGAGCGACGAGCACACGGTCGGGATCTTTGCATCTTCTTCCGGCGGCAGGTGGTACAGGTCCTTCGATGCAGCCTCGCCCGGATGGATCTTGTTCTGCACGCCGTCGAGGCCGGCCATCAGCAGCGCGGCGAAGCACAGGTACGGGTTCGCGGACGGATCCGGGAAACGGGTCTCGATACGACGGCCCTTCGGATTCGCAACGTGCGGAATGCGGATCGAAGCCGAACGGTTGCGGGCCGAGTAGGCCAGCTTGACCGGAGCCTCGAAGCCCGGCACCAGGCGCTTGTACGAGTTGGTGCCCGGGTTGGTGATCGCGTTCAGCGCGCGGGCATGCTTGATGATGCCGCCGATGTAGTACAGCGCGAACTCCGACAGGCCTGCGTAGCCGTCGCCTGCGAACAGGTTCTTGCCGTCTTTCCAGACCGACTGGTGCACGTGCATGCCCGAGCCGTTGTCGCCGACGATCGGCTTCGGCATGAAGGTTGCGGTCTTGCCGTAGGTGTGCGCAACGTTCTGGATCACGTACTTCTGCACCTGAGTCCAGTCAGCACGCTCGGTCAGGGTCGAGAAGCGGGTGCCGATTTCGTTCTGGCCGGCGCCGGCCACTTCATGGTGGTGCACTTCAACCGGGATGCCGAGGGCTTCGAGCACCAGGCACATTTCCGAGCGCATGTCCTGGAAGCTGTCGACCGGCGGAACCGGGAAGTAGCCGCCCTTGACGGTCGGACGATGGCCGGTGTTGCCGCCCTCGATCTTCTCGCCGGTGGACCAGGAAGCTTCTTCCGAGTCGATCTTCACGAAGCAGCCGGACATGTCGACGTTCCAGCGCACGCTGTCGAAGATGAAGAATTCGGGTTCCGGACCGAAGTAGGCGGTGTCGCCGAGGCCGGACGATTTCAGATAGGCTTCCGCGCGCTTCGCGATGGAACGCGGGTCGCGGTCATAGCCCTTGCCGTCGCCCGGCTCGATCACGTCGCACTGCATGAACAGCGTGGTCTCTTCCATGAACGGATCGAGGTTGGCGGTGTTCGGATCAGGCATCAGCAGCATGTCGGACGCTTCGATGCCCTTCCAGCCGGCGATCGAGGAACCGTCAAAGGCGTGGCCGGACTCGAATTTGTCCATGTCGAAATGGGAAACCGGAACGGTCACGTGCTGCTCTTTGCCTCGCGTGTCCGTGAAACGGAAGTCAACGAACTTGACTTCGCTTTCCTTCACCATTTTCAGTACGTCTGCGGCCGTCTTTGCCATGTATTTCTCCAGGAGGTTGCGTAATGAATTGCTTGTGTTCGGGTGGTACCAGTGAGCAGACTTGACGCAGGCGGGGATACAGGCTGCGCGAGGTTTGACCATGCGACCGGAACTCGGCAGCGGATGATAGCAGATTCCGTGCCACAAACAGTTCCATTCGCAGGTGGCCGAGCCTTCGGTTTTCAGTGAAAAGTTCGAGCCAGATCAACAGCTTGCCGCCTCGGTTTCACAAGACAGCCGAGCGCCCAGCCACACCAAATCGGTGCAAACCCAATTTTACGCACCACTCTGGAGCATTTACGACATAATGCACGTTATTGGTGCTTTGGATGTCAGACAGGAATCAGATCAATCGCGCACATGTTGAATCTATAATCCCGCTTCCATATGCACCCTCCGCTGCCATCATGACCATGAATGAGCTTCTCGCCCTCGCCCGCCAACGACAGCAGGCCCAGGCCCTGCCCTATGCCGGCGCCGTGACGCCCGCCGAAGCGCATGAGCTTTTGCGCAGCGCCCCGTCGGTGAAGCTGATCGACGTGCGCACACAGGCCGAACGTGACTGGGTGGGCCGGGTGGCGATACCTGAGGCGCAGCACTTTGCAGTCCAGTGGACCCTTTATCCGGGCGGCGCAAAGAATCCGCAGTTCCTCCAGCAGCTGTCCGATTGTGCGAAAGCGGATGATGTGCTGCTCTTCCTGTGCCGTTCCGGCGTGCGCTCACGCTATGCCGCACAGGCGGCCACGGAGCAGGGTTACCTGCATTGCTTCGATATTCTCGAAGGCTTCGAGGGCGACCGGGATGACGAGGGCCACCGCAAAACCGTTGGCGGCTGGTGCCGGGCAGGCCTTCCGTGGGTTGGCGCGTGACGAAGGTGCGGCACTGACGCGCTAGCGCGTGCCCATCATCCACTGGATGCGCTTGCGCACGAAATTGATGTGACTGCGCAGCCCGTACAGCTCTTCTGCGAATGACAGCGGTATCGTCAGCCGGTTGACCCGCTCCTCGATTTCATCCAGCCGCTTCATCTGCACCTCGCACACCTGCGCACGCTCATCCGCAGTCGCCTCTTCCACTGCCAGCTCGGCATTGCGCAGCTGCCCGTACCAGCGATAGATGCGCGACCTCACCTTCCACACATACAGCGGCGGCACGATGCGTGACAACGGCACCAGCAGCGCACCGAGCGCGACCAGCACCAGCCACATCCGCTCGACGAAATTCGCGAGCCAGAACGACATGTAGCGCTGCAGCAGCGGCGGGCCATTCTTGTAGTATTTTTCGGCCGCGTCGGCCACCGGAATCTCCGAAAAATTCGCGGTCGGGAATTCGCCGCGCCGCTGGAACCAGCCCGGACTGCCGTGCACCTCGGCTGCCGCCTGCACGAACAGATCCACTAGCGCCGGATGCAGGTCGCTGCGTGCCACCAGCGTCGCGGTCGGTGCAATCAGCTGGTAATTGCGGGCCGGCAGGCCGCGCCCCAGATCGACAATGCCGCGCGGCAGGGTAACCGCCGACAGAAACGAAAAGCGCCGTGCGTAAGCTTCTGCCTGCGAAAAATTGAACAGCTTCACGCCCGGCGTCTGCAGCAGCATCTGGATCAGCAGCCCTTCGGCCGACGAACTGAAGACCAGTGCATCGATCTCCCCGGACAGCAGGGCCATGGTCGCGGGCGTGTTTTCCATTTCGCCGAGCTTCACCCGCCGCAAGGGTACGCCGTTGGCATCCAGCAGCTTTTCGATCAACTGGGGCACGCCGGTACCGCGCGGGCCGACGTTGATCGTCAGGCCCTGCAAATCGCGCAAGCCCTCGAGCTTCACGCCCTTCCGGTAGAAAAGCCAGACCGGCTCGACGAACAGGCTTCCCAGCGACTCCAGTTCATGCTCTTCCGAATTTTCCAGCGTGGTGGAGCCGCTCTGCACGAAGGCGATGTCGACGCCGGATTCCGGATCTTTCAGGCGCTGGAGGTTCTCCATCGATCCCTGCGAGCGACGCAATTCGACCCGGATGCCCTGACGCGCAAGAATCGCCGCATAACGCTTGCCCAGCACTTCATAGGCACTGTTTTCCTGGCCAGTGGACAGCGTGACGGATTTCGGGGGCGTCGGGTCGACCAGGCGGTAAGCGCCATAGACCAGTCCTGCGACCAGCAGCACGGCCGGACCGAAAGTGATCAGCAGGTCGCGCAGCGACAGTGTGGTGAACTTCAGGAATCGGGGCATGGTTCAGGAAAGCGGATTGCTTCCCTGAACCATGCCAAACAAAACCGCCGCTGGCAAGCCGGCGGTACGGCTGTAACGCAGGGACTGACCGGCCTACTCGTCGTCCTCGAGCGGAGCCGCCCGGCGCTGCCGCGCATGGGCATCCTGCGAAAGAAAACTGGCGGCGATGCCAAACCACGCATCGCCGGGTATCACGCGCTCCGCGATCGGCATCAGCTCCTCCTCGCGTGCAAGCCAGCGATCGACATGCGCCCAGCATTGTTCGAACGATGCAGCAATTTCATCGGCGGCAGTCGCGCCGGTGGCGATCGCCAGGTGCAGCTTGTCGCGCAAGGCGCGCAGCAAGGCAAGGCT
>JAIXTG010000255.1 GCA_027484285.1 Oxalobacteraceae bacterium | reverse complement strand
GCCGACGAAGCGGCGCTGGCGGCACTGGCGCCCGGCGTGACGCCCGAAATGGCGGCCGCGGTCTCGAAGATCATGCGCGTGCAGGACCTGATCCTCGTGGGGAAAAAATGCCGCGTGGTTACCCGGTTCCGCAACACCATCGGCCTGCCGGACCGGCTGGCAACGCGCCTGCAGCCCAATCATCCGACCGACGACGCCACCGGCATCGCCGCCAGCATGGTCGACGGGCTGCTGTACGGCGCCGGGGACGCGGTCATCGGCATCAATCCGGCCACCGACAACGTGCCGCAGGTCATGCGCATCGTCCAGATGCTCGACGACGTGATTCGCCGTTACGAGATACCGACGCAATCCTGCGTGCTGACCCACGTGACCAACACCATCGCTGCCATTGAACGCGGCGCGCCGGTCGACCTGGTGTTCCAGTCGATCGCCGGTACCGAGGCCGCCAACCGCAGCTTCGGCATCGACCTCGCCCTGCTCGGGGAGGCGCGGCAGGCAGCGCTGTCGCTGGGGCGCGGCACGGTCGGCAATAACGTGATGTATTTCGAGACCGGCCAGGGCAGTGCCCTGTCAGCCAACGCCCACCACGGCGTCGACCAGCAGACCTGCGAAGCGCGTGCCTATGCAGTCGCCCGCCAGTTCAAGCCGCTGCTGATCAACACCGTGGTCGGCTTCATCGGCCCCGAGTACCTGTACGACGGCAAGCAGATCGTGCGCGCCGGGCTGGAAGATCATTTCTGCGGCAAGCTGATGGGACTGCCGATGGGCTGCGATGTCTGCTACACCAACCATGCGGAGGCCGACCAGAACGACATGGATGTGCTGCTCACGCTGCTCGGCACTGCCGGCTGCAATTTCGTGATGGGCATACCGGGCTCGGACGACATCATGCTCAATTACCAGACCACCTCCTTCCACGATGCGCTGTATGCGCGGCGCGTGCTGGGCCTGAAGCCCGCCCCGGAGTTCGAGGCGTGGCTGCAGAAGATGGAAATCTTCCGCGGCGGGGAGCAGGTGATGCTCGCCGACGGGCTGCCCGCGCCCTTTGCCAATGCATTACTGCGGATTGCCTGACGATCCATGCACGCCCCGATTCCATCATGAGCAAAACCAGACAGACCGTCGTCACCAACCCCTGGGGCATGCTGCGCCAGTTCACCTCGGCACGCATCGCGCTCGGGCGCACGGGCATCAGCCTGCCAACGTCGCCGCAGCTGGAATTCCAGCTGGCGCATGCGCGTGCACGCGATGCCGTCCATCATGCAATCGACGCGACGGCGCTGCAGCAGTCGATCACGGCGCTCGGGCTGGCGCCCGACTGCCTGATCCTCGACAGCGCAGCCGGCGACCGTGCGACTTACCTGCAGCGCCCCGATCTCGGCCGACGGCTGGCGCCCGAGTCCCAGTCGAGGCTGGCGGCGCTGGATTTCCATGCGCGCGACCCGAGGCCGCACGACGTGGCATTCGTAATCGCCGATGGCCTGTCGGCACTGGCCATTGAAACCAACGCCTTCCCTTTCCTGCAGGCCGCGCTGGCGCGGCTGGCACCGGCAGGGCTGAAGATTGCACCGGTCACGATCGTGCGCCAGGGGCGGGTCGCGGTCGGCGATGAAGTCGGCGCCATGCTCGGTGCAAAGCTGGTAGTGGTACTCATCGGGGAGCGGCCGGGACTGAGTTCACCCGACAGCATGGGGCTCTACCTGACCTGGCAGCCGCGGGTCGGACTAACGGACGAAAGCCGCAACTGCATTTCCAACATCCGCCCGGCCGGACTGTCGTACGAAGAAGCCTCGTACAAGCTGCATTACCTTGTCAGCGAAGCCCTGCGGCGCGAGCTGAGCGGCGTGCAACTGAAAGACGAAACACCGGGCGACACCGCGCTCGAAGGCCGGCTGTCCAATTTCCTGCTGGGAGAATGAAGCGCTGCATCGCTCCGGGCTGATCCAGCCCAGCGCACGCGCCGCCGGTCCGACCCAGAATTTCCGCGTATCCGGCTTCGCGCCGGCGACCGCTGGAGATTCCGATGGCACGCTTCCTCTGCACCTGCCTGCTGCTGTGCGCTGTGCCTGCGTGGGCCGGGTGGGAAAAATTCGCAACGAACGCCGAATCCTCGACGATCTACCTAGACCCCGGCACGCGCAAGAGCGGCGAACTGCCGCGCATCTGGATGCTGGTCGACTATGCAGAGCCGGACCGCTTCGGCAAGCGTTCGGCCAAGGTGCTGTGGCAGGCCGACTGCCAGGGCGGCCGGACCAAGGCCCTGACCTATGTGCATTTCGAAGAACGGATGGGCACAGGACGCGCGGATACCAACAACGAATCCGGCGACTGGATTTATCCGGCACCGGATTCGATTATTGCGGAGGTGTATGCCTACCTGTGCGGACGTGAACCATGACGCACCCCGGCGTGGTTATTCTCTGACCAGCAAAGCACGGCGGTGCACGTCGGCGGCACATTCGACGGGATTTTCCTTCGCTGCCAGCGCACCTGTCGCGAACCGAAGTCTTTTTACTGCTCGGGCCATTCCAAAATGAGCCCTTCTTGAACAGGCGCTTTCCGGCAGATGGCCCGCCCGCGCTCAGTCAGCGGGCCTGCCGAGAAAATCGCTCTGAAAAATAGCCATGCGGATGACGTCGCAATACTCGCCCCCGGCAAAGTATTCTTTTTCCAGCAAACCTTCCTGCCTGAAGCCGATGTTTTTGTATACATGGATGGCAGCCGCATTGTCCACATCGACCACCAGGTACACCTTGTGCAGGTTCAGGATCGTAAATGCGTACTCCACTGCAAGGCGCGTGGCTTCCCGGGCGTATCCGCGCCCCTGGTACTCGGGCGCGATGATGATCTGAAACTCCGCACGCCGATGGATGTGATTGATGTCTACCAGCTCGACCAGGCCTATCCGGGCGTGCTCAACCTCGGCAATAAATCGCCGCTCGGATTGGTCGTGAATATGTTTCTCATACAAATCGCAAAGCTCGAAAAAAGCTTCATACGGCTCTTCAAACCAGTAATGCATTACGGCTTCGTTATTGTCGAGCTCATGAACGAAGCGCAAGTCTTCGCGCTCAAGCGGGCGAAGACGCAAGGGAGCAGCTGTCATGGTTTCTCCGGTTTTTGCCAAACGATTGGGCTTTCTCATGATGGCAACCCGACGGCATATCGCACGCTGGATGCCTGCCTTTAACAGGTAGCTTAATCTGTAACGATGGAGCTGTGCAGGCAACGGAAACAAACCTGCAAAACCATGAAGTCGCTGCGATTGACCCAATAATCAGGCTACTAACCGGGGAAGGCGTGGTGCCCTGTCGGACAAGTGCCCGATGAAGTTAACGGGCCGGCGGCGAGACATTTCTTAGACGCAATGATTGCTGCTGTCGGCGCCTTGCTGCGGGCATGGATGCTGGTTAGTCAGGCCGAGCGAAATGGGGTCAGGCGCCTGTCTGCCGGGATAAGTTGCCAGGCCGCAGCCCCTTACAGTGGCCTGTGCTTTTCGCGCGTATCAGACGAGGCCAATGAAATCGGAGGCTGCTAGCGGCGAGGACGTGCCGACCAGCGCGATCACGAAATCCGCCCTGGCATCGCCGTTCACATCTCCGAACACCCTCAGGGAGGACGCATCGCTTCCTGCGCCGAACCACACAGCATGTGCCGCGGGACCCGCCTCAGAGAGCGAGAAAGCCTGCTGTCCTTTCACCTTCGGGTTCGCATCGATGGACGACAGATCGATTTTGTCGATTCCGATCTCGAAATCGACCAGTTCGTCCTCGGTGCCAAATGGTGAATCAGCCAGCTTCTCCAGCTTGAATACATCGGCTCCCTGCCCGCCCCGAATAAGGTC
>JAIXTG010000293.1 GCA_027484285.1 Oxalobacteraceae bacterium | reverse complement strand
GGCGCTGATCGTCAATAGTTTTCTCATTGGTTTTTCAGTGAAGTGTCGGGCTCGACGCGAAATCCGCTCTTGCTCCAGCGACGCAGGAACAGGACATGCGACATCCGGTAATTGCCGAATGCCGGATCGCCGATATCCACCTGTTTTTCGGTGATGCCACGGACAATGACGAAATGATCGTAGCCGTAGAGGTGCAGCGGAACGATCATCGGGGCCATCGCGCCCAGGTCGGCCAGGCTCATGTCGGCATAGCCATCGCCATCGAGCCCGATGTCGTTCAGGTAGCGCTTCATGTCCAGCAGGGAAAATCCGCCGCGCGTCCGTACCTTCAGTTCGTCGGTCTGCCGCAGCAGGCCCGTGGCCACCTGCCGTTCAGTGACGGTACGCCCGAATTCAAACGTCAGTAACGTAGCCAGCGAGGCCGCCGCGCAGCTGTTGTCCCACTGCTGGCGAATGAGATTTTCGGTGCGGTACTCCAGCAGCGAACGGACCGGACGTTCCGCACGGACATCCGGCCCGCACAGCAGGACCAGTCCCAGCATCGCTCCGCCCATCCAGTGGCGGCATCGGCGCTCCCCCGTCATGGCCTGCCTGCTCATGTCTGTTTAACGCCCGGTCGATGTGGTCGGATTGGTGTTGATGCCACCGCCCGGAATGGACATGTTGGTGCTCTTCGAGCGCTCTGTCGCACCGCTGAAACTGCCCGGGTTGGTGGGATCAGCTCCGTTGCCCCAGCCGTTGTTGCCCTTGACCCTCTCTTCGGGCGGGCAGTGGTAATCGTGACCGGCGACCACCATATCCAGCTGGGCAAGCGTCATTTTTTTCGGCGCGGCGGATGCAGGCAGAGCGGTCAGTGCGGCAAGGGCGGTCATGGCTGCACAAGCGAAAAACTTCATGGAGACCTCCTGAACGTTGAGAAAGGCGCGAATTGCGCCTTCGAAATCATCAAGTCTCATGAGCAAGCGAAGTTTGTGTACGAGCAATCCACACCGGCCTCTTGCGCTGGCGCTAGCCCTGTAATGCACTGACCTGCAGCGGGCAATGAAGTAACGCATGCTGCCAGGCGTGCAGCGCGCGACACCGATCAGGACAGCCATGCAGCAGTCGCTCAGCAGCTTTTTGCCCCGCTTTCTGATACAGGTTTTAAAGAAGTTTCGATCTCAAACAATCTGCTTTTTCAGAAGCTTTGAAATCTCCATGATCTAACGGTGCTGAAACGGCACGATTGTGGCAGTTACGCCACCGTCACATCATCGAGCGGAGGATTCCTTGAAAAAGCCTGAGATTTTTGTTGCTGCCCGACCCCGTCCCGGGTTTGCCGGTGCCGGACGCACGGGCGTTTTCGCTGCCCTGCCGTCGGATACCCAGCGGGTGCTGCGCAACACCTATGCATTGCTGTCGCTGACCTTGCTGTTCGCGGCCGGCGTGGCTGCCACCAGCGTGTCGCTCGGCCTGCCCGCGCCCGGCCTGATTCTCACGCTGGTCGGTTACTTCGGCCTGCTGTTTGCGGTTTACAAGCTGAAGAACAGCGGCTGGGCGCTGCCTGCAGTATTTGCGCTGACCGGCTTCATGGGCTACACCCTTGGGCCCGTGCTGTCGCGCACGCTCAGCCTGCCGGGTGGCGCGACTACGATCGCCATGGCACTCGGCGCCACCGGTGCGATTTTCCTTGCGCTGTCGGCATGGGTACTGACCACGCGCCGCGACTTCAGCTGGATGGGCGGCATGCTGTTCGCCGGCATGATCGTTGCGATCCTCGCCGGACTGGCCGCGATCTTCTTCGAACTGCCTGCGCTCGCGCTGGCCGTATCCGCGGTGGTGGCCTTGCTGTCGGCCGGGCTGATCCTGTTCGAGACGAGCGCGATCGTGAACGGCGGCGAGACGAACTATGTACTGGCAACGGTCAGCCTGTTCGTATCCCTGTTCAACCTGTTCACCAGCCTGCTGCACCTGTTCGGTTTCGGCAGCTCTGGCGACTGACGGGCACGCCCGGAAGGAGTTCAGCATGAAATGTCCGACCTGTACCGATACCCTGCTCGTCATCAGCGAGAGGCAGGGCGTGGAGATCGACTACTGCCCGCAATGCCGGGGCGTATGGCTGGATCGCGGCGAGCTCGACAAGCTGCTCGACCGCGCTGCTTCCGCGCAGGCGGCCTCGGCGCCACCTGCGCAGTACCGCAATGAACCGCGTCAGGAAAACAGCTACCCGCCCCGGCAGTATGAACAGCCGTATCCGGGGCACAAGAAGCACTACAAGCAAAAGTCCTGGCTCAGCGAAATCTTCGACTGACGCGCAGGTTTCCCCTGCTCACTAGGGAGAACAACATGAAAAACAATGAAGAATATGTTCGCTACAACCCGGAAAAATTCATCGACGGACTGATCGCCCGCCTCGGCGTGCAGAGCAGCTCTGCACTGGCACGACAGGTCGGGCTGTCGCCTTCGGTCATCAGCAAGGTTCGCCACCAGCGGCTGGCGATCAGTGGCGAGATCCTGCTGAAGATTCATGATGCGACCGACATTCCGATCCGCGAGCTGCGCCGGATGATGGGTGACCAACGCAAGTATTTCAGTCCGCTCAAGACCGGGGGCAGCAGCCGGCGAATGGCGACCTCGCTCCCCTCCTGAGATCGTCCAGCCGGCGGCCTGTCCGGGCCTGCCTGTAGTCAGCCAGCCACTGGCAGCTGCGCGGTCATCACGCCGCGCAGCGCATTGCACAAGCAGATGGCTTCCGCCCTGAACAAATCCTGCCGAGTCAGCACGCGCTCGCTCGCCGCCCATGCAGGATCGTCGAGCAGTACTGCGCGCATCACCCCGGGCAGCAGGCCCGACGACAGCGGCGGTGTCAGCCAGCGACCTTCCATGCGCAGAAACACATTACTGCGCCCTCCCTCGGTCAGTTCTCCCCGGTCATTGAAGAACAGCATATCGAAGGCGCCGGCCGCTTCGGCCTGGCGCCAGCCTTCATCATATGCCTGCCGCAAGCTGGTCTTGTGCGCCAGCATCGGGTCGTCGGCCGGCATTCGCCGGTCCGACAGCAGCACCGTCACCGGCCCGTCGGCGAGCGGCGCCAGGGGCGAGCAGCGCAGCGCAATCTCTCCCGACGGCTGCAGCGCCAGCCGCAGTCGCATTGCTTGCCCGACCGGTACCTGATCGCAGGCTGACTGCACTGCAGCGCGTGCGTGCGCCTCGTCGAATGGAAAGCCGAAGTGGGCCGCCGAGCGGCGCAGCCGCGCCAGGTGACGCTCGAAATGCGGACATCCATGGCGACTGGCCAGCAGGGTCTCGAACAGTTCAAACCCCGGTGCCAGTCCGGTCAGGAACCGGGCTTTCAGAAGGCACTCCTGATGTTCGGCCTGCGCATCGCCGTCGTAGACAATGCCGGCACCGACACCCATCACCGCCTGCCGGCGCTGGTTGCCGTCTGGCGCATCGAGCAGGAGCGTGCGTATCGGAACGGACAGCATGAAATCTCCCGTCACCCGGTCGGCTGCCGGCGGCTCGAACCAGCCTATGCCTCCGGTGTACAGGCCGCGCGGCCCCTGCTCCAGCGCATCGATGATCTGCATCGTGCGGCGCTTCGGCGCCCCCGTGATCGACCCGCAGGGATAGAGTGCCTCGAATACCTGCGCCAGCGTCAGTCCGGGACGGGCCTCGGCTTCGATGCTCGACGTCATCTGCAGCACGCCGCCGAAGCGCTCGACCGAGAACAGTGCGGGCACCCTGACCGACCCGGTGCGTGCAATGCGGCCAAGGTCGTTGCGCAGCAAGTCGACGATCATCAGGTTTTCCGAGCGTTCCTTGATGCTGCTGCGAAGGACCTGCGCGCGCTGCTCGTCGATGCCGGGCTCGTCGCTGGCCGGCGCGGTGCCCTTCATCGGGCGGCAGCTCAGCCGTCCGCCTGCATGGCTGACAAACAGCTCCGGCGACAGCGACAGCACCATGCGCTGGTCCGGCAGCTTCAGCAATGCGCCATAGGGCACCGGCTGCCGCGCGCGCAGCGCGGCATACAGCGCGACCGGATCGCCATGGACGTCGAAGCGGAGCGGGAAAGTGAAATTCACCTGATAGGTATCGCCCGCCTCGATATAGCGATGGATGGCCTCCACCGCAGCAGAGAATCCCGCTTCGCCGAGTGCCGCCTCGACACGGGATACGGCATGCGCTTCGCCGGCATGCGCTCCGAGCCACGCGTCGACACTGTCTGCAGTCAGGCGCTCGACACCGTCGAAGACCAGTGCCGTGGCCAGTGTGGAGTTCGCGTCGGCACGCACGGGCAACTGCTGCAGCCGCGCGCCGAGTTCATAGTCGAACAGGCCGACCACGTGCCGGCCGGCCGCGAGTTCCTCGTCGATCGCGCTGAAGAAATCTCCCGGCTGGCCGTCAGCAGGCAGCCGGATCACCGCATGTGCTTGGGTGTACAGGCGCGAGGCCCGGCCGGCACCGGCTTGCGCATCATCGAGCAGTGCGAAACAGTCGGCGTCCGGCGATAGCTTGAGCTTCATGGTGGGTCATATCAGGACAAGGGGCCATAGTGCCAGAATCCACTCGCCTGCATGGGCATCGCGGGTTCCGGATCATCGCCGGGACTGGCTTCAGCCATCCGGGCGGCACGTTCAGGACACCATGCGGGCGGCGAGAAATTCGATCAGCACCCGCACCCGGTGCGGTACCTGCCGGTTGCTTGGCAGGACGGCATGGATGCCCAGTTCCGGCAGCGGGAACTCATCCAGTATCGTCACGATCCGGCCCGCGGCGAGCACCGGTTCGAGAATGAAGTCGGGTTGTATCGTGATGCCCAGCCCCTGGGCGGCTGCCTCGGTCAGCGCCTCGCCATTGCTTGCGCTGATCCGCGACTGCACCGCGAACGGCGTCCACGCACCGTCCACGCGGTAAGTCCAGCTCGCCGGCGTACCGCCGCTGGTATAGCCGAGGCACTCGTGCCGCGCCAGCTCCGACGGGTGGCGCGGACGCCCGCATCGCGCAAGATAATCGGGCGACGCGACCGTGCGCATGCTTACCGTGCCGAGCCGGCGCGTCACATCGCTCTGGCCAAGGCGGCTGGTGATGCGGATGGCAAGATCCACGCCCTCCTCGATCAGGTTGACCCGTCGGTCGGTGTAATCCATGTCCAGCGAGACTTCCGGATGCTCGCGCGCGAACTCGAGTAACAGGGGCACCATCCGCGCCAGCCCGTACGACAGCGGCAGGCTGATCCGGATAGGGCCGCGCGCGGCCTGCCGCTGCTCGGCAATGCCGGTCTCCGCCACTTCGACGAGGTTCAGGATGACGCGGCACTTTTCCAGATAGGCCGCGCCGGCAGAGGTGAGGGTCAGGCGGCGCGTGCTGCGCACCATCAGCCTGGTACCGAGATGTTCCTCGAGTGCCGCCACCTGGCGCGTGATCGCCGAACGTGCCATGCCGAGCTGCTGGGCAACCGCAGAAAAACTGCCGAGTTCGGCGACCCGGACGAACACATGCATGGCAAACAGCCGATCCATTGTTGCGCTCCCCGCAATAAAGATGTCCGCATTGTCCGCTATCCGGAATCAATTGGCATGGCTAAAGTGACGTCATCTGATGGAGGATTTCCGCATGAACCTGCCGACACTCTTCGTACCGCATGGCGCCCCTACCTTCGCGCTGCAACCCGGGCCTGCCGGCGCCGCGCTCGCCCTGCTGGCCGCAAAGCTCCCCCGACCGAGGGCCGTCGTGATGGTGAGCCCCCACTGGGACATGCCGATACCGACCGTCGGCACCGCCAGCCGGCCGGAAACCGTCCATGATTTCTACGGGTTCCCGCCGGCGCTGTACGACATTCGCTATCCGGCGACCGGCTGCCCGGAGGGGGCGCGGGAGGTCGCGCAAGCCCTCGGTGATGCCGGCCTGCCTGCCGGCGAAGCGCCGGACCGCGGACTCGACCATGGCGCCTGGATTCCACTGCGGCTGATGTATCCGGACGCCGACGTGCCCGTCATTCCGCTGTCGCTGCAAAGCCATGAAGGTGTGCGCGGTGCCTACCGGCTGGGCGAGGCGCTTGCGCCGCTGCGCGAGCGCGGCTTCCTGGTCGTTGGCTCAGGCAATGTCACCCACAACCTCGGTGACTACCGGCAAGCGCGTGCGACCGGCGGCGAAGGCCTCGACTATGTGCGCCGCTTTCCGGAATGGCTGACCGGCAGGCTGCAGCAGCACGATCTTGCGGCGCTGCTCGACTACCGCAGGCTGGCACCCGATGCGGTGCGCGCGCATCCGAGCGATGAACACCTGCAGCCGCTCTACGTCGCCCTCGGGGCGGCCGGCATGCAAGTCGCCGTCGAGCATGTGCACACCGGCATCAGCGACTATGTACTGGCGATGGATGCTTATGCATTCACGCCCCTGCAATAAACCCCTTGCAGGATGCACCGGCACACTGTCAGTGCCGGTCGCCTGCAGAAGCAGTCGCCTTTCCTCCGCAAACCAACCACAGGAGCATCCATGAAGACCATTGCAAAACTTGGTTCGACCCTCGTCCTCGCCGCCGCGTTCAGCGGCCCGGCACTGGCCGCGCCCGAGACCTACACCATCGACAACAACCACACCTTCCCGCGCTTCTCGTACAACCACCTCGGCTTCTCGCAGCAGGTATCGCGCTTCAACACGACGACCGGCAAGGTCGTCTTCGACCGCGAGGCGAAGACGGGCTCGGTTGACCTCACCATCGACATGAAGTCGGTCGATACCGGCTCCAAACTGTTCGACGAACACATTCAGGCCGAAGACTTCCTGCATACGGCGAAATTTCCCACCGCGACCTTCAAGTCGACCAAAGTCAGCTTCAATGGCGACAAGCCGGCCAGCATCGAAGGCGACCTGACCCTGAAGGGCATCACGAAGAAAGTGGTGCTCACCGTGACCTCCTTCCAGGCGGCGCCGCATCCGATCGTGAAGAAAGATGCGCTCGGCGCGAACGCGCACACGACCGTCAAGCGCAGCGACTTCAAGATGGACAAGTACGCTCCTGCCGTCAGCGACGAGATCAGGATCGATATCGCGATCGAGGCCGTCAGGCAGTAAGCGGCGGCCAGCTACAATGCCCGCTCGACGGACACCCGCGAGCGGGCATTTTTTTGGCGACCATGACAAACCACATCGCAACGCACAGCCCGCTTCGGCAAATACCCACCGGCGTCTGGGCGCTCGGCTTCGTGAGCCTGCTGATGGACATCTCGTCCGAGATGATCCACAGCCTGCTGCCGCTGTTCATGGTCGGCACGCTGGGCGCCAGCGCACTCATGGTCGGCATCATCGAAGGCGTGGCCGAAGCGACTGCGCTGATCGTCAAAGTCTTTTCCGGCGCGCTGTCGGACTATCTCGGAAGGCGCAAGGGACTGGCCGTGCTCGGCTACACAATGGGCGCGCTGTCCAAACCGCTGTTTGCCGTTGCCGCCGGCAGCGGGCTGGTACTGGCCGCGCGCTTCATCGACCGCGTCGGCAAGGGCATACGGGGTGCGCCGCGCGATGCGCTGATTGCCGATATCGCGCCCGCCGAATTGCGTGGCGCCGCATTCGGACTGCGCCAGTCACTGGACACCGTCGGCGCCTTCCTCGGCCCGCTGCTGGCGGTCGGCCTGATGCTGGCGTGGAACAATGATTTCCGCGCCGTGTTCTGGGTGGCGCTGATCCCCGGCCTGCTGTCGGTTGCGGTGCTGCTGCTCGGCGTTCGTGAACCGGCGATCGCCGCGGACCATCGGCGCCGCAATCCGATCACCCGCGCCAACCTGCGTCGCCTGGGTCGGCAGTACTGGTGGGTAGTGGCGATCGGCGCTGCCTTCACGCTGGCGCGCTTCTCCGAAGCCTTCCTGGTGCTGCGGGCCGATCAGGCCGGCATTCCGCTCGCGCTGGTGCCGCTGGTGATGGTGGCGATGAACATCGTCTATGCCGCGTCTGCCTTTCCCTTCGGCAGGCTGTCCGACCGCGTCAGCCACACTGGCCTGCTGGCGCTCGGGCTGCTAGTACTGATTGCTGCGGACCTGGTGCTGGCACTGGCGCCATCAACGGCGACGCTGGCCATCGGGGTGGCACTCTGGGGCCTGCACATGGGAATCACCCAGGGCCTGCTGGCGGCGATGGTGGCAGCGGCTGCGCCGGCCGACCTGCGCGGAACGGCTTTCGGCTTTTTCAACCTGATGTCCGGCCTCACCATGCTGGTCGCCAGCGTGATCGCCGGCTTGCTGTGGGACAGTCTGGGGGCGTCGTCCACGTTCCTCGCCGGTGCCGGCTTCTGCGTGCTGACCCTGCTCTGCCTCGCCCTGCGAAAACAGTCGGCAACCGACGCGTGATGCGGGCTGCCGCGGTGTGCCCGGCCTATGGGCGAGGCAGGTAGAGCTTGTCCTTATCGAGCTTGTAGGTCCACGGCAGGCCGGCATTCTTCCAGCCGTTGACCACACGCTTGCCGGCGTCCGGCCCCTCTTTCGCGACATCGCCCTCGAAGCCGTCGATCACGGTGTACACCTTGGCATAGCCCTGCTCGGCTAGCAGGTTGGCCGCCTTCGCGGTGCGGTCGCCAGACCGGCAGATGAGTATCAGCGGATCGTTTTTGCCCAGCCCTTTCGCCGACAGCCGGCGCGCGATTTCCGCCTCGAAGTCATTGTTGAATTCCAGCTTGAAGCGCCCGGCCTTCTCGTCCCACGGCGCGTTCGGCGGATGCTCGAGGAAAGGCACATGGGCGTCGACTGTCGCAGCCATGCCGGTGTAGCTCACTTCGCCGCGGGTACGGATGTCGAGAAACAGCGCGCGGTCGCCAAGCTGCTGCTTGAGCGCATGTGCTTCGCGTGCATCGAGGTAGAGCCCGGGCTTCGTCTGCTTGCCTTGCGGAACCTGCGCGGCATCCACTGCAAAGGCCGGCAAGGGTGCCAGTCCGCCGACTGCCGCTGCGAACAGCAGCGCACGCACACGGGTGTTCATGCTGGACATGCTTGTCCTCCGTCACTGCAAACCGAGATGCCGGAAATCTTAGCACGCAGCCTGCTGCAATCCTTGGCGCGGCCGGCGGTCTATCGCATGGGCGGGGTGTACGGAACGCCGCCCGGGCCTTGACGAGGAGACGGCAATGCAAATGGTTTCGCAGGTAATGACGCGCAATGTCAGCGTGGTTGCGCCGCACGAAAGCATCCAGCGGGCGGCACAGATGATGGACGAACTGAACGTCGGCTCGCTACCGGTATGCGACGGCCAGCGGCTGGTAGGCGTGGTGACGGACCGCGACATCACGGTACGCGCGACGGCGGCCGGCCGCGCACCCGGCGATGCGCATGTCGATGAAGTGATGAGTACCGATGTGCGCTGGTGCTTCGAAGACGACGAGATCGACGAGGTCGCGCGGAAAATGGCGGATACCCAGATCCGACGCGTTCCGGTGGTGTCGCATGATGAACAGCGGCGACTGGTGGGCATCGTTGCACTCGGTGACCTGCTGACCAGGGGACAGGTACAGCAGGCAGCCGGGGCGGCTGCGCGGATCTCGACGCCGGCCGCGCCCGACCGCACTTCGGGCGGCACGCCTGCCCGGCAGGAAACGGGCGGCTACGACCCGCGGGTCAGCGGGATCACGGGCGAAGGCGGGATGCAGCAGGCCTCTTATGCCGCCGGTTCCGAGGTCGGGGCCGATCTGGGCGAGTTGACTGCGGAATCGACCGGATCCGGCGCCGGCAATCTGGCGGACCAGGGCATTACCGCGCCGCAGCAGGCGGGCGGCAGCGCGGGC
>JAIXTG010000264.1 GCA_027484285.1 Oxalobacteraceae bacterium | reverse complement strand
TTGTTTCCTTTCGGCTGGTCGCTGAAGCCGGAGGCATCGACGTTCGCCGGGGTCATGTTCGATGCCTGGTAATAGCCGGCCGACACCTGGCCGTAGATCTGGGTCTTGAACTTGCGCTCCTCCTCGGCCCGCTTGTCGATCTCGCGATTGGCACGGCGGATGTCCTGCGCTTCGTTGAATGCACGGATTTCCTCCTTCGCCTGCGCCGCCTTCAGTTTCTGGTCGTACTCCTGCTGCGTCAGGATGCCCTTCTCGAGCAGGATTTCGAGCAGGACTTTCACGTCATCACCGGCATGCACTGCAGTGCCGAACGACAAGAGGCTGATTGTGATGAGGGTTAAGCGGAGTTGGCGGGAGATGGCGCGCTTTTCCATAGTCGTTCTTTATTCCGTAGAGGGTTTCACTATCAAGATTACCTTGAAATATTTTGCCGTAATATGAACTGGTAATTTTGAAACGTCAAGCCGACTGGCAATAACCCCTATCGAACACACGCTTATTACGCCGATTTTTCGTTCAAAGTACGTCGCTACCGGACGTGTCGATTTTCAAGGTATAGCCAGGCACACCTTGGCTTTTTATAATCGCCCCATGAAAAACATGCCCCTCAGCTATACGCTGGATGCCGAACTGACCCTGCACGTCGGCGACACCCTGCTCGCTAACCGGAAACGCATCGAATTGCTGCGCCAGATCGGGCTCACCGAAAACCTGACCCGGTCGGCCCGGATCGCCGGTTACAGCTACAAGGGCGCATGGGATGCGATCGACCTGATGACTCGGCTCACCGGCGGCAGCCTGCTCGAGCGGCAAGCCGGCGGCAAAGGCGGCGGCAAGACGCGGCTGACAGCGCGCGGAAAGCAGCTGCTGGAAAACTTCCTGCTGGTGCAGGCAGAGCATGCGCGTTTCATCGCGCGCCTGAACGGGCTGGCCGGCAGCCTCGACTCCGACTACGTGAAACAGACCGGGATCGCGATGAAGACCAGCGCGCGCAACCAGTACGCCGGCATCATCATGGCCATCCTGCAAGGACAGGTGAATGATGAAGTGACGCTGCTGGTGAACGGCAAGCTGATGCTGGTCGCGTCAATCACCCACGAAAGCGCACGCGAGCTGAAGCTCGATATCGGCGCCAAGGTGTTCGCGCTGGTGAAGGCCTCCTCGGTGCGCCTGCACCTGCCCGAAGCCGCGCCGGCCGGCACGCCGCGCAATGCGCTGCCGGCGGTCGTGCAGCGGATCACGCCGGGACCACGACGCACCGAAGTGGTCATGGCGCTCGACCACGGACTGGAACTGGCCTGCACCCTGCCGAACGAGGATGCGTCGCGGATCGGCGTCGGCCTGCAGCAGGCGCTGCTGGCCGTGATTGATCCTTCGGATGTGATCATCGGCGTCGCCGCCTGAGCGGCGCCCGCATCGCAGGACGACGTGCGTCAGGCCGAAGGACTTCCCGACGGCCTACGCAGCAACTGCAGCGCCTGCGCGGCAAGTGCCGTGATCTCTGGCCATGATTGCGAGCGGATCGCCGCGCGCGGCGCCATCCAGGTGCCGCCGACGCATGCCACATTGCCCAGCGCGAGGAAGTCGCCCGCATTCTCCGCGGTGATGCCGCCGGTGGGACAAAAGCTCACGTCCGGGAACGGACCGCGCAGCGCCTCCAGCAAGCCGATGCCGCCGCAGGCGGTGGCAGGAAAGAATTTCAGAAAGTCGAAGCCGTCGTCGCGCGCAACCATCACCTCGGTGGCCGTTGCCGCACCCGGCAGCAGCGGGAATGACAGCGCCTGGCAATGGCGGCCCAATGCCGTCGTGTAACCGGGGCTGACTGCAAACTGGGCGCCGGCCGCGCGCGCCGCATCGACGGTCGCCGGGCTGGTCACCGTCCCGGCGCCGACCTGCAGCCCGGGTACCGCGTCGCGGATCGCGCGGATCGCTGCCAGCGCGCCGGGGGTGCGCAGGGTAATTTCAATCATCTGCAGGCCGGCATCGCGCAACGCAAGCGCGAGCGGGACTGCGGACGCCGGATCGTCGAGCACCAGGACCGGAATGATCACGCTGTCGCGCGCGCGCTCGAGCAAGTCGTTTTGCACAGTCGTCATCGCATGCCACTCACTGCTGTCGCGCCAGGAACTGCAGCACCTGTTCGCGCCGGGGAATCGGGGCGACCGCGCCGAAACCGGTCGTGGTCAGCGCTGCTGCCGCATTCGCATAACGGATCGCTTCCGGCATGCCGGCACCACTGCACAGCGATGCCAGCAGCGAGCCGGCGAAACAGTCGCCGGCACCGGTAGCGTCGACCACATCGACGCTGTGCGCGCCGAGCCGGAATGCCTGCCCGTCGACCTGGCCGATCACCCCCTGCCCGCCCAGCTTCAGCACCACGCTGGCAGCGCCGGTGTCGAGGCACCAGCGGAGCGCGTCGTCGGGATCGGACAGCCCGGACAGCGCCGTCACATCCTCCAGGCTGGGCAGGAACAAGTCCGCCATGGCGGCCGTGGCGCGGATGATGGCGCGTGCGCGTTCCAGCGGCCACAGGCGCAGCCGCAGGTTGGAGTCGTAGCTGACCTTCACGCCGGCCTCGCGCGCGGCAGCCATCGCCGAGAACACCGCATCGCAGGCGTTCGCGCTGATGGCCTGGCTGATGCCGGACACATGCAGCCACTTTGCCTGCCGGATCAGCGACAGCGGCAAGTCCTGCGGCGTGATGCGGCTGGCCGCACTGCCGGCACGCAGGTAGCTGAATGCATGTCCGGCCGCCGTGTGCGAAACGAAATACATGCCGGTGTGGGCCGCCGGATCCCGCTCCACCGCGCGCAGGTCCACGCCCTCGCGGCGCCACAGGTCGATGAACAGGTCGCCGAAGGTATCCGCACCCACGCGGGCAATGACGCCCACCGACGCCCCCTGCCGCGCCGCGGCAATCGCGGCATTCGAGGTGTCGCCGCCGAAGCCCTGCAGATAATGCGGCTCGGCCGGGTTGGTCTGGTTGAACTCGATCAGCGGCTCGCCCAGCGTGACGATTTCCGGCCAGGCCAGTGCCGGATCAGATGCGGCCATATTTCGCCAGCCCTTTGCGCAGCGAGCGCTCTTCGATGATCAGCCTGGCCTGCTCGAGTTCGCGGGCATCGATCTCGCGCGCCATCTCGAGCACTGCTTCCGCGCTGGCCCGCGGCACCACCACGACGCCGTCGACATCGCCGACGATGATGTCGCCCGGATGCACCAGCACGCCGCCGACGCGCACCGGAACCTGCGAAGCCACCGTCCGGTAGCGGCCCACTGTCGTGGCCGGGCTGACGCTGCGTGCGTACACCGGGAGTCCGTAATCGCGGCGGATCTCGGTCAGGTCGCGCACGCCGCCGTCGAGCACCGCGCCCGCATGCCCGTTGGCGACAGCGCCGGCCGTCATCAGACCGCCCCAGAGTGCCACGTTTTCTTCGCCGCCTTCGACCGAGATGACGATCACGCTGCCGGCCGGCGCTTCGTCGATCAGGTCCAGTGCATGCTGCGGCGGCAGGACTTCATCCGTGGCCGCTTCCATCACGGTGACGGCCGGCCCGCAGATGCGCTTGTCGTTGACGCGCGGCTTGATGGCGCTGTCCATGAAACCGCGCTTGCCGCAGATCTTGTCCACCGCATCCGACACGGATGCCACAGCCACGGCATTGAAGCCTTCGATCAATTTGTCCATCGCTATTCCCTTTCATTGGTGCCCGCGAATGCGGGCGTCGGTTCATTGCCGCTCGGCGGCGATTGCCTCAAACAGCTTTTCCACCCAGTCCCGGCCCACGATGCGCTCGACATAGCGCCGCACCGGCGGCTGTGCCACGCGCCGGAAGGCATCCACTTCGGCAGGCGACAGCACGGTCACCTGCAGGCCATGCTTCTCGAGCAGGTCTCTGGCCGCCAGATCTTGCGACGAGGTCATTTTCCGGTGCACGTCGCGCGCCAGCTGCGTTCCTTCGAGGATGGCTGCCTGGTGTTCCGGACTGAGCTTCCTGAAAAACCGCTCGTTGACCATGTAGGCATGCACACTCCATACATGGCCGTCGAGGGTCGCATATTTCTGGTACTGGTACAGGCTGGCGGCCATGATGTTGGTGACGCCGTTCTCCTGCCCGTCGACGACTTTCGATTGCAGTGCCGTCGGCAACTCCGACCACGGAATCGCGGAAGCCGACGCACCCAGCGACTCGACCAGCGTCTGATAGACGGGACTCGGCTGGATGCGCAGTTTCATCCTCTTCAGGTCCTGCGGCGTGCGGACCGGCCGGATTGAATTAGTGAAGTGGCGCACACCGTTATCGGCCAGCGCCAGCAGGCGCACGCCGGTCTTGTCCAGCATCAGCTGGCTGAGTTCGGCCCCGAAGCGCGAGTCGTACACACGCCACGCATGCGCATGGCTGTCGTACAGGTAGGGAATGCCCAGCAGCTGGATCGGCTTGAAGATGCCGGCCACGGCGCCGTCATGCGCCGCCGCCATGTGCAGCGTGCCGAGCCGGATGCCTTCCATCACCTCGATGTCCTTGCCGAACTGGCCGGCCGGATAGATGTCGACCCGGATCGCGCCGCGGGTGGCCTGTTCCACATGCGCCTTGAACACCAGCGCGCCCTTGTGCAGCGGCTGGTTGTCGCGGGCCGGCTGGAAATGCGCGTAGCGGATCACCAGCGGGTCGGCCGAGGCGACGCAGGCCAGCGCCGGCAGCAGCAGCAAGATTGCCCATGCAATGATTTTTTTCATGGCCTGTCTCCCGGTTCCCGGATCAGCGCGTAAAGCCGAACAGGTGCGGCAGCGCCAGCGACACCTGCGGAATGAACATCACCATCAGCAGCACGACCAGCTCGGCAATGATGAACGGCACCATCGCCCGCGCAATCGCCTCGAAGCGCAGCCGGCTGACCGAGGAGATCACGAACAGCACGCCCCCGACCGGCGGCGTGATCAGGCCGATTGTCAGGTTCAGCACGATGGCCATCGCAAACTGCAGCGGATCGATGCCGAACTTGGCCGCCAGCGGCGCCAGCACCGGCACCAAAATGATGATTGCCGGCAGCGTGTCGATGAAGAAGCCGCAGATGAACACGAACACGCCGACGATCAGCATCACCAGCAGCGGATTGTCCGTGACGGAGCCGATGGCATTCGCGACATCCTGTGGCAGCTGCAACACCGTCAGGATCCATGCAAACAGCGACGCCATCGCCACGATCAGCAAGGCACCCGAGGTCACCATCGCGCTCTGCACCAGTACCTTGCCGATCAGTGCCGGCGTGAGCTTGCGGGTCACCAGGGTGCCGACCAGCAGCGCATAGATCACCGCGACGGCCGACGCTTCGGTGGACGTGAACAGTCCGCTGACGATGCCGCCGATGACGATCACCGGCATCAGCAGCGCGGGCAGCGCCGCCCGAAAGCGCCGCCCCCGCTCGGGCCAGCTCGAGGCCGGCCGGATTTCACCATAGTTGTTACGGCGCGCAATCAGGTGGTTGGCGATGGCTAGGCTGACGCCGAGCAGGATGCCGGGCACCACACCGGCCATGAACAGGCCGGCCACAGTCACCTGATTGTCCGTGATCGCATAGATGACCATGATGATCGACGGCGGAATGATCGGCCCGATGGTCGCGCCGGCGCCCGACAGCGCCGCCGCATAATGCTTGTCGTAGCCGGCCTTCTGCATCATGCGCATCATGATCGCGCCCGGCCCTGCCGCATCCGCCAGCGCCGAACCGGAGATGCCGGCGAAGATCATGTTGGTGAGCACGTTTACATGGCCGAGGCCGCCGCGGATGTGACCGATCAGGCTGCTGGCGAAACGCAGTATGGCGCTCGTGATCGCGCTCGCCGACATCAGGTCGGCGGCGAGAATGAAGAACGGAATGGCCATCAGCGAGAACGAGTTGATGCCGTGGAAGAAGCGCTGCGGCACCAGCAGCAGCGAGATCTCGCCGTCGACCAGGATGGCCAGCAGGCCGGCACCGCCCATCACGAACGCGAGCGGCACCCCGAGCGCGAGCAGGAAGACGAAGCCGAGCAGCAGTGCGATGCCCATGTCAGACCCCTTCGTCGATCACGGATTCCAGGCTTTCCGGCGTCTCGTAGCGGCCTGCGAGGAAGTCGGCACGCACCAGCAGCAGATGGGCCAGGAACAGGCAGGCGCCGACCGGGATGCATGCATAAGGGATGGCGTAGGAGATGTTCAGCACCGGGGTCTCCTGCTCGATGGCGAACTGCGCATACCGCGCCCCCAGCACCGCCAGCATGACGAGAAAGGCGGCCAGCCCCCAGAAAATGCCGTGCCGCACGAGGCTGCGCAGGCGCACCGGCATGCGATCGAGGAAGAATTCCACCGCGACATGCCGCCCTTCGCGAAACGCGAGCCCGGCACCGAGGAAAACGATCCAGACCATCAGGAACTGCGACAGCTCTTCCGCCCAGACGATGGAGTACTTGAACAGGTAGCGGGTGACGACATTGGTGAAAACCAGCCCAATCATCGACGCCATCATCAGAACGATGACGCCCTTGTTCAGCCCGACGAACCATGCTTCCGCGCGCGCTGCCGGCCCGCGCCGCACAGGCGGCGCGCCAGCATCCTCTGCTGCCTTCATTCAACGGTCTCCTCAGTGGGGCACGAAGTCGTCCGGCCAATCGTCAGGGCGCTCCGTTTTTATGGTTGGCGGCTAGCATATCAGATATCATATGGCGCATTCCACTGCTTCCCATGCCGCTTCGCGTATGCCGTCGCCTCTACCTATGCGCCTTCAACGCCCGAAATCCCTGGTCGACCTGGCTGCCGAGCAGATCCGGCGGCTGATCATCGATGGCCGCCTGTCATTCGGGCAGCAGGTATCCGAAGTCAGCCTGGCCGAGTCGCTGGGCACCAGCAAGACGCCGGTGCGCGAAGCGCTGCTGCGGCTGGCGGTGGAAGGACTGGTCGAGATACACCCGCAGCGCGGCAGCTTCATCTTCAGCCTCACGCCGCAACAGGTCAGCGAACTGACCCGCTTCCGGGAAGTGATCGAAGCTGCGGCGCTGGGCGAAGCGATCCGGCATCAAAAATCCGGGTTGAGCGAACGCCTGCGCAGCAACCTGCAGCAGCTGCTTGCGGCCGAAGCCGCCGGCGACACCGCGCGGGTGCGCGAGTTGGATACCCTGTTCCATGAAGGGATCATCGAATGCAGCGGCAATGCCTACCTGCGCAAAGCCTATGAACTGATCGCCTACAAGATACAGGCGCTGCGCGCGCGGCTGCCCGAGCAGGTGAAGCAAGTCGATGACTGCCACCAAAGCCACCAGGACATACTCGACGCCGCCGCCAGCGGCCAGGTCGACCGGGCACAGCGGCTGCTGGCAGCGCACATACGCAGCACCGAGCAGTCTTACATAGAGGCCAGCCGGGCAGACGAGCGCGCGGCCTGAGGCCCGGCACGCACGGCGGCCTGTTAAAGGCCCAGCACTATCTTTCCCCTGCCGCGCGAGCAGCAGGCCATCATGCGCCGGTTCTCCTGCCGTTCCGCCGCCGTCAGCACGACATCGCGGTGGTCGACGTCGCCTTCGATGACCTCGACTTCGCACGATCCGCACAGACCCTCGCCGCAATCGCTGGGCACATCGATGTTCGCGTCGCGCAGTACCTCGAGCAGGGTGCGGTCCGGCGGCACGTGGAGCGACAGTCCGGAATCGTTCAGGTCGCAATCGAAGCCGCTGTCGCGCGCAGGATCCGGCCGGCCGGCACCGCCGCGGAAATGCTCGACATGCAGCGTGCCGTGCGGCCGCGACGCACAAGCGGTTTCCAGCGCGGACAGCAGGCGCCCAGGGCCGCATGCATACACCTGCATGCCTTGCGGCAGGTCGGCCAGCAGCGCGCCGACATCCAGCCGGTTTCCCTCGTCGCCCGCATGGACCGCCAGCCGGTCGCGGTGCAGCGCCTGCAACTCGCCGAGATAGGCCATGCGGTCACGGCTGCGGCCGCAGTAATGCAACTGGTAATCGATGCCGAGCTGCCGCGCGCGGGCGGCCATCGCGGCGATCGGCGTGATGCCGATGCCGCCGGCGATGAACAGCACGCGCTTCGCTCCTTCATCGAAACGGAAATGGTTGCGCGGGCCGCGCACTGGCAGGCAATCGCCCTCGCGCAGCTGTTCATGCAGCCAGGCCGAGCCGCCCCGGCTGTGCGGATCGCGCAGCACCGCCACGCGCAGCTGCCGCGTATCCGCCGGATCCCCGCACAGCGAATACTGGCGAGTGAGGCCGCTGTCGCCGCAGGCAATCTCGATGTGCGCGCCCGGCTGCCAGGGCGGCAGCGGACGACCATCCGCCGCAGCCAGCGCCAGCTCGATGACATCGCGCGCGACTTCGCGCCTGCGCTCGACCCGCAAACTGCGCACGCTGTCGGGGCGCGTCGATTCGCCGATCCGCACCGGATGCCGGCGCTGCAGGAGGGCCGGGTCGCGGCGCTCCGGATTCTGCGCCGGGTCCCATTCCACCCACAGGTGCTCGGGACCGCGGAACGACAGATTGTTCAGGTAAGTAAAGGATTGCGGCGACAGCCTCATGTGCGGCAGGCGGCGCGACAGCTCTTCCAGGAATACCTGCAGTTCCATCCGGGCCAGGTTCTTGCCGAGGCACTGGTGCGCGCCGTAGCCGAACGACAGGTGGTCGCCGGCATTCTCCCTGCGGATGTCGAGCAGGTCGGCTGCGGCGAAGTGGCGCTCGTCATGATTGGCCGAGGTCATCACCATCAGCACCTTCGCACCCGCCGGCAGGGTCACGCCGCCGACCGTCACCTCGGTCAGCGCGACGCGGCGCCATGCAATGATCGAGCCGGAGAAGCGCAGGCATTCCTCGACCGCATTCGGTATCAGCGACGGATCCTCGCCAAGCTCGCGCCACGCCGTCGGATGCTCCAGCAGCAGGCGCAGGGCATTGGCCGTCGCATTCGCGGTGGTTTCATGCGCGGCGACGATGCCGGCCATCATCATCGAGTGCAGGTAGGAGTCGGTGACGATCGCCGGATGCTCCTTCTGCATCCGGATGCCGAATTTCATCCATCCGGGGCCCGACGGGTCGCGCCGCATCTTGTCGAGGATCCGGCCCGACAGCTGCCAGAAGTTGCCGACCGCATGCGCAACGCGCAGCTGCTCTTCCGGCGCCGGCCGGCCCCAGGTGTTCACGGTGTGCGCTATCGAATACTGCCGCAGGAGCGGCATGTCTTCTTCATCGACGCCGAGGAAGTGCAGCGCAATCGTCAGCGGCACTTCCCAAAGCATCTGGTCGACCAGGTCGGCGCGGCCATCATCGATGAAACGGTTGACATAGGTGCGCGCCAGTTCGCGCGCCAGCGGCTCATGCTCGCGCACCGCCGCCGGCGTGAAGGGCTCGATCAGCAGGCGGCGGCGCGCCATGTGCTCCGGCTCGTCTTCGTTGACGAGCGTGCGGTTCATCGCATAGCCGTAGGATGACAGTACCTGCAGCACGGCATCGGTCGGCGGCGTGATTTTCTCGAGCGCGTTCGACGGACTGAAGCGCGCATGGTCGCGGAAAATCGCCTTGATGTCGTCATAGCGGGTGACCACCCAGTAGCCGAGCACCGGGCTGAAGAACACCGGCTGCTGCTCGCGCGACCAGCGCAGGTAGCCCGGGGGGTCCTGCAGGTAGTCGTCGCCGAACGGATTGAATTCGGCGGCCTGCCGGCTGAACGGACAGGCCGCCGAAGGCTTCGATGCCTGCCCGCCGCTCATCTGCGCGCGAAGTGGTTGCGGATCAGCGCCAGCGCCAGCACGGTGACGATCATGGAACCGCCCAGCAGGTTCAGGTAGGCATCCGCCCCGCCGGCGGTGATCATTGCCGCGCCGACGAAGGAGCTGAGGATGGCGCCGGTGCGCCCGATCGACAGTGCCACCGCAGTTCCCGTCACGCGGATCGACGTCGGATACAGGTGCGCGCACAGGGTGTAGAGCGCGCACTGCAGCGCCGTGATGAACAGGCCGTGCACGCCGAGGCCGAGCATGAACAGCTGGGTGTCGCTTGCCACGCTGACCGCCTTGAGTGCCAGCGCGCTGATCGCCGACATCGCTGCCCACGCCACCATCGGCCAGCGCGAGCCGAAACGGTTCATCGCCAGCGCGCACAGCACCGCGCCGAAAACGCCGCCGAAGTTGTAGGCGGTCAGGCCCATGCCGGCCAGCGCCGGCGACAGCCCCTCGGTGGTCAGCATCGTCGGCAGCCAGCTGAAGGCGCTGTACAGCGAGAGCTGGGTCATGAAGAAGGCGGCCCACAGCCAGAGGCTGTCGCGCGACCGGCCATCCTTCATCAGCTCACCGACACTGCCGCGCCGGGCCTCGCCTTCACTGCCGCCGGTGAACTCGACGACGTGCGCGACATCATGCCGCATGCCGGACATGAGCGCGCGCAGGTCTTCCTTGCGCGCCGCCTGCCGCGCGAGATATTTCGGCGATTCCTTCATCAGGAAAATCAGCACCAGCGCGTAGGCCACCGGTATCGCGCCGCCAACGAGGAAGAAGGTGCGCCAGCCCTCGACCGGCAGCAACTTTCCCGCCACCAGCCCGGCCAGCATGCCGCCCAGCGGATAGCAGACGATTGCCGTGGTGATCGCCATGGTGCGGGCGCGTACCGGGGTGAACTCGGCCAGCAGCGTCGTGCAGGCCGGCAGCGCAGCGCCGATGCCCAGGCCGGCGAAGAAGCGGATGCTTGCGATCGCGGTGACATCGGACGCCGTCGCAATCATCGCGGTCGACGTGCCGAACAGGACGACGCTGCCGATCAGCACCGGCTTGCGGCCGATCCGGTCGGCGATCACGCCGGCAACCAGGCTGCCGACGGCCATGCCGACCAGCCCGCAGGCCACGGCGATTGAAAAGGCGGCGCGCGGCACGCCCCACTCTTTCATGATGGCCGGAATCGCATAGCCGATCATCTGCCCGTCAAAACCGTCGAGCACGATGGCGAGTGCCGTCAGCACATAGATGAGTTTCTGGAGCGGGGTGAACTGCCCCTCGTCGATCGCGCGGACGACGTCGAAGTCTGCGCGGGTGCCCGCAGCCGTGGAAATGCTCATGTCTCCTCCAATGGCCGGCTATGACCCAGCCTGTTTTTTTATTGAAGTTCGATATTAACAGTCGCCAGTGCAAGGCCCTGCATATTGCGCGCCCGGGAAAATCGAAGGACACGCCGGTTCGGCCAGGGCGGGCGCGCCGCCGGCATTCACAAGAACCGGAACACCAGCATGGCCACCACCGTCGGCAACAGCGCGGCCGCCAGCAAGCCCAGGGGGTGAACCGCCTGGTCGGCGAACCGCTTGCGCAGGATGGCGATGCCGGCCGGGTTGGGTGCATTGGCGATCACGGTCAGCCCGCCGCCGGCCACCGCCCCGGCCACCAGCGAGTACTGGAAGGCCGGGCTCAATCCCTCGACCAGCGACCCGAGGTAAGTCAGCGCCGCATTGTCGGTAAATGCCGTGAGCGCGACCGCGCCGACGAACACCGCGTCCTCGCTCATCTGCACCAGCAGCGGCTGCAGCCACCACTGCTGTTTCCCGCCAAGCACCACCAGTCCGGCGAGGAAGAAGGCAACCAGCAGGCCTTCGCGCAGGATCAGCGGGCTTTGATAGCGGCTGTAGGCGGTCGTCACTCCCATGAAGAACAGGAACAGTGCGATGAACACATTCGGGTGATGGGCGAACACCACGACGCCCGCCAGGAATAGCAGGTGGACGGCCACCAGCGGCAGCGGCACGGCCACTTCCCGGTCCGGGGTGGTGATATCCATCTTTCGCAGTTCCGCACGCAGCAGGAACATCGCGCCGATGGCATTCAGGGTCACGACGATCGCCGCTTTCCAGCCGAAATTGGCGAGCATGAAGGCCAGGTCCCACTGCCATTTCGCGGCCACCATCAGGACGGGCGGCGCCGCAAACGGCGTCAGCGTGCCACCGACCGAAATATTGACCAGCAATACGCCCAGCGTCAGGTATTTGAACCAGCCCGTCACGTTCCGGGAGAAAAGCAGGTCGCGGATCATGAGCGCGGCGATGGTCATGGCCGCCGGCTCGGTGATGAACGAACCCAGCAGCGGCACGACGGCCAGCACGACGAAGTACAGGGCCAGCGAGCGCCGGAGCGGCAGCCATGACACCAGATGCCGGACCAGGCCGTTCGCGAACTCGAGCACCGGCCGCGAGGCGGCGATCACCATGATCGCGAACACGAACATTGGCTCGGTGAAGTTGCGCGAATCCAGATAGGCGGTGGCCTGCGCGGGCCCGTCGAGCGCGAAGATGAATACCATCAGCACCATCGCCCAGAAGCCGAACACAATTTCTATCTCGCCGAGCAGATGCCAGATGCCGGCATGGCGCGGGCGGCTATGCGCAAGCCGCTCGAAGAATTTCACGGAGAAAGTATGGATGACGGCAATCGTGAACAGGACTGCAGCGATGACGTCGATGAAGGACGGACTGGGAGTCGTCATGGAAACGGGGCCTCCGCGCGGCGGCCCGACCTGCGCAAACCCTCTGGCCGACAAAATGGCGACCAGACCCAGTGCCGCGGAGTATAGCAGCGCAGGCCGGCAGGGACCGCCCGCGTTTTTGCGCGCCGAAAGGAATCAATCGCCGGTCACGCTGTCGATGCCACTACAGACCAGCGCAGAGTGAGGCAGATGGAAACAACACACTGGTTCCTGCTGGTCGGCCTGCTCATGCTCGCCCGCGGACTGACGGCCTCCCTGATCCGCGCACTGCCGCTAACGGCAGCCATTGTCTACCTGCTCGCCGGCATCCTGCTCGGCCCGAGCGGCTTCAATGTGTTTCATTTCGATCCGATCGCACAGGCGCCGGTGCTGGAGATCGCGACCGAGGTCGCGGTGCTGATATCGCTGTTTTCGGCAGGCGTAAAAATGCCGGTACCGGTCAGGCTGCCGCGCTGGCGCCCCGCCCTGCTGCTGGCGTGGGGCGGCATGCTGGTAAGCGTGGCGCTGGTGGCCGCGTTCTGCGTGCTGGTGCTAGGCCTGCCGCTTGGCGCCGGCATCCTGCTGGGGGCCGTGCTGGCCCCGACCGATCCGGTGCTGGCGACCGACGTGCAGTCGCGCCACCCCGGCGACAATGACGAACTGCGCTTCACCCTGACCAGCGAAGCCGGCATGAACGATGGCACGGCGTTTCCTTTCGTCGTGCTCGGGCTCGGCCTGCTGGGCCAGCACGAGATCGGCCCTTTCGGCGTGGAATGGCTGCTGCGGGACGTGCTGTGGGCGACGCTGGCGGCGATTGTGATCGGCGTCGTGCTGGGGGCGCTGATGGCGCGCGCCGGCTGGGCACTGCGCGGCCCGCAGAC
>JAIXTG010000173.1 GCA_027484285.1 Oxalobacteraceae bacterium | reverse complement strand
GCCGCCGGCACCGGGATCGCCGGGGTGATTGCGGCCCGTGTCGCTGTCGGTGCGCTCAACCTGGTCTGGCTGATGCGGGTGCTGCACTACCTGAAACTGCCATTGCAGCCGGCCTGGCCGGCGCGCGACGTGGTGCGCGCAATGACCCACTTCAGCGCGTACGCCTACCTGTCCCGGCTGGCGATGCTGTTCCACCAGCACGGCGACAAGCTGATCATCGGCACCCTCGCCGGCCCGGTGGCACTGGCCTTCTATACCGTCCCCACCCAGCTGGCCGGACGCATCCTCGGGCTCAGTTTCCGGCTGTCGAGCGTGATCTTCCCGCGCGTATCGGCGCTGGCCGCCGGCGGCGAGCAGCTTCGCCTGCGCCGCATGTACCTCGATGCGTCGCGGCTGCTGACTTACCTGAACCTTTCGGTGCTGGGCCTGATCATTGTCGGCGGCGACGAATTCCTGCGGCGGTGGGTGGGTGCGGAATTCGTCGCACCCGGCTATCCGGTGCTGATCCTGATTACGCTGGCCCTGATGGTGGACTCGCTGACCAACATACCGTCACTGATCACCGACGGGCTTGGTCAGCCGCGCGTGACCGGCCGCTTTGCGCTGGCGCGCGGCGTGGTCGGCCTGCTAATGGTCTATGCCGGCACACGGGCGGCCGGCATCGAGGGCGCGGCCATGGCTCACCTTGCATCATCGCTGCTGATGACATCGCTGTTCCTGGGTTTCGTGCACGGACGGACCGTACCGGTCAGCTTCGCCGACACCTGGCGCGAGGCGCTGTTTCCCAGTCTTGGCGTGGGCTGCGCCGGTGTTCTGATGATGCTCGCGGTCAAGCTGGTACTGCCCGACACGCCCGGCGGCCTGGTCCTGCTCTGCCTGCTGTCGCTGCTGACGCTGGGCGCGGCAGGCCTTGCACTGGTCGCGAATGCCGGCGAGCGGGCATTACTCTTCAGCGTCGCCCGCAAATGGGTGGCAAGGACCTGAATGCGATGAGAATTCTTCTGGTCAGCGAAGACATTCCGGCACCCAGCATGGGCGGCCTCGCCAAGCATGTGCTGGCACTGGCGCGCGCGCTGGTGGCCGACGGCCACCGGGTCGACCTGATGGGCAACGACGATCATTCGCCGACGGCGGTGGCGGACGAGCTTGATTTCGGCGGCCGATTTTTCCCCGAGCTGTCCGGCCAGTTCGCCGGATGGAAAGAAATGTCGCTCGGTGTCTTCATGCCGCCCAAGCGCAGCCAGATAGCGCGCGGATTTGCGCGCAGCATCCTTCGCCGTGCGGCCGACTATGAGGTCGTGCACTACCACGGCCACCTTCCGAACGTCGCGCGCTACCTGCCGGCGTCGCTCAACTTCATCCAGACCCGGCATGACCAGGGCAGCGACTGCCTGCTCCATACCCGCTTCCGGCGCGGCGAGATCTGCAATTCGACCGACAGCGGTTCCTGCGCCGGCTGCAGGACATGGAATCCGAACTGGCTGCAGCAACAGATATCGACGATTGCCGTGCGGCGTTTCCGCAGCGAGGTCAGCGAAGGGTTCCGGCGCCACAAGACGGTCTTCGTCTCGGACCTGCTGAAAAACAATCTCAAACGCAGCTTCGGCGATCGCGACTGGGGGGTGACCGTCCACAACTTCATCGACGCCGGACCGATCCGCGCGCTCGCGTCGCGGCCGCGGGCGGTGCGCGACCCGGGCGCGGTGCGGGTCTTCATCGGCTGCAAGCTGTATCCGGCCAAGGGGGTGGATGCCTTCCTCGGCGCGCTCGCCGGCCGGAGCGATACCGGCCGGCTGCAGATCGAGATAGCCGGCGACGGCGATGACGAGGCGGCGCTGCGCGTGCGTTATCCGCAGGTTCGGTTCCATGGCTGGCAGGACGGTGCCAGCACCCTCACCATGGCGGCGGCAGCCGACGCCGTGGTGGTGCCGTCGGTGTGGGAAGAGCCCTGTGCATCCACGGTGCTCGAAGCGCTCCTGCTCGGTAAAACCGTATTCGCATTGCGGCGCGGCGGCACGCCCGAACTCGCGGCCTACGCGAGCGGCCCCGATCAGCTGCGCCTGCACGACAGCATGGAAGCGCTGGCCGATGCGCTGCTGGCCTTCGAGCCGCGCCCCGATTACCGGGTGACGACGCTGGCGCAGGCCGATGCGCAGACGGCGGCCGGTCGCCTGCTCGCCCTGTATCGACTTCCTCCCGGACCGATCGCGCCATCATGAGCCTGCCGACCTTCTCCATCATTACCTGCACCTGGAACAGCGAGCCCTGGCTCGCGCAGTCGATTGCTTCCGTACTCCGGCAGCAGGATGTCGATATTGACTATATTTTCGTCGACGGCGGTTCAGACGACGGAACGCTGGAGCGCATCCGTGCGCTCGACCGGCCGTACACGCTGATCGAGAATGTGCGCGGCGGGATCAGCCGCGCCATGAATGCGGGCATCGAAGCAGCGCGCGGCGACATCATCGCCCACTTGCACTCCGACGACTTCTACCTGAGGCATGACGTCCTGCAGACCGTCGCCCGCGAGTTTTCCGCCCGCGGCTGCCGCTGGCTGTTCGGCCGCACTATGCGCTGCATCGATGGCAGGCTGGTGCCGGAAGGCTATGTCGCGCCGCGCTACAGCCGGCGCCAGCTGCTGCACAGGAATTTCATCCCGCATCCGGCCACCTTCGTCACGCGCGAGCTGATGTGGCGCGCCGGCGGCTTCGATGCGCGCTACAAGTACGCGATGGACTACGACCTCTGGCTGCGGCTGTCCGGCATCGCCGATCCGGTCCAGCTCGACCTGCCGCTGACCGCCTTCCGCGAGCATGAGGGCAGCCTGTCCACCCGCGAGCGCAGCGCGGCCATGCTGGAAGACCTGCAGGTCAGGATGGCGCACACCGGCCTGCATCCCGTCCGCTGCCTTTCCCATCTGCTGCGCTACCTCGTGCGCCGCCATCGCGCACGGGTACAGGCTTCCGGAGGTCGCCATGCGTGAGCTGTCGCTGATACTCGCCACCGTCGGTCGCACGGCCGACCTGAACCGGCTGTTCGATACCCTGGTCGCCCAGCACTGGCACCATTTCGAAGTCGTGGTGGTCGACCAGAACAGCGACGACCGCCTGCAGCCGATCGTTGAGCGCGCACGCAGCCTCGGGCTGATCGTGCGCCACCTGCGGCATACGCCGCCCAATCTTGCACTGGCGCGCAATGCCGGCATCGGGGCCGCCTCGGGCAACTGGCTCGGCTTTCCCGATGACGACTGCTGGTATGAGCCGCAGACACTGGAGCGCGTGATGCTGCGCAGCCTGCGGCCGGACCGCCCGCATGGCGTGATCAGCCGCTGGTTCGAGCAGGACCCGGCACTGCCGCCCGGCACACTCAGCTGGCACCGGTCGGCCCGCTTCCGCGACCTGCCGGTGTCCTCCATCACGCTGTTCCTGCGGCGCGACCTGCTCGATCGCATCGGCGGTTTCGACGGCCGGCTCGGGGTCGGCCAGTGGTTCGGTGCGGCGGAGGAGACCGACATCGTGCTGCGCGCCCTGCGCGCCGGCGCGCTGCTGGCCTACGAACCCACCGCCCTGGTCCATCACCGCGTCGATCCGCCGGCGCCACCGGTCTCGGCAATTGCGCGCGAAGCCGCCCGGCTGCGCGCACGCGGCACGGGCGCAATGTATGCGAAGCACAGGCTGCCCCCCTGGGTGATCGCGCGCGGCTTGCTGTCGCCGATCATCAAGCCGCTCGCACGCGGCACGCTGGGCGCTGAACTCTCACAGGGCGTGGCGATTGCGCGCGGGCGGCTCGACGGCTGGCTGCGCTGGTCGCGCGAGCATTCGCCCAACGAGCTGCTGCGCGACGATTCCCACCCCGACACCGCCCTCTGACAATGCGCATCGCCCTGGTCACCAATACCCCGCCGCCCTACCGGGTGCCGATCTTCAATCGCCTTGCAAGCTGGCCGGGGGTGGAATTCCACGCGGTGTTCTGTTCCGAGCGCGAGCCGAACCGGCACTGGGACCTGCCGCCGATGGCGTTCGAGCGCCATTGGCTGCGCGAGCGTTTCCTGACGATTCAAGGCCGCTACATCCACCAGAATCCTGACGTGATGCCGCTGCTGCACCGGCTGCGACCGGATGTCGTCGTCACTGACGGTTTCAACCCCACGCACCTGTATGCCTTCCTGCTGGCGCGGATGAAGCGCTGGCCGCATGTCGCGATGACCGACGGTACGCTGGAGTCCGAGCGCTCGCTGTCCGCGATCCATCGGCTGGCGCGGCGCATCGTCTACCGCGGCTCGCGCAGCTTCATTGCCGCCGCCGATGGCGGGATCCGCCTCTACCAGAGTTATGGCGTGCCGGCCGATGCCTGTTTCCTGTC
>JAIXTG010000061.1 GCA_027484285.1 Oxalobacteraceae bacterium | reverse complement strand
TTCCGCCCACCCGGAGGTCGCATGAATACCCTGCTGGTGTTTGTCCTGGTCTACCTGCTGATCTCGCTTGGCCTGGGGCTGTATGCCGCTACGCGCGTAAAGAACGCTACCGACTATGCGGTGGCAGGCCGCTCGCTGCCCCTGCCGATCGTCATTGCCACCGTGTTCGCCACCTGGTTCGGGTCCGAGACCGTGCTGGGCATCCCGGCGAGATTCGCAGAGCAGGGCTTGGGCGGCACCATCGAAGATCCGTTCGGTGCGTCGCTGTGCCTGATCTTCGTTGGCCTGTTCTTCGCGCGCAAGCTGTACCGGATGAACCTGCTGACCATCGGCGACTATTACAAGCAGCGCTACAGCCGCACGGTCGAGATCATTGTCTCCCTCTGCATCGTCCTTTCCTACCTCGGCTGGGTATCGGCACAAATCACCGCCATGGGGCTGGTGTTCAACGTGCTGACCGCCGGCGCGGTATCGATGCCGGTCGGCATGGTGATTGGCGCTACGATCGTGCTGGTCTATACCCTGTTCGGCGGCATGTGGTCGGTCGCGCTGACCGACGCATTCCAGATGGCGCTGATCCTGATCGGCATGCTGTACATCGCGTGGCTGATCGCCGGCCAGGCCGGCGGTGCCGACGTCGTCATCAGCCATGCAGCCAGCGCAGGCAAGCTGAACCTGCTGCCCGAGCCGACCTTCCCTGCCATTCTCGCCTTCGTCGGCGCGGCAGTGACCATCATGTTCGGCTCCATACCGCAGCAGGACGTTTTCCAGCGCGTGATGTCGGCGCGCAGCGAGACGGTCGGCGCCCGGGGTGCCGTCATCGGCGGGTCGCTGTACTTCGTCATTGCGTTCATCCCGATGTTCCTTGTTTATGCATCGCAGCTGATCGATCCGCAAATCTTCGAGTCCCTGCTGTCCGAAGATCCGCAGCTGATCCTGCCGACGCTGATCCTGAAAGACACGCCGCTGCTGGCCCAGGTGCTGTTCTTCGGCGCGCTGCTGTCGGCCATCATGTCGACGGCCAGCGGCACCCTGCTAGCACCGAGCATCACGCTGACGGAAAACATCATTCGCGAATTCCGGCCGATGACGGACCGACAGCTACTGATGGCGACCCGCATCGTCGTGGTGTGTTTCGCGATCGCTGTCACCGTGTTCGCGCTGCTGTCGCAGGGCATGCCGATCTACGAGATGGTCGGCAATTCCTACAAGGTGCCGCTGGTGGGTGCCTTCATCCCGCTGGTGATGGGGCTGTACTGGAAGCGTGCGACCACCCAGGGGGCGCTGGTGTCGGTGGTCGGCGGGCTGTCCTCGTGGGTCCTGATGGAGGCCTTCGGCGCCGACTCGATCTGGCCGCCGCAGCTGGTCGGCCTGCTGGTGGCTTTCACCGGCATGGTCGCCGGTTCGCTTGCTCCCCAATGGACGGGAAAGGCACGCTGACCGGGCTTTCTCAAACGCAGCCTCCCGTCGGAAACCCTCTATAATTCAGGGTTTTCGCGAATTTGCAGGGAGGAAGCAACATGCCGATTTACGCCTACCGCTGCGAAGCTTGCGGCTTCGCCAAGGATGTACTGCAGAAGATCTCCGACGCCGCGCTGACGGATTGCCCGAGCTGCGGCAAGGGCGAGTTCCGCAAGCAGCTGACGGCAGCCGGCTTCCAGCTCAAGGGCACCGGCTGGTACGTAACCGACTTCCGCGGCGGCTCCGGCGGCACCAGCGCCAGTGCGCCCGCCAAAGCGGCCGACAGCGCGGCTGCCACCGGGTCCGGCACCAGCACCAGCACCAGCGCCGGCTCCTCCGACAGCGCCCCGACTGCCGCTTCCACCTGATGTCCTGAACTTGATGCGCAAATATTTCATTACCGGCCTGCTGGTACTTGTACCGCTGGCCATCACCCTCTGGGTGCTGAATCTGATCATCGGCACGCTCGACCAGTCGCTGATGCTGCTGCCGCCCGAGTGGCAGCCGGTGTCGCTGTTCGGCTTCCACCTGCCGGGCTTCGGCACGATTGTCACTCTGCTCATCATCCTGCTGACCGGCCTGGTCACGCGTAACATCATTGGCAACCGGCTGCTGCTGCTGTGGGAGCAATTGCTGCAGCGGATACCGGTGGTGAATTCCATCTATTCCAGCGTCAAGCAAGTGTCGGACACCTTGCTGTCCTCCTCCGGCAATGCCTTTCGCAAGGCCTTGCTGGTGCAGTATCCGCATGCCGGTTCCTGGACCATCGCTTTCCAGACTGGCACGCCGGGCGGCGACGTGAAGAACCATTTGCAGGGTGACTATGTCAGCGTGTATGTGCCGACGACGCCGAATCCGACCTCGGGCTTTTTCCTGATGTTCCGGCGAGAGGACATCATTGAACTCGACATGAGCGTCGACGAGGCACTGAAATACATCGTGTCGATGGGGGTGGTCGCGCCGCCGCCCAGGCAGCCGTCGATCGTCACTCTCCCGCCAGAGACCGAAAAACACTGATCCAAAGGGACTCCAACCATGTCAATGCGAACACATTATTGCGGCCTGACCACCGAGGCGCAGCTGGGCCAGACCGTCAGCCTGTGCGGCTGGGTGCACCGCCGCCGCGACCATGGCGGCGTGATCTTCATCGACCTGCGCGACCGGGAGGGCCTAGTGCAGGTGGTGTGCGATCCCGACCGCGCCGACATGTTCAAGGCCGCCGAGTCGGTCCGCAATGAATACTGCCTGCGCATCACCGGCCTGGTGCGCGCGCGTCCGGCCGGCACTGAAAATGCCGGCCTCACTTCGGGCAAGATCGAAGTGCTGTGCCATGAGCTCGAGGTGCTGAATGCCTCGGTGACCCCGCCGTTCCAGCTCGACGACGACAATCTCTCCGAGACCACCCGCCTCACGCACCGCGTGCTCGACCTGCGCCGGCCGCAGATGCAGAACAACCTGCGCCTGCGCTACCGTGTCTCGATGGAAGTGCGCAAATTCCTGGACGCGAACGGCTTCATCGACATCGAGACGCCGATGCTGACCAAGTCGACGCCCGAAGGTGCGCGCGACTACCTGGTGCCGTCCCGCGTGAATGCCGGCCATTTCTTCGCGCTGCCGCAGTCGCCGCAGCTGTTCAAGCAGCTGCTGATGGTCGCCAACTTCGACCGCTACTACCAGATCACCAAGTGCTTCCGGGATGAAGACCTGCGCGCCGATCGCCAGCCCGAGTTCACCCAGATCGACTGCGAGACCTCGTTCATGGGCGAGCAGGAAATCCGTGACCTGTTCGAAGGCATGATCCGCGGCGTGTTCAAGAACGTGCTGAACGTCGACCTGCCGAACCCGTTCCCGGTGATGGACTTCGCAACCGCGATGGGCAAGTACGGCTCCGACAAGCCGGACATGCGCGTGAAGATGGAATTTACCGAGCTGACCGACGTGATGAAGGACGTCGATTTCAAGGTCTTCGCCGGTGCTGCCAACATGGACGGCGGCCGTGTCGTCGGCCTGCGCGTGCCGGGCGGCGCGCGCGAGAACGGCGGCATGCCGCGCTCCGAGATCGATGCCTACACCCAGTTCGTCGCAATCTATGGCGCGAAGGGCCTGGCTTACATCAAGGTCAACGACAAGTCCAAGGGGCGTGACGGCCTGCAGTCGCCGATCGTCAAGAATATCCACGACGCCGCACTCGCTCAGATCCTCGAGCGCACCGGCGCCGAGGATGGCGACCTGATCTTCTTCGGCGCCGACAAGGCGAAGGTCGTCAACGATGCCATCGGCGCGCTGCGCGTGAAGATCGGCCACAGCGACTTCGGCCGCAAGAACGGCCTGTTCGACGATGACTGGCGTCCGCTGTGGGTGGTCGACTTCCCGATGTTCGAGTACGACGAAGACGAGAATCGCTGGAATGCGCTGCACCACCCGTTCACTGCGCCGAAGGAAGGTCACGAGGACTTCATCGAGTCCGCGCCGGGCCGCGCGATCGCGCAAGCCTACGACATGGTGCTCAACGGCTGGGAGCTTGGCGGCGGCTCGGTGCGTATCCATCGCGCCGACGTGCAGAGCAAGGTCTTCAATGCCCTCCACATCAATGACGAGGAAGCGGCGATCAAGTTCGGCTTCCTGCTCGATGCGCTGCAGTACGGCGCGCCGCCGCATGGCGGCCTGGCGTTCGGCCTCGACCGCCTGGTCACCATGATGGCCGGTGCCGAGTCGATCCGCGACGTGATCGCTTTCCCGAAGACGCAACGTGCGCAGTGCCTGCTGACCCAGGCGCCGTCCGAGGTCGACGAGAAGCAATTGCGCGAATTGCACATCCGCCTGCGCGCTGCCGAGCCCGCGATCAAGGGCTGACGCATATCGCCTGAAAGAAAAAAGCCGGCCGGCGGACCCAGTCCCCGGCCGGCTTTTTCACTGGCGGGGGCGCTTGCTCGCGTTCACCGCAAACAGGGCATAATCAGGGCCACTGCCTTGCCTCCGTCTGCGATGCCCGCCTACAAGATCCCCGAATCCGTCCTTGTCGTGATCCACAGTGCCGATCTGCAGGTGCTGCTGATCGAGCGTGCTGACAAGCCCGGCTTCTGGCAGTCGGTAACGGGTTCGAAAGATGCGCCCGACGAGGCGCTGGCCACCACTGCGCGCCGCGAAGTGTTCGAGGAAACCGGCATCCTGGTGGGCAGCCCCGCGGTGCCGGACGCCGCACTGCGCGACTGGCAACTGTCGAATGTGTACGAGATCTATCCGGTCTGGCGCCATCGCTATGCGCCGGGCGTGACCCGCAACACCGAGCATGTGTTCGGGCTGTGCGTGCCGCGCGACATCGCCGTCACGCTCGCACCGCGTGAACACCTGCAGTATCGGTGGCTGCCGTGGCGCGAGGCGGCCGACCAGTGCTTCTCGCCGTCAAATGCCGAAGCCATCCTGCAACTGCCGCGCCATGTCGAGGCCCGGGCCGCCTGAACCATGAAGCTGCGCATCGCCACCTGGAACATTCACAAGGGGGTCAGTTCACTCGGCAGCCGCCCGCGCGTGCACGGGATCAAGCAGGCAATGGCGGCGATGGGCGCCGACGTGGTGTTCCTGCAGGAGGTGCAGGGACGGCATGACCTGCTGGCACTGAAGCACACCAGCTGGCCGGCCCAGGCGCAGCATGAATTTCTGGCAGGCGACACCCTGCATTCCGCATACGGGATGAATGCGGTGTACGACCATGGCCATCACGGCAATGCGCTGCTGTCCTGCTTTCCGATTGCTTCGGCCCACAATCATGACGTGTCCGACCATGCATTCGAATCGCGCGGCATCCTGCACTGCGTTCTCACGGTGGAGGGAGTGCCCGTCCACTGCTATGTAATCCACCTCGGCCTGTTTGCCGGCAGCCGCCTGCGCCAGACCGAGGCACTGATCGACGCGGTGCGTTCCACCGCGCCGGCCGATGCGCCGCTGCTGGTCGCCGGCGATTTCAATGACTGGACCAACGCCCTGTCGCACACGCTGCGCGACCGGCTCGGCGTGACCGAGGTATTCGACGAGCGCTTGCCGTCATCGCGCTTTGGCAGCTACCTGCGCCGGCTGTCCGGCCGCGGGCCGCGCAAGGCGACCGCGCGTACCTTCCCGGCCGCGATGCCGGTCCTGCAGCTGGACCGCATCTATGTGCGTGGCTTCGATGTGCTGTCGGCCGAAGTGAAGTTCGGTGCGCACTGGGGCCGCCTGTCCGACCATGCGCCGATCGTGGCCGAGCTGATGCTGGCGCCGGC
>JAIXTG010000182.1 GCA_027484285.1 Oxalobacteraceae bacterium | reverse complement strand
GGCAAGGGGCAGACCGAAGCCGACATCGCGCTGCCGCCCGGCCGGCACCGGCTCACCATGCAGTTCGCCGACGGCGCCCACCGCTCGTATGGCGAAAAGCTGCGTAAGACCATCGAGGTCAACGTCAGGTAAGCGGCAGGGCCGGCCTTGGGCATCGATCTCTCCCGGCGTCGTTTCCTGCAGGCTGGCGCCACCCTCGGCGCCGCCGGCCTGCTCGGCCTCGGCGGCTGCACGACGCGCACGCGGCTGCCGAATGTCGCCGTGACCGACCTCGACTGGTCCGACCCGGCCCGCAAGCGGCTGGTACCGGCCCGGCTCTACCTGCCGCAGCCGCTGCCTGAACAGCGCCTGCCGCTGCTGGTCTTCTCGCACGGCATCGGCGGCTCGCGCGAGGGCTACAGCTACCTCGCCAGTTTCCTCGCCCGCGAAGGAATTGCCTGCCTGCACTTGCAGCATGTGGGCAGCGATCGCCGCGTCTGGTGGGACGGCGGTCCGTTTTCAGTGGTGGATCGCCTGCGGCGTGCCGCCGACGAGCGTGAGGCGCTGGCCCGGGTCGACGATATGCGCTTTGCGCTCGACCGCATCACCGGCGGCAAGCTGTCCGACTGCATCGACCCGCATCGGATCATTGCCGCCGGCCATTCATATGGCGCGAACACCACCATGCTGCTGGGCGGCGCCTGCGTCGAGCGCAATGGCCGCCTGCTGAACCTGAGGGACGAGCGGATCGGCGCAATCATGCTGCTGTCCGCGCCGCCGTTCTATGGTGAGGTATCGATGCAGCAGATCCTCGCGCCGGTGCGCGTGCCCAGCCTGCATGTGACCGCCACCGAGGACATCATCCGCATCCCCGGCTATTACAGCGACCTGTCCGACCGGCTGGCGATCTTCGACATGATCGGCAGCGAGCGCAAGTCACTGGCGGTGTTCGAGGGAGGGTCGCACAGCGTATTCACCGATCGCAACCTGACCGGCGGACTGCAGCGCAATGGGGAAGTGAAGCGGGCAACGCGCGAACTCGCGCTGGCTTTCCTGCGCAACACGCTCGACGGCGATGCTGACGCGCTGCCGGCATGGCAGCGGCGTCACCAGCCGCTGCTCGCGCACGCCGACCTCAGGTGGTCTTGATGAAATAGATGACGGTCAGCACTGCGCCGACCAGAATCACCAGCCGCTTCAGCCAGATGGCCGGCAGGCGACGGGCGAAGGCGGCGCCCACATAGCCGCCGATGGCAGCGGTGACCAGCGCCACCAGCGTGTGCGGCCAGCTGATCGCGCCGGCGATCACGAAGGTGAGCGCCGCCACCGTGTAGTTCATCGCCGAAGTCAGGTTCTTCAGCGCGTTAATCTCCTGCATGTCCTCGAAACCCTGGATGGCCAGCGCCGCCAGCGTCAGGATGCCCATGCCGGCGCCGAAGAAACCGCCATAGATCGCCACCGCCAGCTGGAACAGCGCGCCGCCCGCGCTGCCCGGCCTGTCCGCCGGCGCAATCTTCATGTGGCCCTTCAGCCATTTGATCAGCCTGCTGACCTGCGAGCTGAACGCAAACAGGGTGGTTGCCACCAGCAGCAGCCAGGGCACCAGCCGCATGAAGGTTTCGTTCGAGATCGCCAGCAGCAGAAGGCCGCCGAGCAGGCCGCCGACCACCGAGATCAGCGCCAGCAGCAGCGCCCAGCGGCCATGGCGCATGGCTTCGCGCCGGTAGGCCCATGCGCTGGACAGGCTCGCCGGCCACAGCGCGACGGTATTGCTGGCATTTGCGGTCACCGGCGGCACGCCGGCCGCCAGCATCGCCGGGAAAGAGAAGAAGGTGCCGCCGCCGGCCATGGCATTCATGCCGCCGGCGAGGAAGGCACCACCGGCCACCAGCAGCGCATCAGTCAGTTGCATCGGGAGCTCTTATTCGTCGTCGTGTTCCTGCTCTTCGCGGCCTTCACGCAGCACGAGCATGAGCAGGTAGGACGCACCGATGATCATGGCGACCACGCCGGTGACGATGAGCGGGATGAGGATGGGGTTTTCCATGGCTGTCTTTGCGGTGGGATTCCGGTCGGGGAAGCCGCAGGGCAGCGGGGATTGTACACAAGTCGGGCAGGGGGACGGGCTTTCGCCGGCGGGGCCGGCTTGCGCCGGGCCCCGTGCAACGCGGTACTGGCGGGATCAGCGTCCCCGGTCCTTCGCCGACTGCCCCGCAATTCCCCAGTTGGTGCTCGGCACCTCGGAAATCAGGATGCGGATGGTTTCCTTCGGCGCACCGACGGCCTCATGCAGCGCCTGCGTGACTTTCTCGATCACGGCGCGCTTCTGGTCTTCGGTACGCCCCTCGATCATGTGGATCTGTGCGAACGGCATGCTGTTCTCCTTGTCCGTGAATTACGCAGCCTTGGCCGCACGCTCTTTCTTCTCGCGTGCCATCGTCAGCGCCGCGTCCTCGATCATGTCTTCCTGGCCGCCGACCATCTTGCGCCGGCCGAGCTCGAGCAGGATCTCGCGTGCCGGAATCCCGTACTTCGCCTCGGCACGCTTGGCAAACAGCAGGAAGGAGCCGTACACGCCGGCATAGCCGAGCGTCAGCGAATCGCGGTCGATGCGGATCGGGAAGTCCATGATCGGAACCACCAGGTCCTCGGCCACGTCCTGGATGTTCCAGACATCGACGCCGGTCTGCACGCCCATCCGGTCCAGCACCGCCACCAGCACTTCCAGCGGCGTATTGCCCGCACCGGCGCCGAGGCCCGCAGCAGCGGCGTCGATGCGGTTTGCACCGGCCTCGATGGCGGCGATCGAGTTCGCCACGCCCATCGCCATGTTGTGGTGGCCGTGGAAGCCGAGCTCGGTCTCCGGCTTCAGCGCCTGACGGACCGCGTCGATCCGCACGCGCACGTCGTCCGGCAGCATGTAGCCGGCCGAATCGGTGACGTAAATGCAGTTCGCGCCATAGCCTTCCATCAGCTTCGCCTGCCTGACCAGGCCTTCCGGCGTGTTCATGTGCGCCATCATCAGGAAGCCGACGGTGTCCATCTCCATCTGGCGCGCCATCGTAATGTGCTGCTCCGACACATCGCCCTCGGTGCAGTGGGTCGCCACGCGGATGGTATGCACGCCGAGCTCGCGCGCCATCTTCAGGTGGTCGACGGTACCGATGCCCGGGATCAGCAGCGCCGATACCTTCGCGTTCTTCATCAGCGGCACCACCGCGCCGAGGTATTCCTCGTCGGTGTGCGCCGGGAAGCCGTAATTGACCGACGAGCCGCCGAGGCCGTCGCCATGCGTCACCTCGATCAGCGGCACGCCCGCCTTGTCGAGGCCCTGCGCGATCGTCTTCATCTGCTCGATCGTCATCAGGTGGCGCTTCGGGTGCATGCCGTCGCGCAGGGTCATGTCATGCAGCGTGATTGTCTTTCCCTGGATGTCCATTGCAATCTCCTTTGCGTTCAGGCGGCGACGGTCGGCTCGAGCACGAGGCGGCCGGCGATCATTTCTTCGGCAAACATTTCGGCGGTGCGCGCGCCGGCGGCCGTCATGATGTCGAGGTTGCCGGCGTACTTCGGCAGGTAGTCGCCGAGGCCTTCGACTTCGAGATAGACCGACACCCGGTTGCCGTCGAATACCGGGCCGTTGACCAGCCGGTAGCCCGGCACGTATTTCTGCACTTCCTTGATCATGTCGTGGATCGACGCAGTGATCTTTGCCTGGTCCGGCGTGTCTTCGGTCAGGCAGTGCACGGTATCGCGCATGATCAGCGGCGGCTCGGCCGGGTTGATGATGATGATCGCCTTGCCCTGCTTCGCGCCGCCGACCTTCTCGATGGCGCCGGCGGTCGTGCGGGTGAACTCGTCGATGTTCTTGCGCGTGCCGGGGCCGGCGCTGCGGCTCGACACGGTTGCGACGATCTCGCCGTATTTCACCGGCTGCACGCGCGACACCGCTGCCACCATCGGGATCGTCGCCTGCCCGCCGCAGGTGACCATGTTGACGTTCATCTCGCGCTTGCCGACATGCGCCTTCAGGTTCACCGGCGGCACGCAGAACGGGCCGACGGCGGCTGGCGTGAGGTCAATCATCAGCACGCCCAGCTCGTTCAGCTTGCG
>JAIXTG010000438.1 GCA_027484285.1 Oxalobacteraceae bacterium | reverse complement strand
AGGCCCACGCGGTTCGCGATCGCGCCGGCCTGGATGCCGCCCGGGTGACCGATGGTGCCGCCGCCGAACTGCAGCACCACGTCATCGCCGAACAGGGTCAGCAGCTGGTGCATCTGGCCGACGTGGATGCCGCCGGAGGCCACGGGCAAAACCTTCTTCAGGTCGCACCAGTCCTGGTCGAAGAACAGGCCGCGCGACAGGTCCTGCCGGTTGTAGCTCTCGCGGCAGACGTTGTAATAGCCCTGCACCGTCATCGGGTCGCCTTCGAGCTTGCCGACGGCGGTACCGGTGTGCAGGTGGTCGACGCCGGCCAGCCGCAGCCATTTCGCCATCACGCGGAACGACACGCCGTGGTTTTTCTGGCGGGTGTAGGTGCCGTGGCCGGCGCGGTGCATGTGCAGGATCATGTCGTTCTGGCGCGCCCAGTTCGACATCGACTGGATCGCAGTCCAGCCGACGATCAGGTCGATCATGATGATGTTCGAGCCGAGCGACTTCGCGAATTCGGCGCGGCGGTACATCTCTTCCATGTCGGCCGCGGTGACGTTCAGGTAGTGGCCCTTGATCTCGCCGGCATTCGCCTGCGCCTTGTTGACGGCTTCCATGCAGAACAGGAAGCGGTCGCGCCAGTGCATGAAGGGCTGGCTGTTGATGTTTTCGTCATCCTTGGTGAAATCGAGGCCGCCTGTCAGGCCCTCGTACACCACGCGGCCGTAGTTCTTGCCCGACAGGCCGAGCTTGGGCTTCATGGTCGCGCCCAGCAGCGGGCGACCGAATTTGTCGAGGCGCTCGCGCTCGACAATGATGCCGGTCGGCGGGCCCTTGAAGGTTTTCACATAGGCGACCGGGATGCGGATGTCCTCGAGCCGGCCGGCCTTCAGCGGCTTGAACGAGAACACATTGCCGATCAGCGAGGCTGTCATGTTGGCGATCGACCCCTCCTCGAACAGGATGATGTCGTAGGCGATGTAAGCGAAGTACTGCGCTTCCTTGCCGGTGCCTTCGCCGGTGCCCGGTACCGGGTCGACGCGGTAGGCCTTGGCCTGGTAGCTCTCGTGCGCGGTGAGCAGGTCGGTCCAGACCACGGTCCAGGTGGCGGTCGACGATTCGCCGGCAACTGCAGCGGCCGCCTCGATCGCATCCACGCCTTCCTGCGGCGTGATGCGGAACACGCAGATCACGTCGGTCTCCTTCGGCTCGTAGTCCGGCCTCCAGTAGCCCATCTGCTTGTATTTCAGGACACCACCCTTGTAGCGCTCCTTCATGTCCGTGATGCGGCCTTCTGCGGGTTTGTTCATTGCAGTCTCCTGTCGAGCAAAAGATGCGGCTGGTTTAAACTGCTCAGTTCAAGCCGTGACTACAATGTATGTTTTTCATCAGTTAAGGTATATTCACCTATTATTTCCTTTCGGTTCAGTTTTTCTTATGGAAAGGCGGCCATGAAAAATCTGAAGCTGCTGAGAAACCTGAGCATGCGCCAGCTGCGCGTGTTCCTCAGTGCCGCGCGCCATTCCAGCTTCAGCAAGGCGGCCGCCGAACTGAACCTGACCGCGCCTGCCGTCTCGATGCAGATCAAGGAGCTGGAAAGCGAGCTCGATGTCGAGCTGTTCGCGCGCGTGGGGCGGCGGGTCGAGCTGACCACCGCCGGCGAATATTTCTTGGTTTACGTCAAGCGCATTGCCGCCAACCTGCGCGAAGCGGAAGTGATGCTGTCGAAGCTGCGCGGCACCGATGCCGGCACGCTGAAGATCGGGCTGGTCAGCACCGCGAAATATTTCCTGCCGCAGCTGCTGGCGCGCTTCAAGGAAGAGCATTTCGGCCTGCAGATACGGCTCGAGGTGCGCAACCGCGACCAGATGGTGGCCATGCTGCGCGACGGCGAGATCGATCTCGCCATCATGGGACGCACGCCGCCCGACATGGACACCCGGATCGAAGCCTTTGCCGCCCATCCGCATGCCTTCATCGCCAGCCCCGACCATCCGCTCGCGCGCAAGCAGGGCATCGCACCGGAAGCGCTGAACCAGATGGAGCTGATCTCGCGCGAATCCGGCTCGGGCACGCGCGCGATCATGGAGCGCTTCCTGAAAGACCGCGGGCTGTCGCCGCGGGTATCGATGGAAATGTCATCCAACGAGAGCATCAAGCAGGCCGTGATGGCCAACCTCGGCATCTCGTTCGTGTCGCTGCACACCGTCGGCCTCGAGGTCACGCACAACAAGCTGGTCGTGCTCGATATCGATGAAACGCCGATCGCGCGCGCATGGCATGTGGTGGCGCTGAACCGCGGCAACCCGTCCACCGCGGCCGAGGCTTTCCGCTATTACGTGCTGGAGCACGGCGCGGCCATCCTCGACGAACTGCACCCCAACCTCACGCAGGAACCGCGCCGGGCTCGCGGCTGATCAGTTGCCGGACGGTGCTGGCGCCGAATTGCGGTGCCGGGTGATGAAGGCCCGCAAGCGCAGCTTCAGGATGTCGGCCAGCACCGGATTCCTGACCACCGCCTGCGCATTGTCGCCGTCGCACTCCTGCCAGATCACCTGCACGACTTCCTCCAGCGGGCGCTGGCGGTCGTCATGGCGGGGAATGCCTTCCTTCACGCAGGCAGACAGGGCGTCATTGGTCAGCGACTCCGGCGCCGCCGCCGCAGTGGCACAGGCGAGGGCGAGGCAGGCAAGCAGGCATGCGTGTTTCATGGTCAGGTGTCGGAAGCGGGGATGGACAGATGTTAACAGCCCGCCACGCGCATTCGGCATCTGCCGCGACCAAGCCCGCTTTCCCGGGCCTGCGGAGGCAAGCTCAGTCGAGCGGGCGGCTGCCCAGCCGACCGGACACATGCTCGGCGCACGCGCGGATTTTGCGCGCAGGCTCGGCGTCCCAGCCGACATCGAAACTGCCGGCCGGGCCGATCGCGGTAATGCCGAGCCGGATCGCGCCGCTATGATCAAAGACAGGCGCACAGATTGCATTAATGCCGGGGATGGGCTCGCCCTGCACCCGCGCCAGGCCGCGCTTGCGGACATCGGCAAGAATTTTTTCGAGCGCGTCGGCCTTGAGATCGGGGGCGCCGAAATCGCCGGCCACGCCGCTCTGGCGCTCGCGCGCGATCATGTGCTCCACCTGCCGCGGCGGCAAAAAGGCGGCGAACACGCGGCCGGTGGCGGTGGCCTGGATCGACATCACGGTGCCGGTGCGCATGTTGACGTGAATCGGATAGCTCGATTCGCTGATGTAGATAATGGTCGGCCCCTGGTTGCCCAGCACCGACAGCCCGACCGTCTGGTCGATGTCGGCCGCCAGCTGGGTGATGGCCGGGATCGCAATCCGCACCGGGTCGAGCAGGTGCAGGCTGATCAGTCCCAGCTGCAGCGCAAACGGGCCGAGCTCATAGCGCCCGGTGAGGGGGTTCTGCTCGATCAGGCCGAAGCTGCCGAAACTGACGAGGTAGGGATGGGCCTTGGCCGACGGCATGCCGGCTTTTTTCGCCAGCTCGCCGAGGCTCATCGGCGCGCCCTCCTCCACTAGCGCGGTCAGCAGGCGGCCGCCGATCTCGATCGACTGGATGCCGCGGCGGCTCTTTTCTTCTTCCATGGGAATGCCTGACAGGGAGGGTGTCGGCAGTTTACGGACGGATTCCTTCAAAGTAAACGGTTCAACATTATCAAATGCGTTGACCAAGGACGAATCCGGGATTAAGCTGCCGCAGAATCGGGGGCTTTCGGTACGCTGCGGATTCCGGCTGGCGCCGGCATGACGATGCGGCGACCGCCTGCACAAAAGCCGCCCTCCCGGCCACTGCCCCTGCGAACACCGGGGAAGCCGGGATCCATGAACCATTGAACGAGCCGACCACTGCCATGACCGAAAAGAAATTCGCTTCCCAGGGCGACCTGCAGGAAAAGAAAACGAGCTTCATCAAGCTGTCCGATAACGCCTATGCCTACACCGCCGAAGGCGACCCGAATTCGGGCGTGATCATCGGCGACGATTCAGTGATGGTGATCGACACCACCGCCACGCCGGCGATGGCGCAGTCGCTGATCAAACACATACGCGAGATCACCGACCTGCCGATCAAGTACGTCACGCTGACCCACTACCACGCAGTGCGCGTGCTGGGCGCGTCGGCCTATTTCAAGGAAGGCGCGCAGCAGGTGATCGCGTCGCGCGGCACCTATGAAATGATCGTCGAGCGCGGCGAGCAGGACATGCATTCCGAAATCGACCGCTTCCCGCGCCTGTTCGCCGGCGTCGAGACCGTGCCCGGCCTGACCTGGCCGACGCTGGTGTTCGAGAAGGAGATCACGCTGTTCATGGGCCAGCTCGAGGTGAAGATCATGCATGTCGGCATGGGCCACACCAAGGGCGACACCATCGTCTGGATCCCGTCGCAGAAGGTGCTGTTCTCGGGCGACCTGGTCGAGTACGACGCCGCCGCCTACACCGGCGATGCGCAGCTCGAAGAATGGCCGCAGACGCTGGAGACCCTGCGCGCCATGGGCGCGGACAAGCTGGTGCCCGGCCGCGGCCCGGCGCTGCTGAACCCGGCTGAAGTCAATGCCGGCCTCGACTACACCAAGGATTTCGTCAGTACCCTGCTCTCCTCCGCGAAGGAAGCGGTCGCGCAGAACCTCGACCTGAAAGGCGCAATGAAGCACACGCGCAGCAAGATGGACCACAAGTTCGGCCATGTGTTCATCTACGAGCACTGCCTGCCGTTCGACGTGACGCGCGCGGTCGACGAAGCGAAAGGCATCAAGCATCCGCGCATCTGGACGGCCGAGCGCGACAAGGAGATGTGGCACGCGCTGCAGCAGGACTGAGCCATGCACCAGACCTACACCTACCGCAAGTTCCCGTATGCGCCGCCGCCGGAGCTTAAGGAATCCGGCGCACGACGCCATCCGCTGGTGATCGTCGGCTGCGGCCCGGTGGGCCTCGCGGCGGCGATCGATGCGCGCCAGCACGGCATACCGGTACTGCTGCTGGATGACGACGACACCGTGTCGGTCGGCTCGCGCGGCCTGTGCTACGCGAAGCGAACGCTCGATGTGCTCGACCGGCTCGGCTGCGGCGACCCGGTGGTCGCCAAGGGCGTGGGCTGGGACGTGGGCCGCACCTTCTTCCGCAATGATGAAGTGTTCAACTTCAACCTGCGGCCGCAGCCGGGCTTCAAGCGCCCGGGCATGGTGAACCTGCAGCAGTACTACCTCGAAGACTATATGGTGCAGCGCGCGCTCGACGCGGGCGTGCAGATCCGCTGGAAGCACAAGGTGGTGGCCGTGCAGCCGCACGACGACCATGCCGGCCTGCAGGTCGAGACGCCGGACGGCAGCTATGCGGTCGAGGCCGACTGGCTGATCGTGTGCGACGGCGCGCGCAGCCCGATCCGCACCATGCTCGGCCTCGACATCGACGGCAAGATCTTCCAGGACCGCTTCCTGATCGCCGACGTGGTGATGAAGGCCGACTTCCCGGCCGAGCGCTGGTTCTGGTTCGACCCGCCCTTCCATCCGAACCAGTCGGTGCTGCTGCATCGCGAAGCCGACGACGTCTACCGCATCGATTTCCAGCTCGGCTGGGATGTCGATCCGGAAGAAGAAAAGAAGCCCGAGAAGGTGATCCCGCGCATCAAGGCCATGCTCGGCGACGATCGCGAGTTCACGCTGGAATGGGTCAGCGTCTACACCTTCCAGTGCCGTCGCATGAACGACTTCCGCCATGGCCGCTGCCTGTTCGCCGGCGATGCTGCGCACCAGGTCTCCCCATTCGGCGCGCGCGGCGCGAACTCCGGCGTGCAGGATGCCGACAACCTGGTCTGGAAACTGAAGCTGGTGATGGACGGGCGCGCGCCGCTGCACCTGCTCGATACCTACACCGCCGAGCGCGGCTTTGCTGCCGACGAGAATATCCTCAACTCCACCCGCTCGACCGACTTCATCACGCCCAAGGGCGCGGTCAGCAAAACCTTCCGCAATGCGGTACTCGAGCTGTCGCGCGAACTGCCCTTCGCGCGCAAGCTGGTCAACTCCGGCCGGCTGTCGGTTCCGAGCTTCCTGACCGCCTCGCCGCTGAATACGCCGGACTGCGAGCGGTTCGAGGGCGACATGGTGCCCGGCGCGCCGATGGACGACGCGCCCGTCGAGCGCGACGGCGCACCGGCATGGCTGATCGACCAGACCGGCGGCCGCTTCCAGGCCCTGCTGTTTTGCGACGATCCGTCCGAGCTGGATGATGCGATGCAGTGGCAATTGCTGGGCCTGGCCGAGGCGGCGATACCGGTGGAACCGCTGGTGGTCGCCCGCCGCGCCGGCAAATGCAGTCTGAAGTGCGTGGTCGACAGCGAAGGCCTCGCCTTCAAGCGCTACGACGCCCGCCCCGGCACGCTCTACCTGCTGCGCCCCGACCAGCACGTGGCCGCCCGCTGGCGCGAGCCCGAGGTGTCGCGCATCGTCGCCGCCGTCGCGCGCGCCACCGCGAATTTCGATCAGGAGTAAACCATGCCGCTGAACCTGGAACCCAATTTCCGCGAGGACGGCAAGCGCTACTTCCGCGACTTTTCGCCCGGCGATGATTTCTACCAGATGCTGATCGACACGCATCGCGACCTGTCCGACGAACAGAGCGCCATGCTGAACGCGAAGCTGATCCTGATCCTGTCCAACCACATCGGCGACCTTGCCGTGCTGCGCGAAGCGATGGCGCTTGCGCGTGCCGGCGTCGCCCAGCCCTGACCGGGAGCCCCCGATGCCGATCCAGCAGATCCACCATGTCGCGTACCGCTGCAAGGACGCGAAGGAAACCGTCGACTGGTATGTGAAGCACCTCGACATGAAATTCGTGCTCGCGATTGCCGAGAACGAAGTACCGTCGACCAAGGCGCCGGACCCGTACATGCATGTCTTCCTCGACGCCGGCAATGGCAACGTGCTCGCGTTCTTCGAGCTGCCGACCCAGCCGCCGATGGACCGCGACCGCAACACGCCGGCCTGGGTGCAGCACCTGGCGATGAAGGTGGATTCGATGGAGACGCTGCTGGCGACCAAAGAGCGCCTGCAGGCGGCCGGCATCGACGTGATCGGCCCGACCGACCACACCATCTTCAAGAGCATCTACTTCTTCGACCCCAACGGACACCGGCTCGAGCTGGCAGTCGATTGCGGCACGCCGGAAATGCACCAGAAGCGCGACGCCGTGAAATGGGACATGCTCGAGGAGTGGAGCAAGACAAAGCAGGCTCCCAAACATGCGGCATGGATGCATGACGGGAGCATGGCGAAGTAATCCCTGCGAACGAGCCGCACAGCAAACACACCGGATCCCGGCCTGCGCCGGTATCCAGCGACTTTCGTCGCACACCGAGAAAGCCCGAAGTGAACCTGATCAACGAAACCCACAACCCTGCCCTGAAAAGCTGGCTCCCGTCGGCCAACGCGGCAGGCACCGACTTCCCGATCCAGAACCTGCCGTTCGCCATCTT
>JAIXTG010000044.1 GCA_027484285.1 Oxalobacteraceae bacterium | reverse complement strand
GACGCTTCCAGCCTGACGATACCCATCACTCCGACCTGCACCTGCGCTATTCGCCCTATGTCACACCGGCCCTGATCGAGGGCGTACGCTCGGTACTGGTCGATGCACGGATCCACGAAATCGAACCGCTTGCCTATTTGTTCCTGCGCGATTTCGCCCGCGACAATGATCTGCGCATAATCGAGGCCTGCGTGCTGCCGGTAATGGAACTGGAAACTGCCTAATCGCTTTCCTCCCGCCTTTTCCCCTCGTTCCTGACGCCGCCGCATCCCTGCGGCACATTCTCCCCGGGGCCGGCCAGTGCCCGCCGCTTCCTGCGCTTTAATCAGGTAATCAGCATCTACCTTTGTCAGGTAATTAGCATCTTCCTTTAAAAGCTTTGCGCAGCTTTCGTCACTCGCCGTTTCCGAAAATCGATTTCATAGGCGATTAACGTACATAGACAGCAAATTGTTAGTGTTTTCGCTAATGATTGCATTCATCAGACGGGAAATTGCAGAAGCTTTCCGCCTGCCAATTTTCCCGCCTGAATGCAATGTCCGATGTACGTTCCAAAGCGCGCCGCAGGATGCAGCCCGCCCTGTGCGCCGGCAGCGGCTTCAGCCTGATTGAGCTGATGGTCGCGCTGGCGATCGGGGCGATTGTTGCTGCCACCGCGATTCCGGCGTATCGCGAGCATGTGATGCGCTCGCATATTCCAGAAGCAACCAGTGGCCTGCTGCTGACCGCAATGCGGCTTGAGCAGTACTACCAGGACCATCGCAGCTATCGCAAGGACGATGATTGCGCGGTCGTCATGCCAGCGAGCGGACGCTTCAGTTTTCGCTGCAAGCCCGGCGATGACGGCCAGTCCTTCTTGCTGACGGCCACCGGCGCCACCGGTGAACTGATGCAGGGCTTTGCCTTCACGCTGGACCAAGCGGGCAATGCGCAGACCATCGAGCTCCCCGATGGTTGGGGAGATAAACCACCTCTGAAATGCTGGATCACGCGCAAAGGTGCTAAATGCTGAGCGGCCGGCCGCGGCACCACGGCGTGTCGCTGGTCGAATGGATGACGGTGCTGAGCGTCAGCTCGATTGTGCTCATGCTCGCGTTGCCCGCGATGGGCAACTGGTTGCGTGACATCGAAGTGCGCAGCAGCGCCGGCACGCTGATGGCTGCACTGCAATCGGCGCGGGCCGAGGCGATTGCGCGCAATGCCGACGTGCGGCTGCAGCTGGTCGACAAGCTGGGCCGGCCTGGCTGGAAGGTCAGCTGTGTGAACGCTTCTGCGAGCTGTCCGGGTGAACTGCGCGGCCAGCCGCCGGCCACGGCGACCGGTGCGCGCTGGGGTGCATCCATGTCGCCGGCCTTGCCGCCTCTGGATACGGCGATCGCTGCAGGGGAGGGACTGCCGGCCGGTATCACCTTCGACCCGCTCGGTAGCGCTCCGGCAGTGGCCGCCGGCACCGACCCGGCTCGCATCGACATCACCAACGCCAATGATGCCAGTGCGCGGCGGCTGGTGATCCTGATTGCCGCGCACGGCAGGGTGCACCTGTGCGATCCGCTCGCGGCGACCGGCCGGCCCGAGCGCTGCCAATGATGCGCCCTGTCACCCGCATTGCAAGCCGGCCTGCGGGTGGGCGCGGCAGCGTGCTGGTCGAAGGATTGCTGGCGCTGGTCGTGTTTTCAGTCGGGCTGGTCGCGTTGCTGCTGTTGCTTTCCGCCGCGCTGCGCGAAACCGGCAATGCACGATACCGCAGCGAGGCCAGCCTGCTGGCTTCCGACCTCGTGGCAAGCATGTGGACAGGCGACCGCTCGCAGGCGGCGCTGCAGTCGCGTTTTGCCAATCCCAAGTCGGCGGAATACAGCGGATGGCTGGCCCGCGTGCAGGCCACGCTGCCCGGCGTGAGTGCGGCAGGGAACCAGCCGCACCTTGAGATCGGGCCAGGCCGCACGGTTACCCTCCGGCTGCGCTGGCAGCCACCGGGCGAGCCGGACGTGCACCAGCTGGTGGTGCAGACCGTGATCAGCGATTAGCCGATGCGGTGCCAGGCAGTCACTCGACAGTGCGGCCTCAGCCTGGCCGACCTGATGGTCGGACTGGCGATTGGCATGACTGCCACGCTGGTCATCCTGAATGTGGCAGTGATGTTCAATGCGCGCGGCCGGATGGCCGGCGGCAATGCGGATGCGAGCATCAATGCGGCGCACGCCCTCGCGTTGCTGGCGCGTGAACTGCGAATGGCCGGCAATGGACTGGGGCCGGTGGATGCGCTTGATTGCACGGTGCACCGGGAACCGGGGGGCAAAGCTGAAGCCAGCCTGGCGTGGCGACCGGTCCAGATCGTCCAGGGCAAGGACGGTGGGCCCGATACTTTCACCGTGCTGGCCAGTGGCGCGCAGGCCATGCCCCCTGCGCGGCTGATCGCGCCTTATGCCACCGGCAGCGGCGCGATGGTGCTCGATACCACGATCGAATTGCAGGCTGGCGACCTGATGATAGTCAAGGCGGCCGGCATGGCCGACTGCCCGATGCTGAAGGTGCAATCCGTCAGCATCGGCGCCTACTCGGTCCGGCCAGCAGTCTCCGGTGTGCTGCAAGATCGCGTGTTCGGTATCGGCAGCGCGGTGATTAACGTGGGCAAGCTGCGCTACCGCCGTTACTCCGTCGATGCCAGTCAGCAATTGCAAACGGAAGTGTTCGATGCTGCGACCGGTGCATGGATGACGTCAACGCTGGCGGACGGTATCGTCAGCCTGCAGATGCAGTATGGCTTCGACGCGCGACGCGGCGCCCAGCTGTCGCCACAGGTGACCTCATGGAGCGACACGATGATCGATGCCGATGGCAGCGGGCAGGAAGGCGATGCAGCCGACTGGCGACGGCTGCTCGCAGTACGCATTGCGGTGGTCGCGCGCAGCCCGCAGCGCCGTGCTGGCAACTGCGACGCAGACGCGCCGAAGTGGCAGACGGGTATCGATTCTGGCGGTCGACTGCAGGCAACTACTATTTCGCTCAGCCACCTGCCGGACTGGGGCTGCTGGCATTACCGCGTGCTGCAGGCCGAAGTACCGCTGCGTAACCAGTTGTGGCGCGAAGAATGAGGTATCGGCAATCACCGCTTCATGCCGCCGGCGCAGGGCTGCTGGTGGCGCTGGTGGTACTGGTGCTGATGAGTGCCAGTGCGCTGGCGCTGGTACGCATGGTCAGCACCAGCCTGCTGGTCGCGGGCAATTTCGCATTCCGGCAGGCGGCCGTGCTGGCGACTGATAGCGGTGCCGAGGCAGCGATTGCCTGGCTTGGCAAGCACCGCGACAGTGCCTTCCTGTTCAGCAACCAGCCGGACCATGGCTATTACGCGAGCGTCGCGCCCGGCACCGACCTGACAGGCCAGGGTGGCAGTGCCGCAACGACCGCAGTCGACTGGGGCGGGGATGGATGCCGAGCGCAGTCCTCCCCGAGCTGCCTTCAACCATCCCCTGCATCGACGCTCGATTCTGCGGGCAACCGGACGCGTTACCTGATCCAGCGCCTGTGCCGCAGCAACGGAAGCCCCGACGCTGCAGCCAATAGCTGCCTGCTCAAGCAATCTGGTGGAGCCAGCAGCAGCCGCAACCAGCTGAGCTACGGCGCGTCCAGCCGCTTCCAGCCGGACGATGCGGTGTATTACCGCATCACCGTGCAGGCGCGCGGCCCGCGCAACACCACGGCATTCACCCAGACTCTGGTGCATTTCTGATGAAACGATCCGCTCGTGCCCTTGGCATCACACTCATTGCGCTCGCGCTGACATTCGCTGCGGCTTACGCCGCGGCGACCAGCCTGGCGCAGGCTCCGCTGGCCTTCCTGCAGGTTTCGCCGGTCAAACCCAACATCCTGTTCATCCTCGATGATTCCGGCAGCATGCAGTGGACCCATCTGGGCGATGAAGTGCTCGTCCAACAGTACGAGAACCGGGTCGGCTACCGCAGCAGCCTGTGCAACAAGATTTATTACGATCCTGCAGTGCGCTACCCGGTACCGGTCGACGCCGATGGCAAGCCCTATCCCGACGCCCGGTTCAATGCGGCCCGATATGATGGCTTCAGGACAGATTCGCCATTGATCGATCTTGGCCGTGACTTCATGGCATGGCGCTCTTTGTCCAGCGTGCCGGCGACGCCTGCCGGTTTCACGCCGGACTGCTGGAGGGCCCTGGCGCAGTGCAGCCCGGAGCCGACCGGGTTGCCGCTCAGGCCCGAGGCGGCCCACTACTTTGTGTATCGCGGCAGCGCTGCGGCTGTGCCGGGCGACAACGGGGCCGACGACCCGTGCAAGGACACCCGATACGCCGACAGTGAAAGCGGGATCGACAGCGAGCGGCGCTGGCTGCGGGTCATCGTCG
>JAIXTG010000207.1 GCA_027484285.1 Oxalobacteraceae bacterium | reverse complement strand
TCGATGTCGATGCCGAAAATGCCTTGCGACGAGGATTCCAGCAGCGCCTCGGTCGTGCGCTCGCTGAGTTCGGCATCGCGCCGGGTCTGTTCCAGCGATTCCAGCAGTTCTGCCTTGCGGCGCCGGCCCCGCATGTGAATCTCGCCGGCAATGCCGAACATGATGGCGTTGACGGTGAAAATGCTGATCAGCGCCAGGTCGGCCGGCTTGGCTATCTTTAGAGAGAATTGCGGCTCGATGAAAAAGAACACCGCCACCGTCACGGAGACCACGCAGGTAAAGAGCGCCAGGCGCAAGCCGCCGTACAGTGCGGCAACCGCGGTCGCAAAGAAATACACGGCCACCGGACCGACGAATTTCATGATCGGCAGCAACGCGAGGCGCAGCAGGGTCAGGCCGGCGATCAAAGCCAGCATCAGCAGGTAGGGCTTGAGCCGCGTCAGTTTTTCCATCGTGGGATGGATTCTGTCCGGCGGCCAAAGTTCAGGCAGGCTACGACAATCTTAACGGCCTTCAACGGCCATCCCGGCCGGGAAGGGCGCCGGTCTGTCCTAGCCGTGCGGCGGCATCGACACCCGCTCGAAAAGATCGATCATCCATTCGCAGCGCTCGTCGAAGTTGCGGCGCCGGTGCAGCCGGGGCGGGTCGACGGGCAGGGCGGCGCAGGCGTCGGCCAGGAAGCTGATCGCCGGCAGCGGCGGCACTTCTGCGCAGCGCCGGGGCAACTGCGCGCGCACTTTCGCCAGGCACAGCAGCGTCAGCTTGCGCGCGCCGCCCACCACGGCGCGCCGGCGGACGGAATCCATCGCCTGGGCCGCGACCACGCTGCCGATGTCGGCATAAATCATCGCGGCTGCAAGTATCGCGCCGCGGCAATCCCGCGGCAGCAGCGCGATGCCGGTCGATCCCTGCCGGTACAGGCGGTCGGCTTCCAGCAGCAGGCGTCCGACCGCCGTGCCAATCTCAGGGCGGAATGCCGGCCGCGCCAGCCAGTCGTCCGGATCGATGCCGGCCTCGCGCAGCCAGTCGCGCGGCAGGTAAAGCCGGCCGCACAGCGCATCTTCGCCGACGTCGCGCGCGATGTTGGTCAGCTGCATGGCATTGCCGAGTTCGCAGGCGCGGGCCAGCGCATGGCGGTCGCGCACGCCCATCACCATCGCCATCATGGCGCCGACGCTGCCGGCCACGCGTGCGCAGTACTGGTGGAGCTCGTCTAGGGTGTCATAGCGGCGTCCGGCGGCATCCCACGCGAAGCCCTCGAGCAGCGCATCCGGCAGCGCACGCGGTATCCGGTAGCGGTGTACCACCATGGCCATCGCGCGGTCCTCGACGATCTCGCCCGGCTCGCCCGCATAAATCGCATCCAGCCGCCGGTGCAGCGCCTGCAGCGCCAGCGCGCAGTCGCCGTCGGTATCGGCACATTCATCGATGGCATCGTCGGCCACCCGGCAGAAGGCATACAGGGCGATCGCGGGAATGCGCACCCGCAGCGGCAGCAGGCTGCTGGCGGCAAAAAAGGATTTCGAGCCGCCGCGCATCAGCTGCTCGCAGGCAGCAAGGTCGATCGGCGGTTCAGTCGACATCGGGCATCCCGGCAGCCATGGCCCGGGCCGACATCAGCACGCCCGGCACGCCCGCACCCGGATGGGTGCCGGCGCCGACCATGTACAGGTTCTCGACGTCCTCGCTCTGGTTGTGCGGCCGGAACCATGCGCTTTGCGTGAGAACCGGCTCCATGCCGAAAGCCGCGCCACGGTGCGACCACAGCCGGTCGTGGAAATCCTGCGGCGTCATCACGCGGCTGGTGACGAGGTGTTTGCCCAGCCCGGGCAGCACGGTCGACTCCAGCATGGATTGGATTCGCTCGCGATAGCGTTCGGCTTCGGCCGGCCAGTCAGTGCCGCTGCCGAGGTGCGGCACCGGCGCCAGCACATAGAAGGCATCGCAGCCGTCCGGTGCCACCCCGGGGTCGCTCGCGCTCGGCCGGTGCAGGTAGAGGCTGAAATCGTCCGCCAGCTTGAGCTTGCGGAACATGTCGTCCAGCAGCTCGCGGTAGCGCGGGCCGAGCATGATCATGTGGTGAGGCACGTCCTCCCAGCGGCGGTCGGTGCCGAAATACCAGACGAACAGGCTCATTGAATATTTGCGGCTGTCGATCCGGCGGTCGGTCCAGTGGCGCCGGTGGCGTGCATCGATCAGGTGGCGGTAAGTCCATGCGGCGTCGCCATTCGAGATCACGAGGTCGGCCGGGATGGTTTCGCCGTTTTCCAGCGTGACACCGGTCGCGCGACCGCGTTCGACATGGATGCGGGTGACCGGCGCATTGCAGCGCACATCGACGCCCCGCTCGGCCAGCAGCTTTACCAGCCCGGCAATCAGTGCGCCGGTGCCGCCCATGGCCCAGTGCACGCCCCAGCGCCGCTCGAGCGTATTGATGAGCGCGTAAACTCGGGTCACCGAAAACGGATTGCCGCCGATCAGCAGCGGATGGAAGCTGAACACGATGCGCAGCTTCGGGTCGCTGATATGCGATGCGACCAGTGAATACAGGCTCTGCCAGGCCTTCATGCGGATCAGGCTGGGTATGGCGGCGGCGAGGTCGGACAATGAATTGAACGGCACGCCGCCAAGCTCGTCGAAGCCGAGCCGGCAGGCTTGCTCGGCAGCCTCGATGAAGCGCTCATAGCCGGGCAGGTCGGCCGGATTGAAGCGAGCGATCTCGCGCCGCATGGTTTCGTCGTCGCCGCTGTAGTCGAACCAGCTGCCATCGTCGAAGCGCAGCCGGTAGAACGGCTCCATGGGCTTGAGCGTGATGTCGTCCGCCATCTGGCGGCCGCACAGGCTCCACAGCTCTTCCAGCAGCTGCGGTGCGGTGATGATGGTGGGGCCGGCGTCGAAGGTGAAGCCGTCCTGGCGGAATACGGAAGCACGGCCGCCGGGCGCATCCAGCTTTTCCAGCACCTGTACCCGGTAGCCCTTGCAGGACAGGCGGATCGCAGCCGCGAGGCCGCCGAAGCCGCTGCCGATGACGATCGCGGTCGGCGCGGTCATTGCGGGTCGAGCAGGCGTGCGAACACGCTTGCATTGGTGGCGCCGAACGACTCGAGCGCAATGCGCGTGCCGGTAGCCGGGTCGTGCAGGCTGAGCCGTCCGTCCCGGTAGGCAATCAGTTCGAGCGGCTGCTCCGCGCCCAGCCCGCGCATCCGGCGCTCGCGCGCCACGGCGCGCAGCGTGCCGCGCAGGAAACCCTGCTCGCCTTCGAAGCGGGCGACTGCCTTGCCGCTGCCGGCATCGGTGACGCCGACCGCGCCGTCGGGCAGGTCGCTGAACTGCAGCTGCCGCTGGTGGGCGACCGGTTCCTGCGCGACGGCCGGTACCGGTGCTGCCGACCAGCGCGCCAGCGCAATCACGGCGACCGCGGTAACGATGAGGACGCCCAGCGCGACGCCGGGGTGGAAACGCGGCCGACCGCCTGCGGCGAGGGCGCGCCCGCTCATGAAGCGAGTACCCCGGCCGGCATGCGCACCGGGATGCGTTCCTGCGGCTCGATCTCGCCGATTTCGGCACGGCGCTGCTGCCATGCATGATGCAGGCGGGCGCCGACTTCGGCGATGCCGGGCACGCTGCGCAGCGTCGGTTGCGGTTGTTTCAAATACCAGGCGCGTGCATGCGGCCACAGGTGCAGGTAGGCAATCCGGTCGCCGCCTTTCAGTTCCAGTGCGAGGTCGCCGCTGCCGTCGGCATTGGCATGCACGTGGGCGGCGGCAATCCAGCGCAGCGGCAGGTTGAAGCTGACGGTCAGCACGATGCCGATCCGCATCACCATCCGCCGGCTGGTCAGGGTGTACATCGTGGTCTGTGCCGACAGCCATGCGGCCAGTGCCAGCAGCCCCAGTGCCATGCCGGCCAGTGTGGCCGAGAGCGCCAGCGGTGCGACGTTGGCCACCAGGCCCGCTGCCGACTGCCACGACAGCACCGCCTGCAACCCGAGCATCAGCCCGAAATAGATGGCGATGCGGCGCAGGTGGAATGCGTCGATCGCCAGCCGCTTCCAGTCGGGACGTCCCTGCCACAGGATGTGCTCGCCCGCAGGCAGCGTTTCGGGCAGGCCGGGCGCGGCCTCGAATTCATACTCGTGGTGGGGCTGCATGGCGGCTTAAACCAGCGGTTCCTGGCGCAGCGGCGTCGCATACAGCGTGCCGGCACCATAGTAGGCAGCGATCTTTTCCTCTTCCAGCATCGTGACCTGCTCGGGCTCGCGATGGCCGGGCACGTCGGCAAACTGGCTGGCGAGCAGCGCATTCACCTCGACGCCGTCCTTGCGGATGCGTGCGAACGGGATCGGCAGCAGCACATCCTTGCCGGAATCGCCGAGGCGGACCTCGATGTAGCGGAACAGCATTTCCGAGCGGTCCAGCCAGAGGTCGTGCACGGTGCCGGCGATTTCGCCGTCGGCGCCGATGACCGGCATGCCGCGCGGGTCGACATCCTGTGCGGCGACGCCGTGTTCCGGATTCGCGCGCAGCGGGGTGATTTTCGGGTCGCCGTGCGGGGTCAGGTCCGGATGGTCGGCGCGCGCATTCCAGGCGCCGGGGCCGACGCCGGCCAGCAGCGGGTTGCCGGTCGGCTCGATCGGCGCGCCGATCCAGCGGTGGCGCGGCTGCGCCTGCAGGAATTCCGGTGCCTTCAGCGGGTAGGGCATGACCACTTCCTCGCCATTGGCCAGCTTGTAGGTCTTGGGATCCGGGATCGGCGGCCAGCCATCCATTTTCGTGCCGCGGCCGGTGCCCGGGTCGAGCGGATAGCCGTCACGGTGGTTTTCCTGCAGGAGGTAATAGACCAGCCCGGCAAAGAAAATCCAGAACAGGTACAGCACAAGCTGGGCTACGTCGACATATTGCGTGATCGCGCCTGTTTCCATGATGCTTCTCCTTCTATTGTGGGGTCCGCGACGGCGCTGCCGGCTACGGGTTTTGCTGCATCGTTAGGGCCGTCAGCCCGGGAATTCCGCCAGGCCGAACTTCCGGCCGGCGTGCGCGCCCGGGGCGGGCGCATGCCTGACCAGCGGACCGACCGCTATCAGTACTGCGAACAACAGATACATTTCGAGGTGGTACACGAAGCTGTAACCGGTGACGTCCGACACCAGGGTTTCGCCCAGCCAGCCGGCGCTCGCCAGTGCGCCGACGGCATCTTTCAGCAGGCCGCCGGCAGCGACCGATGTGCCGGCCGCGGTCGCCTGCACCGCACCCCATGCGCCCAGCGCAAGGCCGGCGTCGTCGCCGGTCTGCAGGTCCATTGCCATCGTCAGCGTGCCGACCGAGAACAGGCCGCCACCAACGCCGATCAGGAATGCGCCGGCGCGGAACAGGTGGGGCGCGTCGAGCGGCGCCGAAAAAATCACCATCGCAAATGCAGGCAGGCCGGCCAGTGCGCCCAGCGCGGCGACCCGCGTGGCCTGCATGCCGCCCCGCAGCAGCCGTGCCGCGGCCGCAAAGGCCAGCAGTGCACCGCATGCGGTCAGCGCCGTCAGCAGGCTGGTCGCGCCCACGCCCAGCCGCAGCACCTGGCCGCCATAGGGCTCGAGGATGATGTCCTGCATGTTGAACGCGCAGGTGCCGAGCCCGACTGTCCAAAGAAAGCGTTTCACTCCCGGCCGGTCCGCATAGGCGCGCCAGCGCTCGCCGAAGGCCGGGCCGCCGCGCGGCTGCTGCGCGCGCGTGCGGTTCAGCGCTTCCTGCTTCCACAAGGCATTCAGGTTCAGCATGGCCACCGCCAGTGCCGAACCCTGTACGACCTGTACCAGCCGCAGCGGCGAGAAATCGGCCAGCAGCCAGCCGAACAGCAGGCCGCTGCCGACCAGGCCCAGCAGCAGCATGGTGTACATCAGCGCGACCACGCGCGGCCGCGTTTCGGGCGTCGCAAGATCGGTCGCCAGCGCCAGGCCCGCGGTCTGCGTGACCTGCATGCCCATGCCGACCAGCAGGAAGGCGAGCGCCGCACCGATGCGGCTGATCCACAGCATGCCGGGCTGCGGCTCGGACAGCGCAAGCAGCCCGAACGGCATGATCGCCAGCCCGCCGAACAGCAGCAGGCTGCCGGTCCAAAGGTAGGGCAGGCGGCGCAGGCCGAGCGCCGAGCGGTGGGTGTCGGAACGGAAGCCGATCAGTGCGCGCAGCGGCGCCGAGACCAGCGGCAGCGCAACCGACAGCGCGACCCACCATGCGGGCACCCCGAGTTCCACGATCATTACCCGGTTCAGCGTACCCACCAGCAGTGCGGTCGCGAGGCCGATCGAGAACTGGAACAGCGACAGCCGCAGCAGCCGGCCCAGCGGCAGCTCGGGCCTTGCCACATCGGCAAAAGGCATCCATCGCATGTCCAGCGAGGAGGTGAGCTTGCGGATCGCGGAGTGCAGCAGCTTCATGCGGGCGCCTAGGCAGCGGTCGGGACGCACCGTCCCATTGACCCATGAGGACAATGTATTCTTGGCTGGCAAGACTGTCAATACAAATTGACTCAGGCATTGTAATTATCAATTGACACAGGGTGCGCATTTGCCCATGCTGGCCTCGTGCCGCTAGCCGGCACGCAGCAACAAGCAGCTGTATCTCCTCTCCGGGGCGCCGCAAGCCAGGCGCCCCCTTTTTTTTGCTGCCTGCCGGGCGGCTGCCGGCCGCTATAATCCCGGCTTTATCCGCCATTCCCGCGCGGCCGCCTGCCGAAGCCCATGCAATCCCGACACAAAGAACAGATCGCCTCCCTTTTTTCCGATGCCATCGGCCCGCTGCTGGCCGGCACCGGCCTGCCCACCCCGGTAGTGACGCTTGAGCGCCCGCGCGACCCGTCGCACGGCGACCTGGCGTGCAATATCGCCATGCAGCTGGCCAAGCCGCTGAAGAGCAACCCGCGCCAGCTCGCGCAGGCGCTGGCCGATGCCGTGATGGCCCATCCGGCGCGGCAGGGCCTGGTCGATGCGGTCGAGATCGCCGGCCCGGGCTTCATCAATTTGCGGGTGGCGCTGGCAGCAAAGCAGGACGTGGTGCGCCGCATCTTTGCCGAAGCCGAGTGCTACGGCCGCAGCAATGCCGGCGCCGGCAGCAAGGTGCTGGTCGAATTCGTGTCGGCCAACCCGACCGGGCCGCTGCATGTCGGCCACGGCCGGCAGGGCGCGCTGGGCGATGCGCTGTGCGCGCTGCTGGAGGCACAGGGCCACGACGTCCTGCGCGAGTTCTATTACAACGATGCCGGCGTGCAGATCGCGACGCTGGCCGCGTCGGTGCAGGCGCGCGCAAAGGGCAGCCAGCCCGGCGCGCCCGACTGGCCCGAGTCGGCCTACAACGGCGATTACATCGCCGACATCGCCGCCGACTTCCTCGCAAAGAAAACGGTCTCCGCCAATGATGGCGAGCCGGTGACGGCCAGCGGCGACGTGAATGACCTCGAGTCGATCCGCCGCTTCGCCGTTGCCTACCTGCGCCACGAGCAGGACCTCGACCTGCAGGCCTTCGGCGTGCGCTTCGACAATTTCTACCTCGAGTCCTCGCTGTATACCGACGGCCGGGTCGAGGCGGCGGTCGACGCAATGCGGCAGGCCGGCAAGACGTTCGAACAGGACGGCGCGCTGTGGCTGCGCAGCACCGACTATGGCGACGACAAGGACCGCGTGATGCGCAAGTCCGACGGCACCTACACGTATTTCGTGCCGGACGTGGCCTACCATGTCGCGAAATTCCAGCGCGGTTACCAGAAGGTGATCAACATCCAGGGCAGTGACCACCACGGCACCATCGCGCGCGTGCGCGCCGGCCTGCAGGCGGTCGGCGCCGGCATCCCGCAGGGCTATCCGGACTATGTGCTGCACAAGATGGTCACCGTGATGAAGAACGGCGAGGAAGTGAAAATCTCCAAGCGCGCCGGCTCCTACGTGACGCTGCGCGACCTGATCGAATGGTCGGCCGGCGACGCGGCGGACGCGAACGGCCAGCGCGACCTGACGCGCGGCCGCGATGCGGTGCGCTTCTTCCTCATCTCGCGCAAGGCCGACACCGAGTTCGTGTTCGATGTCGACCTCGCGCTCGCGCAGTCCGACGAAAACCCGGTCTACTACGTGCAGTATGCGCATGCGCGCATCTGCTCGGTGCTGGCGCAATGGGGCGGCGACGAGGCCGCGCTGAAGGCGGTCGACCTGGCGCCGCTGTCCTCGCCGCGCGAAGCGGCGCTGCT
>JAIXTG010000179.1 GCA_027484285.1 Oxalobacteraceae bacterium | reverse complement strand
CGGTGCTCCGGCGGCAGACGCTGCCGGGCCCGACAGCGACCGTGCGCTGGAGCGCGCACTGGTACGCGAACGCGGCCTGCTGCTGTCCGCCGGGGCCTTCGAGATTGAGCCGAACTTTGTTTACTCGCGCGTCGAACTTTCCGGCGGCAGTTTCAAGCGGGATGCGTTCGGGCCGGGCCTCGCTTTCCGGATCGGGCTGCCTGCGCGTTTCCAGTTCGAGGCGGGGGTTCCGTATGTCTGGGAGCGCCGCGAAACCGCTGGCACCGAGACCCGGGCCGATGGCATAGGTGATGCCTATGTCGCGCTATCGAAGCAGTTGCTGCTTGAGAGAGGTGCCTTGCCAAGCGTGATTGGCACGCTGGGCTATCAGTTCTCCAGCGGGCGCAACACGCTTTTCGGTGGCGGCACGCCGGTTGCGCTGGGCAGCGGCTTCGATGCCGCCAGCCTCGGCCTCACCGCGATCAAGCGCGCTGATCCGGTGGTCTTTTTCGGCAATTACACGTTCACGCGCAGCTTTTCCGAGACTCAGGCAGGTTCCGAGGTTGATCTCGGTAATGTGCACAGCCTGCGCTTCGGCACCGGGCTGGCCACCAGTCCGGGCACCTCGCTGCGCGCGGCTTTCAGTGCGCGCTTCTTCGACAAAACGCGCGTCAACGGCGTGTCGCTGCCCAATACCGACGACCCGGTGGGCGTGTTCGAAATCGGCGGATCGGCCGTCATGAATGCGTCGACGGCGATCGATGTACTGCTCGGTATTGGCGTGACGCGCAGCGCGCCGGATTTTCGCATCGGGATTGCAGTGCCCATCCGGTTCTGAATCCTTGCGGCCCTCGCAATCTTGGGCGTCGGCAGGCGCCAGGACGGAGTGCTGCAGACGCAGGCCGGAACCTTCAATTGCGCTGGGGTTTCCGGCCTTTTGCTGCAGTACTTCGGGCGGGACGGCGTCGATAAAGCCGGATCTGAAAACCAGAGTGATTTTTTTAAAAATCTCTCATCAACTTCGCTTTCAGGCCCGGGCAGGAGATTGCACTTGTCAACTTCCTCCCGGCTTTGCTGTCTCGTCCATGCGCGCAATATTCATTCCTCAGAACGACGCCTGATACACCACCTGGGCGCCGGTCGTCGACACGCGCGAAAACGCTTCTTCCCGGTAAACCACCTGCGCGTTGATGTACTGCCCTTTGCCCAATTGCAGCAATGCGCCGACCGAGCTGCTGCCGCGGGTCTTCCGGATATTGTCGTTGAACGTCACTGCCGACAGCCCTGATACGCCCGAAGCACTGTAGGTGTTGCCGCGGTTACTCAGGTCAACCTCGACGCCGACAGATGCCGCCAGCTAAACCCGCTCGGTAGCTTGTTTGGCCAGACGCACGCCGGACACGGCTGAGGTCGATGCCTGCAACAGATTGTTGAATGCCAGCGGTGCAGTCACGCCAGTAGCCGCGGCCTCAGTGTAGCCACGCGCTTCAATCGCTGAATATCGTGCGCCGATATCTTTTCAGCAGCACTTGTCCGATGAGGCCGGTCGCTCCGGCAAGCCGTGCGCGCCGCGGTGGTCTGCTGTTATTGGCGGATTCGGGCAGGGTAGCAAAGAGCCATCCCCTGGCTCCTCCGCAAGGTCAATGGCGCCACCGGTTCGAATTGCCGAGGCTTGTCGGCCGGCCCTGTTGAGAGTCCCAAAGCTTCCCGTGCATCGGCAAACAGGAAGTAGGCACGGCTCGTCGCCAGCCGCGCACCTCCCTGCATGGACACGAGGAAACCCTGCTGCAGGAGGCAAGCCGGTCCCTGGTCATTGAGCAGGGTCGTGACCTCGACCATCGCATAAGACAGCCAGCGCACGCTGATCAGGTGCTGCCCTTCGTGGGCGGGCAGCAGCGGCCTCGTCAAACGCAGCAGTCGTGCTGCCGAGGCGCCGGTGGTATCGAATCCCGTAGCAAACAGCAGCGCATGCTCCGGAAAGCTTGTTCGCTGGTTGAAGAGTGCGCGTGCAACGGCAATCCACTCGTCCCTGGTCAAGTGGCTGTCTTCGGTATCAGCGCATTGCCGTTCAACCGTGGGAAAGAAGGGGAGGCCCTCTCGCGGCATGGTGCGGCGCTCGTGCGCATCAGGATAGGGTGCCGGGGTTCGCATGTTTCTCTCCGCCGTAAATCGAATGAGGGCCTGCTGCAAGTGTCTTCGTTGTCTGGAAAAAAATCCGGGTACCAGATCAAAAAAACCGGAAGCGTTCAGCCGGCGATGCCGAGAGTCGGCAGCAGCTCGCGGACCGCTGGTCGTCATCACCTCCAACGATAAGCGGATTCCGGTTGCGGCTCGTCAGACGCGCTTGATTGAGAGGTTTCCAGTGCCCTGAATTACTTTCAAAATGAAAGCAAATGCGCCGATGCCTGCCCTCTGGATGACCGAGTTTGAATGCGGCCGGGCGCAGGTGGTGCAAGTCCACTGGCATCTGCTGTCCGGGGCACCATGAGTCAGTCCATGCGGCATTGTCCTCTGCATTACCGTACCCGCCCGGAGGCGTTCCGGGACGAGCGCCCCGGAGACTGCCACACGGTTTATGTTGCCGGAGGCCTGTATGGCAATGCCTTTGCGCTGCTGGAAATCATGCGAATGCGCGATGCCGAGTCGCGTGCCTCGGGACGCGAAGTCACCCTGGTGTTCAACGGCGACTTCCATTGGCTGGATTGCGACCCGGCGTCATTTTCCATGATCAACGACAGGGTTCTCGAGCAGATTGCCTCGGCCGGCAACATCGAGCTCGAATTAGCGCGACCCACGCCGGGCCAAGGCTGCGGTTGCAATTATCCGGAGTGGATTCACGCAGAAAGCGCAGATCTGTCCGACCGGGTGATGGAACGCCTGTCAGCATGTGCGGACAATCTGGCGCCGGCGCGGGAGAGTCTCGCGGCTCTTCCGCTTCACTTGACTGTGAGGGTAGGGGAGCACCGCGTTGGCATCCTTCACGGCGATCCCGAGTCGGTCGCAGGGTGGGGCTTTGCCGTGGAGG
>JAIXTG010000090.1 GCA_027484285.1 Oxalobacteraceae bacterium | reverse complement strand
CCCATATGCCGCAGCATCATTTCTGCCGACAGAATCAGTGAACCAGGATTCACATAATCTTTGCCCGCGTATTTTGGCGCGGTGCCGTGGGTTGCCTCGAACATGGCCACCGAATCCGACAGATTCGCTCCCGGTGCAATGCCGATACCGCCCACCTGTGCCGCCAGCGCGTCAGAAATGTAGTCGCCATTCAGGTTGAGCGTAGCAATGACGCTGTACTCGTTCGGGCGAAGGAGAATCTGCTGCAGGAAGGCGTCGGCGATGGAATCCTTGACAATGATTTCCTTGCCCGTCCTCGGGTTCTTGAAGCTGCACCATGGGCCGCCATCAATCGGTTGAGCACCGAATTCTTTCTGCGCAAGCGCATAGCCCCAATCACGGAAGCCACCCTCGGTGTACTTCATGATGTTGCCCTTGTGAACCAGGGTAAGCGACGGCTTGTCATTGTCGATCGCATACTGAATCGCCTTGCGCACAAGACGTTCGGTGCCCTCCCGCGAGACCGGCTTGACACCAATACCCGAAGTCTGAGGAAAGCGAATTTTCTTCACGCCCATTTCCTTGATCAGGAAATCGATCACTTTTCGCGCGCCCTCGCTACCCTCTTGCCACTCGATGCCGGCATAGATGTCTTCGGAGTTCTCGCGGAAAATCACCATGTCCGTCTTTTCCGGTTCACGCAGTGGCGATGGCACGCCCTTGAAGTAACGTACGGGACGCAGGCAGACGTACAGGTCGAGCTCCTGGCGAAGAGCCACATTCAGCGACCGGATGCCGCCGCCGACAGGCGTCGTCAGTGGTCCCTTGATTGAAACCACATAATCCTTGAGGACCTTGAGCGTCTCCTCCGGCAGCCAGACATCGGGGCCGTACACTTTGGTCGATTTTTCGCCAGCGTAAATTTCCATCCAGCTGATCTTGCGCTTGCCGGCGTAGGCCTTTGCAACCGCAGCGTCGATGACTTTGATCATGACGGGGCTGATGTCCACGCCCGTGCCGTCTCCCTCGATGAACGGAATGATGGGATTGTCGGGCACGTTGAGAGAGAAATCGGTGTTGACCGTGATTTTCTGTCCCTCAGCAGGCACTTTGATATGTTGATACATCGTTATCTCCGAAGTGGGGGCGGATAGCAGATTGTAATTGCCGTCGGTTGAACGGCAAAGCATGACACATGCGTTGTACGGCCCACGCGGACAGACAACGCTTCAGCAGCTAGACTCTTATATAAGACATAAGACTACATTTCGTATTATGCACTAGAATTTTGCTTTATGCCATAAGCGACGGACAAACCAGCAATGCGATTGATACTTTTCAACAAGCCTTTTGGCGTGATGAGCCAGTTTTCCGCCCACTCCGGCCGGACGACTCTCGCCAACTACCTCGACATTCCGGGCATCTATCCTGCGGGCCGGCTGGACGCGGACAGCGAGGGCCTGATGCTGCTGACTAATGACGGCGCCTTGCAGCACGAGATCAGTCATCCGTCAGGTGGCAAGCGCAAAACTTATCTGGTTCAGGTGGAGGGAGCGGTCAGCAGGCAGCAGCTGGAGCGCTTGCGCCAGCCGATGGATCTGGGGGATTTCCTCACGCGAGGCAGCGAGACGATGCAAATCGAAGAGCCGGGCTGGTTATGGCCGCGCACCCCCCCGGTCCGTGCCCGGCGCCAGATACCGACAAGCTGGCTGGCCATCACCCTGACCGAAGGAAAGAACCGCCAAGTGCGACGAATGACCGCCGCCGTCGGCCTGCCTACCCTGCGACTGATTCGCAGCGCTATCGGCCCCCTGTCTTTAAGCACGCATCCGTTGTTGCCGGGAGAGTGGCGCGAAATCGGAATCGACGAATGGTAACCAGCGACCAAGTTGCCGGCCTCCGGAGTCGATTACAATCTTTCTGTTATTACATTCCTGACTGCCGATGAAACATGCCTGGCTACTGAGTGCCTGCCTGCTGTGGTCCGCAGGTCAAGCCCAATCGCTTCCAATTACCTCATTGAATATTGGCGTGCATCTCATTCGTGCCGAAGTAGCAATCTCGGACGAAGAACGGGGACGTGGCTTGATGTTCCGGGAAAGCATGGGGGAAAACGAAGGCATGGTGTTTCGCTTCGCCAATGCCCGTCAGGTCTGCATGTGGATGAAGAACACGCTGATACCCCTGTCTGTCGCGTTTATCGGCGATGACGGCAGGATTATCAACATCGAGGATATGCAGCCGCACAGCCTGGATGCCCATTGTGCGGATCGGCCGGCTCGCTACGCTTTGGAGATGAACAAGGGATGGTTTCGCAAACGAAACATCCGGGCGGGCACGCCGGTAGACGGCTTGCCGAAATAAGCAAACCCGCCGGACTTTCGTCGGAGCGGGTCAGCTTTCACACCATAGGCCGGCTGCGCCGGCGCACGAATCAGGCCAGTGCCTTGATCGCAGCGGACAGACGGCTCTTGTGGCGAGCCGCCTTGTTCTTGTGGATGATTTTCTTGTCGGCGATGCGATCAATGATCGCAACCTGCGACTGGAACGTTTGCGCTGCAGCCGCCTTGTCACCAGCTTCGATCGCCTTGCGAACAGCTTTGATTGCGGTGCGCAGGGTCGAACGCTGGCTGGAATTCTGAGCGTTCAGCTTGACTGCTTGGCGGGCGCGCTTGCGTGCCTGTGCGGTATTTGCCATGTTTGTTTCCTGACGGTGTAAGGCTCGAGGCCTAGCCCCGGGCGGAATGCGAAAGACGGCGAGTATAGCGGGTTTTTGTTCTCACAGCAAATGACCAGCGTCATTCAATTGGCGGCGGCCGAATAACAGCCTAATTGCCGGGACATTTCCAAAAAAGAAAGGGCTGAGCTGGGGGCCGCAAGTCATGCGGCTATAATCGGGCGCCATGAACCTGCACAGAACGCTCGTCACGGTATCCGGCATGACGATGCTCTCCCGCATCACCGGCCTGGTCCGCGAGTTCCTCGTGGCGCGTACCTTCGGCGCCTCGGTCTATACCGATGCCTTTTTTGTTGCATTTCGGATACCTAACCTCTTGCGGCGTCTGTTTGCCGAGGGCGCCTTCGCTCAAGCCTTTGTTCCGATTCTCGCGGAATATAAAAACCAGCAGGGAAACCGGGCCACCCGGTTAATGGCTGATCATGTAGCCACCGTGATGTTCTGGGTGCTGTTGGCAACTTCGATGGCCGGTATCGTGTTTGCACCGGCGATTGTGCTGCTGATGGCCAGCGGCTTCGCCTCCGACCCGCTTGCCATGTCGCTGTCCGTTTCGATGACGCGCATCATGTTCCCGTACATCCTGTTCATGTCGCTGGTGGCACTGGCCGGCGGCATCCTGAACACATGGCGCGAATTCCGGGTGCCGGCCTTCACGCCGGTGCTGCTCAACCTGTCTTTCATCGCCGCCACGTTATTTCTTGCACCCTGGCTGCCACAGCCCGTCTACGCACTTGCGATTGCAGTGCTGATCGGAGGCCTGCTGCAGCTGGCATTTCAGGTGCCCGCGCTGCGCAAGGTGGGCATGCTGCCTCGCGTCGGACTGAATCCTTTTGCCGGACTGCGCGATGAAGGGGTGCGGCGCGTGCTCAAGCAAATGCTCCCGGCCACCTTCGCAGTATCAGCGGCGCAGATCAGCCTGATCATCAATACCAACATTGCCTCCCATCTCGCGAATGGCAGCGTGTCCTGGTTATCCTATGCCGACCGGCTAATGGAGCTGCCAACCGGTCTCCTGGGCGTCGCGCTTGGCACTATTCTGCTGCCCAGCCTGTCCAAAGCCCATGCGACCGGAGATATGGCGGAGTACTCATCCCTTCTGGATTGGGGCCTGCGACTTTGCTTCCTGCTCGCTACACCCGCTGCTGTGGCACTGATGATCCTGTCCGTACCATTGACCACCACCCTTTTCCACTACGGGAAATTTGACCCGGTATCGGTTGCGATGACGGCACGCGCACTGGTCGCCTACGGTGTCGGGCTCATGGGACTGATCCTGGTGAAAATACTCGCGCCCGGCTTTTACGCAAAACAGGATATTCGTACGCCGGTGAAGATCGGGGTCGGCGTGCTGGTCGCAACGCAGCTGATGAATCTTGCATTCGTCCCCTGGATTGCCCATGCAGGCCTGGCGCTCTCCATCGGACTGGGCGCTACCCTGAACGCCGGCTTTCTCTACCTGATGCTGGTCAAGCGCGGCATATACCGCCCCGCAACCGGCTGGTGGCCGTTCTTGCTCAAGCTGGCCGGCGCTCTCATGCTGATGGCGGGTGCCGCGCTGTGGCTTGCGGACCGTTTTGACTGGATTGCGATGCAGGCAACGCCTGCCCTGCGGATCGGAGCGCTTTCACTCGTGATCACTGCATGCGGTGCTGCGTACTTCGGCTCGTTGTGGGCGATGGGCTTTCGGCTGGGCGATTTCAAGCGGGAGTCCCGCTAGGCGAAACTTTCGGCGACAAGGCGATGATCAAAGCTATCGACTACTTTGCGGCGCTGGTGCAGGAAGATGAGCACATTCCCCTGCTCGAGGCGGCGCTGAGCGTCGCCCAGGATGACGACCCCACGCTCGACCTGACCGCCTGCCAGCTGGAAATCGATCGATTTGCCGCGCGCCTGAGACGACGGATGCCGGCGGACATCGCCACTATCCCCAAGCTCAGGCTGCTCAACAATTTCTTTTATCAGGAACTCGGATTCGCCGGCAATCTGAACGATTACTACAACCCCGACAACAGCTACCTCCACAAGGTGCTGGAGACACGTCGGGGCATACCGATTTCGCTGGCGGTGATCTACATCGAACTCGCCCAGCAAATCGGGCTGGACGTGAAAGGCGTTTCCTTCCCCGGCCATTTCCTGATGAAGCTGTCGGTGAAGAACGGCGACATCATCCTCGATCCTTTCAATGGCACCAGTCTGTCACGCGAAGACATCGAAGAGCGACTGGAGCCTTTTCTGATCAACGGTCACGGGCCTGAAGACCCGCCGCTGGCGAGTTATCTGGCGGATGCCACACCGCGGGCCATACTGGTTCGCATGCTGCGCAACCTGAAAGCGCTGTTCGCCGAGCATCCTCACTGGCGGCAGTTCCTGAATGTCCAGCAGCGGCTGGTGATCTTGCTGCCGGATGAAATTGCCGAGCGCCGTGATCGCGGACTCGCTTACGCCAACCTGGACTGTCCGCAAGCAGCACTGCAGGATCTTGAAGCTTATCTCGAGCGCTGTCCGCAGGCGACCGATGCAGAAGCACTGCGCCAGCGCCTGCCGGAACTGCGCGCCGCAACACGCAAACTGAACTGAGCCTCCCTCAGCCGGGAGTGGAGCGAGATTCGATCGCTTCCCAGCGCTCAAGCGCCTGCATCAGCTGTTCATCGATTTCTGCAAAGCGCTGGTTCAACTGCTGTACCGTTGCAGGCTCCTTTCGGTACAGGTCGGGATCGGCGAGACGGGCGGAAATCTCGGCCTGTTCTGCCTCCAGCCCAGCGATCATTTGCGGCAGCTGTTCGAGCTCCCGCTGCTCCTTGAAACTCAGCTTCTTTGGCTTTGCCGCCGGCTCGACAGCTGGCTGCAGGACCGCGGGCTGGGGCTCGATTTTTTTCGGCTCTCTGGGCGCCGCTGCGGCAAGCGGCTTGCGCACACGCTCCCAGTCGCTGTAGCCACCGATGTACTCGCGCCACTCTCCGCCGCCCTCGGCAACGAATACCTGCGTGACCACGTTGTCGAGAAAGGTACGATCGTGACTTACGAGGAACACCGTGCCGCTGAAGTCCTCGAGCAGTTGCTCCAGCAATTCGAGGGTATCGATATCAAGGTCGTTGGTCGGTTCGTCCAGCACGAGCACGTTGGCTGGTTTGGCGAACAGGCGCGCCAGCAGCAGCCGGTTGCGCTCGCCGCCCGAGAGCGACTTCACCGGCGAACGCGAGCGCTCCGGGGCGAAAAGAAAATCGCCCAGGTAGGTCATGACATGCTTGCGCTGCCCGTTGATCTCGACCCAGTCGCTGCCCGGGGAAATGGTATCGGCCAGCGTTGCCTCATCATTGAGCTGCTCGCGCATCTGGTCGAAGTAGGCGACCTGCAGCTTGCTGCCCTGGCGCACCGTCCCGGCATCCGGCTGCAGCTCTCCCAGGATAAGTCGCAGCAGCGTCGTCTTGCCCGCACCATTCAGTCCGATCAGGCCCACTTTGTCACCCCGCATGATGGTGGCGCTGAAGCCTTTGACGATCGGACGGCCGTCATAGGCTTTGCTGGCTTCGATGAGCTCCGCGACAATTTTTCCGGAGCGCTCGCCGGCGGACAATTCCATCTTCACCTGTCCCTGCTGGTCGCGCCGTCGCGAGCGCTCGAGACGCAGCGATTCCAGCCGCCGCACGCGACCTTCGTTCCGGGTGCGGCGTGCCTCGACGCCCTTGCGGATCCAGACCTCTTCCTGGGCAAGGAATTTGTCGAATTTCGCATTCTCGACTTCCTCTACCGCCAGCTGGTCTGCCTTGCGAATCTGGTAGGCGCTGAAATTACCCGGGTAGGACTGGAGCTTCCCGCGGTCAAGCTCGACGATGCGGGTGGCGACATTGTCGAGAAAGCTGCGATCGTGGGTAATGAACAGCAGGCTGCCCCGGAATTCTCGCAGCAGCCCTTCGAGCCACGCAATCGATGCAAAATCGAGGTGGTTGGTCGGCTCGTCGAGGATAAGCACATCGGGTGCCGTTACCAGCGCACGCGCCAGCGCCACGCGTTTCTTCATGCCGCCCGAAAGCGTGCCGACCAAGCGCTGACCGTCGAGAGTCAGACGCTGCAGCGTGGTCTCCACCCGGTTCGACAGACTCCAGCCATCGGCCACATCGATTTTCGCCTGCAACTGGTGCAGGCGCTCCATCAATGCATCATCATCGGAACCGCCCAGCTTCGCAGAGAGCGCGTCGTACTCCTGCAGCCAGTCCTGCAGATCGCCAACCCCGCTCGCTACTGCGTCAAACACCGATTGTCCGGCATCGAACTGTGGCTCCTGTTCGACATAGGCAATGCGCAGGCTTTGCTGCAAGACGAGCAGGCCATCGTCCAGCTTCGCAATACCCGCAATGATTTTCAGGAGTGATGACTTGCCTGTACCGTTGCGGCCGATCAGGCCAATGCGCTCGCCGGACTCGAGGGAAAATTCGGCCCGGTCGAGCAGTGCGACGTGACCGAATGCCAGTTGTGCTTCGCTTAGGGAAATGACTGCCATGATGGCGGACGCTGCATTGCGTCCCGAGAATGGGTGAAAAGCGCTCTATTGTACGACTGCCGGCCCGCGGGCAGCGATTGCCCCTGCAGCCGGGGCCGAAGAAGACCGCTAGGCTATAATTTGCGCCGTGCAGCGCATGCGCGCGCAGCACCCGTGTCCTCGCCGTAGTTCAATGGATAGAACGAGTGCCTCCTAAGCGCTAGATACAGGTTCGATTCCTGTCGGCGGGACCAAGCTTCACCCGACCATTAACCAGAAATGGATGAGGCTCCGAATGCTTTACGCTGCCACGATCTTCTCAAGCGCATTCCTCCTGTTTCTCGTCCAGCCCATCGTTTCCAAGCACATCCTGCCGTGGTTTGGCGGATCGGCGTCCGTGTGGGCCACCTGCCTGGTGTTTTTCCAGAGCCTGCTCTTGCTCGGCTATGCGTACTCGGATCGCATTACCCGGCTCCTGAAACCGACGATGCAGGTCGCCTTGCATGGCCTGCTGCTCGCAGCGAGCCTGTTTGCGCTGCCCGTGATCGCCGGCCCGGAGTGGAAACCTGCAGGCAGCGAGGATCCCGGCCCCTACATCCTGATGTTGCTGGCGATGACCGTCGGCCTGCCCTATCTCGCACTCTCCGCCACCGGACCGCTGATCCAGTCCTGGGCTGCCCAGGCCGGCGAGGGCCCGAAGGTGTACCGGCTGTTCTCGCTGTCCAATCTTGCATCACTGCTGGCCTTGCTAGCCTATCCTTTTCTGGTCGAACCATGGCTGCCGCTCCGCGCCCAATCGTCCGCATGGTCGATGGTCTACGCCGGCTTCAGCCTGCTCTGCCTTGCGTCGGGAATCTCCCTGCTTCGACGTATCCGCCCGCGAGCTTCCGACACTGTCCCGGTTGCCCACGAGGAGGTATCGGCGCCGCCGGGCGCGGGGATGGTCGCGCTGTGGGTCGGCCTGTCCGCACTGGGGTCGTGGCTGCTGCTGGCCACCACCAACCACATCACGCAAAACGTCGCAGCCATTCCATTCCTCTGGATCCTGCCGCTGACCTTGTACCTGCTGACCTTCGTGCTCTGTTTCGAGAGCGATCGCTGGTACCGGCGCAATGTCTTCCTGATTCCGGCATTTCTCGTGCTCGCCGTTTGCAGCTTCGGGTTGTGGGAGGCGCGGCTCGGGTTCAACATCAAAGTGGCGATCCCGCTGTATTGCGCAGGACTGTTCGTCATCTGCATGTTCCTGCACGGCGAAATGGCAAAACTGAGGCCGGGCACAAGCCACCTGACACAGTTCTATCTTGCGCTGTCGTTCGGCGGGGCCCTTGGCGGCATGCTGGTGGGACTGGCCGCACCAAAAATCCTGCCGGCTTTCTACGAGCTCGGCCTCGGCTTCGTGCTGATCGCCCTGCTGATGGCTTTCGTGCTGCGGCAGCGTCGCATACTGCTTGCCAGCGGCCTGCTGCTCGCCCTCGTCTGCGCAATCAATCTATGGATGCAGGTGCGTGTGGACAGCTACTCTGCCCGGCTGATGGAGCGCAATTTCTACGGGCGCCTGTTGGTGAGGGATGAGGGCGGCAGCAAAGACGGACCGCGCGTACGCAAACTGCTGCATGGTGCGATCCTGCATGGAGAGCAGTACCTGTCAGGCAGCAACCGCAACAAGCCGACGACCTACTACGGGCCCAGTTCAGGCATAGGCCGCCTGCTCGCCTCAGCGGATCCCGCCGTTAGTCGCCATATCGGCGTGATCGGCCTTGGCACCGGTACGCTGGCCGCCTACGCGGAAGCAGGCGACCAGTTCCGTTTCTATGACATCGACCCGGCGGTCGTCTCCGTTGCCCAACGGGAGTTCAGTTACCTGCGCGATAGCAAGGCGGCGATCCGGCTCGTGGTTGGAGACGCACGACTCAGTCTGGACAAGGAGCCGCCCAACCGTTTCGACGTGCTCGTCGTTGATGCGTTTTCAGGCGACTCGATACCAGTACATCTGTTGACGCGCGAGGCTTTGGCCATCTATCGCCGGCACATAAACGACAACGGCGTGATTGCGTTCCACATATCGAATCGCTTTCTGTCGCTGGCGCCAGTGGTCGAGGCGCTTGCAACGAGCACCGGCATGCACGCCGTTCTGGTTTCCGACCACCGGCCGGAACCTCCGCTGACGGGTTCGGATTGGGTGCTGGTATCCGAGAGCCGAAGTATTCTGCTGCGGCCTGCCCTGGCCGCCACCGCCATTGCGCAACCGCCAACCGGACTGCGCCCCTGGACCGATGACTCAAGCAACCTCTTCCGGGTACTGAAATAGCGCAATCACGTCCTTGTACTGATGCGGTCCCTGCCCTGATGCTTCGCATCGTACAGCGCGTGGTCAGCCGCCTCGATCAAGTCATCGAGACCTTGTATTTCGCTCGTCACCCGGGCAACGCCAATGCTCACCCTGTAATTGATTTCTGCAGCACTGACGACAATCCGCTGTGCAGCGGCATTGCTGCGAATGCGTTCGGCAATGAGAACGGCCATCGTCTGGTCAGTTGACGGCAGCAGCACCGCGAACTCCTCGCCGCCAATCCGTGCGACAACGTCGATGCTGCGTACACTCTGCAGCAGCACGGCCGCCAGGTTGCGGATTACCTTGTCGCCGACCGGATGACCGTAGGTATCGTTGATCTGCTTGAAGTGATCGATATCAATCAGCAGCAAACCGATATCCCTCGGCTTCCGCTTGTGCCTGTCGAACTCGATATCTGCTGCCTCGAGCAGCGCGCGCCGGTTGGCGAGCCCCGT
>JAIXTG010000161.1 GCA_027484285.1 Oxalobacteraceae bacterium | reverse complement strand
CGCCTCGACATCGACTGCACGGTGGCGACACTGCTCGAGCGTTTCGACCAGACCGAGCGGCTTAGCGCGCTGATGTGGCGGCCGCTCTGCATTGCCGCGCTGAACACGCCTCCCGAGCAGGCCTCGGCCAACGTATTCCTTGCAGTGCTGCGCGACAGCCTTGGCGCGGGTCGCAGCGCGTCCGACATGCTCCTGCCGCGTGTCGACCTGTCGGCCCTCTTCCCGGACGCGGCCGTCGCCTTGCTGGAAAAGCACGGCGGCACGGTACACAGCGGCTGCCGGGTCGAGGCCGTGGCCCGCAATGGCGATATGTGGCGATTGGCCAGCGAACAATCCGCCAGCGACTTTCACCATGTCGTGATTGCCACTGCACCTTCCCATGCGATTCCGCTGGTAGCGGAAGTCGATCCTGCGCTCGCCGCAACGCTCGCATTCGATTACGAACCGATCACCACCTGCTACCTGCAGTACCCGCACGCTACCCGGCTTGCCGCGCCGATGCTGAGCCTGCGCGATGATCCGTCGTGCAACCGGTGGGGGCAGTTCGTGTTCGACCGCGGCCAGCTGGATTCCGCACAGGCCGGCCTGCTGGCGGTGGTCGTGAGTGCCTCCGGTTCCGCACTTCTTGAAGGCGCCGACCGGCTGGCGCAACTGGTGGCAGCACAGCTGGCCGATGCCCTTTGCATGCCCGAACTCGCTGCGCCGCTGTGGAGCAAATGCGTGACAGAAAAGCGCGCCACCTTCGCTTGCACTCCCGGCCTGCAGCGTCCGGCGAATGCGACCGCGCATCCCGGGCTCTGGCTGGCCGGTGATTACACTGCCAGCGACTATCCGGCAACGATCGAAGGCGCGGTCAGGAGCGGACTTTCCGCGGCTGCGCAGGTAGCGAAGGCCTCAGGCGGCTGACAGCCCTTGCCTTAACCTCACTGGCCTCGGCGGAGCCTCAAGCGATTTCCCGCACCTTCGCCATCGCCTCATCGATCCGTTCGACGCCGATCACCTGCAATCCTTCGATCTTCTGCTTTGGCAGATTGGATTTCGGCACCAGCGCCATCGAAAAGCCGAGCTTGGCCGCCTCGCGCAGCCGTTCCTGGCCGCGGGGCGCGGGACGGATCTCGCCGGCCAGCCCGACCTCGCCAAACGCCACCAGCCCGCGCGGCAGCGGCTTGCTGCGCATGGATGACTGGATTGCCAGCAGCACCGCGAGATCCGCGGCCGGCTCGGTAATCTTCACGCCGCCGACGGCATTGATGAACACGTCCTGATCGTGGGCAGCAACGCCGCCATGCCGGTTGAGCACAGCCAGCAGCATCGCCAGCCGGTTCTGTTCCAGGCCGACCGACAAGCGGCGCGCGTTCGGCACATGCGAGCTATCGACCAGGGCCTGGATCTCGACCAGCAGCGGCCGCGTGCCCTCCTGGGTCACCATCACGCAGGAACCGGGCACCTGCGACTCATGCTGCGAAAGGAACAGCGCCGACGGATTGGAAACGCCTTTCAGACCCTTTTCAGTCATTGCAAACACGCCGAGCTCGTTGACTGCGCCGAAGCGGTTCTTGAATGCACGCACCAGCCGGAAGCTCGAGTGCGTGTCGCCTTCGAAATAGAGCACGGTATCCACAATGTGCTCGAGCACCCGCGGGCCGGCCAGTGCGCCTTCCTTGGTCACATGGCCGACCATGATGATGGTGATCCCGGACTGCTTCGCAACCCGGGTCAGCTGCGCGGCGCACTCGCGCACCTGTGCGACTGACCCCGGCGCCGAGCTGAGCGCGTCGGAATACAGTGTCTGGATCGAGTCGATCACGGCCACCTGCGGCTTTTGCTCGGCCAGGGTGTTGAGGATTTTTTCGAGCTGGATCTCGGCCTGCAAGTGCAGGTCGTCCGCATCGATCGCCAGCCTGCGCGCCCGCAGCGCCACCTGCGCGCCCGATTCCTCGCCGCTGACGTACAGCGCCCGCTTGAGTTTCGACAGGTTGGCCAGCGCCTGGAGCAGCAGTGTCGACTTGCCGATCCCCGGGTCACCGCCGATCAGCACCACGCCGCCAGACACCAGGCCGCCGCCGAGTACCCGATCGAACTCGTCGATGCCGGTCGGATAGCGCGGCACATCGGCCGCAGCGATTTCGGACAGCTTCATCACCGGGGCGCCCTGCACCAGTCCGTGCGGCTGCGATGAAAAACGGTTGCCCGCCGCTTCAACGATGGTCTCGACCATCGTGTTCCACTTGTTGCAGGACGGGCACTGCCCTGACCATTTATTGCTGACGCCGCCGCACTCGGTGCAGGTGTAGTTGGTTTTTGCCTTTGCCATGGGACTCCGCAGGTTCAGCAGGCGATTGTTCAGGTGCGGAGTGCGCTGCGCGTTTCGCGTCGCACCCGCGGCGCGATCGCGCACATCAGTTCATAGCCAATGGTACCGGCCGCCTCGGCGACCTCGTCGATCGGCAGCCCCTCACCCCACAGCACCACCGGCGAGCCGACCGCGGCACCGGGGACCGGGCTGAGGTCCACGCTCAGCATGTCCATCGACACCCGACCGAGGAGGCGGGTTCGCACGCCGCCGACCAGCACCGGGGTTCCGGTCGGCGCATGACGCGGATAGCCATCCGCATAGCCACAGGCGACCACGCCGATGCGCATCGGGCGGTCTGCCGTGAACGTACTGCCGTAGCCTACGCTGTCGCCAGCCTCGAGCTGCTGCACCGAGATCAGCTCGCTGCGCAAAGTCATCGCCGGCTGCAATCCGAACGCCGCTGCACTGCGGCCGCCCGGGGAGCCGCCGTACAGCATCACGCCGGGCCGCACCCAGTCGCAGCGGAATTCCTTTCGCAGCAACAGCGCGGCGGAATTGCAGAGGCTGACCTCGGCCTCGATGCCGCTGCATACTTCCCGGAATCGTTCCAGTTGCCGATCCGCAGGCAACACCGACTCCGGCGTCTCCGCATTGGCAAAATGGGTAAGCAGCGATACCCGCCCTACCACCGGCATCTCCAGCAACCGACGGTGCAGCTGACGCGCCCGCTCGGGACGGAAGCCGAGGCGATTCATGCCCGAGTTGATTTTCAGGTGAACGTCAAGTGCCGGACCGCCGGCCCCGGCCAGCATCTGCAGCTGCTCGTCATTGTGGATGACCGGCT
>JAIXTG010000092.1 GCA_027484285.1 Oxalobacteraceae bacterium | reverse complement strand
TCGGATTCGGTGGCCATGTTCGAGGCAACCCACGGCACCGCGCCAAAATACGCGGGCAAAGATTATGTGAATCCTGGTTCACTGATTCTGTCGGCAGAAATGATGCTGCGGCATATGGGGTGGGTCGAGGCGGCCGATCTGGTAATTAGTTCCATGGAGAAATCGATTACCTCGAAGAAAGTTACCTACGATTTTGCGCGTTTGATGGAAGGCGCGACGCAGGTCTCTTGCTCGGGTTTTGGTGAGGTAATGATCGCGAATATGTAAAGCTGTAACGCCTTTAAAAAGCCGGATTGATTCCGGCTTTTTTTTTGGGGCATCGTTCTATTCGCAAACTAGATACTTTCTTTTCAGAATTTATCAGGCGGTCTGAACCTTTGAATTTCCGGAAGGTCAATGTTTGCGTGACGGCTTAAAAACAAAAAACCCTCGGCAAAGCCGAGGGTTCAGAGAAATCCAGAGAGGGTCAGACCGCCTGGATGTTCGAAGCTTGCTTGCCTTTCGGGCCTTGCGTCACTTCGAACGAGACTTTTTGCCCTTCTTTCAGGGTCTTGAAGCCATTCATGTTAATTGCGGAGAAGTGAGCGAACAGATCTTCGCCCCCGTCTTCCGGGGTGATAAAACCGAAGCCTTTAGCGTCGTTGAACCACTTGACGGTACCAGTTGCCATAGAAGCGTCTTTCCAATAATGACCAATCACACGAGCCCTAAAAGCAAGAAGACTCGCGTTACGCTGCCCCCCTCCATTATTGCTCCGCCGATTATCAATAGGTGCAAAATAACACATATTGATATTTTGCATTGTTCGGGCAAAGAATTCAAAAGTCAAGTGGATTGTTAAAAATGCTAGACTCATTTGCGACACTCGAGGGACTTGATCTTCGAGCGCCAGGCACCATGTGAAGTGCATCATCAGGAGCGGTCTGGGACAGTTTGATTGTGCGGTCTGCGCGCGTTCTCGAAACGGCGTAATATCGTCTCAGTGCGGATTCCTCGGTATGCATTGGTTACGCACTTGATGAGGGCATTAGAATAAACGCATGGCAACCAATAGCGACGGCGGCACGCTTCTAGTGCCCAAGGAAAAAAAGGCGGCGGTCAAGCCACCTCCCATGTACCAGGTAGTGTTGCTGAATGATGACTACACCCCGATGGAATTCGTGGTTGCCATCATTCAGGAGTACTTCAACAAGGACCGCGAGACCGCGACGCAGATCATGCTCAAGGTGCATCGTGACGGCAAGGGCTTGTGCGGTGTCTATCCCAAAGATATCGCCAGCACCAAAGTAGAACTCGTTTTAACCCACGCGAGGAAGGCGGGCCACCCGCTCCAGTGCGTGATGGAGGAAGCATGATCGCCCAGGAACTCGAAGTCAGTTTGCATATGGCCTTTGTCGAGGCTCGACAGGCCCGGCATGAGTTCATCACAGTAGAGCACTTGTTGCTTGCCTTGCTGGACAATCCGTCCGCAGCAGAGGTGTTGCGTGCGTGCGCAGTCAACATCGAAGATTTGCGCAAGACGCTCACCAACTTCATCAATGACAATACCCCGACCGTGCCTGGCACGACCGAGGTCGACACGCAGCCGACACTCGGTTTCCAGCGAGTGATCCAGCGCGCCATCATGCACGTTCAGTCCGCATCGAACGGCAAGAAGGAAGTGACCGGTGCCAACGTGCTGGTGGCCATCTTTGGCGAGAAGGATTCGCATGCGGTCTACTACCTCCACCAGCAGGGAGTAACCCGTCTTGATGTGGTGAATTTCATTTCGCACGGGGTGCGGAAGGACCAGCAGGCCGAGCCTCAGAAGGCGTCGGACTCTTCCGAAGAGGCCCAGACGGACGGGCCGCAGAAGGAAAGCGCACTCGATCAGTTCACAGTCAACCTCAACAAGCTGGCTGCCGAGGGCAAGATTGACCCGCTGATCGGTCGCGAATCCGAAGTGGAGCGGGTAATCCAGACGCTGTGCCGCCGGCGTAAAAACAATCCGCTGCTGGTGGGCGAGGCTGGCGTCGGCAAGACGGCTATTGCCGAGGGGCTGGCATGGCGCGTCACTCAGGGCGATGTGCCGGAGATCCTGAATAATGCGGTGGTCTACTCGCTCGACATGGGCGCCCTGCTGGCAGGCACCAAGTATCGCGGCGATTTCGAGCAACGCCTGAAGGCAGTGCTCAAGCAGATGAAGAGCAATCCGAACGGGATCCTGTTCATCGACGAAATCCATACGATCATCGGGGCCGGGTCTGCATCAGGCGGTACCCTCGATGCGTCGAATCTGCTCAAGCCTGCGCTGTCTTCGGGACAGCTCAAATGCATCGGCGCGACCACGTTCAACGAGTTCCGCGGCGTGTTCGAGAAAGACCATGCATTGTCGCGTCGCTTCCAGAAAATCGACGTCAATGAGCCCACGGTCGAACAAACGGTGCAGATCCTGCGTGGTCTGAAGTCGCGTTTCGAAGAGCATCACGGCGTCAAGTACTCGGCATCCGCGCTGACATCGGCTGCCGAACTGGCCGCTCGCTTCATCAATGACCGGCATTTGCCCGACAAGGCGATCGACGTGATCGACGAAGCGGGTGCTGCGCAGCGCATCCTGCCGAAATCGAAGCAGAAGAAGACGATCGGCAAGCCGGAGATCGAGGACATCATCTCGAAGATCGCGCGCATCCCGCCGCAATCCGTCAATCAGGATGACCGCAGCAAGCTGCAGACCATCGATCGCGACCTGAAGAACGTGGTGTTCGGCCAGGATCCGGCGATTGAAGCACTGGCCTCTGCAATCAAGATGGCTCGCGCCGGACTCGGCAAGACTGACAAGCCGATCGGATCTTTCCTTTTCTCCGGCCCGACCGGCGTCGGCAAGACCGAGGTTGCAAAACAACTGGCTTTCATTCTGGGCATTGAGCTGATCCGTTTCGACATGTCCGAGTACATGGAGCGTCATGCGGTCTCGCGCCTGATCGGCGCACCGCCCGGTTACGTCGGCTTCGACCAGGGCGGCCTGCTGACCGAAGCGATCACCAAGAAGCCGCATGCGGTATTGCTGCTGGACGAGATCGAGAAGGCTCATCCGGATGTATTCAACATCCTGCTGCAGGTGATGGACCATGGCACGCTGACCGATAACAACGGGCGCAAGGCCGACTTCCGCAACGTGATCATCATCATGACCACGAATGCGGGTGCAGAAAGCCTGCAGAAGCGCAGCATCGGCTTCACTGACAGCAAGCAGGCAGGCGACGAGATGGCGGACATCAAGCGGATGTTCACCCCGGAATTCCGCAATCGTCTTGACTCCATCATCAGCTTCCGCGCACTGGACGAGGAAATCATCCTGCGTGTGGTCGACAAGTTCCTGATGCAACTGGAAGAACAGCTGCACGAGAAAAAAGTCGAGGCGACCTTCAGCGATCTGTTGCGCAAGTTCCTGGCGAAGAAGGGCTTCGATCCGCTGATGGGTGCGCGTCCGATGGCGCGCCTGATTCAGGACATGATCCGCAAGGCCCTGGCCGACGAACTGCTTTTCGGTCGGCTGGTGAGTGGCGGGCGTGTGGGTGTCGATATGGACGAGAACGAGCAGATCAGGCTCGAGTTCTCCGAAGGCGACGTCCCGCCGGCCGCCCCTCCGCAGGAAGCGGCCGAAGTCGAGTAAGCACTCCGGCTCTGCCAATCCCGACCCTGCCGCTCATCCGGCAGGGTTTTTTTATGGCCTGCGGCCGCGGCGGCAGATGCAGCGGTGCAGGGCCAGAGGGCCTCAGGGGACGAGAAGTTTTCGGCCTGCCTGCTTTTGGCGGATCTCGGCCAGCGTCGCGCGCATCAGCGCCGCGCGTTCCTCCGACCACGGATGAAGCGCGGTGTAGCTGCTGGCGACCGAGCCCGGATGGCTCTGGGCGAGGCGTTCCAGCGTAGCGAGGGCTGTGCCCGGATCCTGTCCGGCCCTGGCCAGCAGGTAGAGCGCAAGCCGGTCGGCTTCCTGATCCAGCCGGGCCTCCATCGGCCGGATGCCGGCGCTGCCAGCGAATGCAGTCAGGTCAGGCCGCGCAGCCAGCAGTGCGTCGATCACACCGGCTACCGTCGCGCTGGTCTGCATGGTGCGCGGATGGCGCTGCACGTTGTGCGCCATTTCGCGCGCGACAACGCTCGCCAGTTCATTATCAGTCAGCGCATCAAGCATGCCGGCGGTCACCATGATGCGCCGACCGTCCGAGTAAGCATTCAGGTGGGGTGCGTTTCCTACGTCCACCGTGAAAGCACAACCGGTAGTCAGCGGAATAGTGAGTACTTTGGTGCTGCCGTCGCGCAGTACCGTGACCCCCAGCTCGATATTGCTTTTCATGAGCGGCGCGACGATGCGCGCGGCCTCCGCTTCTGCGCGCGGACCCGCGGGCAGGGGCTGTCCTTCGATCGACTGCAGCAGGTCGCCCCGTCGCAATCCGGCACGCATGGCGCCACTGCCTTCGAGGACTTGCATGACCTGCAGGGGTTCACCCAGCCGATGCCGGCTTTCGGCGGCAGCACGCCATTCCGGCGGATAGGAGTATTTGTTTTTGGCAGTGAAACCCAGCAGCGGACGGGCCGACGTCTTGCACAATACGGCATTGCTGACGACCAGCGGGCCGATCACGCGGTACAGCCGATCCTGTCGTGCAATCAGTGCATCGAGCTGTGCCTCGGCGCCGGAGCGTGCCGGGAGCGCAGGTGCAGCGGTGCCCTGTGTGCCGGAGGGCAGGGAAGCGCATCCTCCCAGCAGCAAGGCTGCCAGGGTGGCCATGCAGACTGCATTGCGTCCGACTGCCGGCATACGCCATGCCCTCCGTGACTACTTTTTCCCGGTACTGCCGAAGCCGCCTTCGCCACGCTCGCTGCCGGCGAATTCGTCGACAACCTCGAAGCCGACCTGCAGCACCGGCACAATGACCAGCTGCGCCAGTCGCTCCATTGGGTTCAGTACAAAGCTGGTCGATCCGCGATTCCAGGTCGAGACCATCAGCTGGCCCTGATAATCAGAGTCGATCAGGCCCACCAGGTTGCCCAGCACAATGCCGTGCTTGTGGCCAAGGCCGCTGCGCGGCAGGATCATCGCTGCATAACCGGGATCGGCAATGTGGATCGCCAGCCCCGTGGGCACCAGATGCGTGCTTCCGGGTTCGACGACCAGGGGCTCATCAAGACAGGCGCGCAGGTCGAGCCCGGCGCTGCCCGGGGTGGCATAGCTCGGCATCTGCTCGCGCAGGCGCTCGTCGAGGATCTTGACTGCAATCTTTTTCATCGGGTGCCAATCAGGTTCGTATTCTTTGGGCGATTTCGGCGACCAGCCTGTCCGCCAGCATGTCCTTGCCGGCGCGCGGCAAGGGGTAATGGCCAGTGTCGTCGAATAGCACCAGTTCGTTGTCATCCTTGCCGAAGGTCTGGTGGCCAATGTTTCCGACCAGCAGGGGAATGTTTTTTCGGCGACGCTTGGCAGCGCCATGCTCGAGCAGATGCTCGGATTCTGCCGCAAAGCCGACGCAATACGGTGGCGCCGGCAGGGCAGCCACTTCAGCCAGGATATCCGGGTTCTGCTCAAAGGCCAGCGCAGGCGGGCTGCCGTCCTGCTTCTTGATTTTCTGTGAGCTGGCTTCGCTTACGCGCCAGTCGGCGACTGCAGCCACCGCAATGAACACCTGCTGGGCCGCGATCTCCGACATGACTGCGGCGTGCATCTCGCGGGCAGTGGTGACTGGCAGCATGCGCACGCCGTTCGGTGCCGCAAGCGCGGTCGGGCCCGATACCAGCGTCACTTCGGCGCCGGCTGAACGCGCTGCGCGTGCAATCGCGTAGCCCATCTTGCCCGACGAGAGATTGGTGATGCCGCGCACCGGATCAATCGGCTCGAAAGTCGGGCCGGCCGTGACCAGCACGCGCGAGCCCCGCAGGAGTTTCGGCTGGAAGAAAGCCTGCAGCTCTTCCAGCAGCGACTCCGGTTCCATCATGCGGCCGAGACCGGTTTCGCCGCAGGCCTGCTCGCCGGCCACCGGGCCGAGCAGGGTAATGCCATCGGAGCGCAGCTGATCGGCATTCCGCCGGGTCGCCGGGTTTTCCCACATTTCCACGTTCATGGCCGGTGCAACCAGCAGCGGTACCGTGGCCGGACGGGCGAGGCAGAGCGTCGACAGCAGGTCATCTGCCGCGCCATGCACCAGCTTGCGCATGAAATCCGCAGAGCAGGGAGCGATCAGCACCGCATCGGCATCGCGCGTCAGGTCGATGTGCGCCATGTTGTTGGAGATCCGGCTGTCCCACTGGTCAGTGAAGACCGGCCGGCCCGACAAAGCCTGCAGGGTGACCGGCGTGATGAACTGGCGTGCAGCCTCGGTCATGACTACTTGTACGCTGGCGCCGGCCTTGACGAGGCCACGTGCCAGTTCAGCTGCCTTGTAGCAGGCGATGCCGCCGGTGAGTCCAAGCACGATGCGCTTGCCTGCAAGCTTCATGGGTTGCTCCCGCAATTAGCGATTCACGCGCCGCAGTTCGTCCAGCACGAACAGTACCGCACCGATCGTGATGGCGGCGTCGGCCACATTGAACGCCGGCCAGTGCCAGCCTCCAATATGGAAGTCGAGGAAGTCGATGACATGTCCGTGAACGAGCCGGTCGATCAGGTTGCCGACAGCCCCGCCGAGGATCAATGACAGCGACCAGCAGAACATCCGCTGGTTGGCGTTGCGGTTCAGCATCCAGACAATAAAGATTGATACGCTCAGGGCCAGCGCGCTGAAAAACCAGCGCTGCCAGCCACTGGAGTCGGCCAGGAAGCTGAAAGCGGCTCCCTTGTTGTACACCATCACCAGGTTGAAGAACGAGGTCAGGTACTCGGACTGCCCGTAGGCAAGCAGTCGGGACATCGTGATCTTCGACAGCTGGTCGAGCAGCACGATCACCGCTGCAATGCCCAGCCACAGCATCAGTCCGGCATTTTTCTTTGCCATGGTCGCTCCGTTATCAGGCGACGCGACGCACTTCGCCGCTGCCGAACAGGTTGGATACGCAGCGTCCGCACAGGCCGGCATGGCCGGCGTCACTGCCGACGTCGGCGCGGTAATGCCAGCAGCGCTCGCATTTGCGGTAGGTCGAGGCACTGACAACGACGCGCTCGTCCGCTTCGCCGGCTGCCGGAACCGTTTTTGCCGCCGAGGTGATCAGCACGAATTTCAGGTCGTCGCCGAGTCCCTGCAGCAGCGCCAGGCGTTCGCCCGCTGCATGGATTTCGACCTCCGCCTGCAGGGACGAACCGATGGCTCCCGAGGTACGCACTTCTTCAAGCTGCTTCAGCACGTTGGCGCGGATCTCCCGCAGCGCTGCGTAGCGCGCCAGCAGCGCGTCCGCATCGGCAATCGCGGGCAGTGTGTAGAAAGTTTGCGTGAAGATGGTCTCGCCGGAAGCTTCGTAAGTGGCCCGGTCGGCAAACACCGACCATGCCTCTTCCGACGTGAAGGACAGTACCGGCGCCATCAGCCGGAGCAGCGCCTGCGTGATGTGCCACAGCGCGGTCTGTGCCGAGCGACGTGCCGGCGACGTGGCGCCGCTGGTGTACAGCCGGTCTTTCAGGATGTCGAGATAAAAGCCCCCGAGATCTTCCGAGCAGTACATCTGCAGCTTCGCCACCACCGGATGGAATTCATAGTCGTTGAAGTGCG
>JAIXTG010000209.1 GCA_027484285.1 Oxalobacteraceae bacterium | reverse complement strand
TTGCAGGCGTCCTGGGGCAAGGGCTCGTTGTCCGCCACCTGCGCTTCCTCTCCGCCTGTGCTGGCCGAGTGCATCGCGAACGATGGTGGCGCCGGGGAAAAAGGCATGTCAGCTGAAACAAGCGGCGAGCCGGCAGCTGAAAGACGGTCCAGCAAATCCTGCGCGTCACTGCAGGTGCCGGAGACAGCGAACTGCGCAAGCATCTGGCCGAGGCAATCAAGTGTCTCGGCCAGCAGTCCGGCGTCGGCCGGGCCATGCCCTGCTTCGGCATTGCGCTCCAGCGCAGATTCCAGCGCCAGCGCGAGCCTGTTCATTGCCCGCAGGCCGACCGTCGATGAGCAACCAGCCAGTGTATGCGCTGCATGCAGGGCGGCAGCCGGGTCGCAGGCCGGCTGCGTGCCATCACGCGCAAGCACTGCGCTGCGCAACTGTTCCAGCAAATGCCCAGCCTCGCGCTGGAATACGGTGGACAGGGACTCCGGCGCAGCAGCCTGCTGTGCGTGGTCGGGCAAGGCCTCTGTTTCGGGCCGGATTTGATGGCCCGCAGCCCACGGGAGCAGCGCGACCTGGTCCGACAGGGTCGCCCAGGCTCGCGCAAACAGTTCGATAGTGCCCTCTTGCGGCCCATCGGCTTGCAGGGTGCGCAGCATGGCACGCAGATCGTCGACCCGTTCCGGCAGGTCCGGGATACACAGCATGCGCAGTGCGCCCGCAATCGCAGCCAGCAGGCCGTCGGCATCCGCCAGCGCCGGCACCAGCGCCCCCTGTCCGGCTGCAGCCTCGAGCTGCCGTTCCGAGCACCCGAGCGCCTCGCGGCACGCAGCCGACAGCTGCTGGATGAGCGGCTGCGCGTCGCGACTCCGGATGAGCGCATCGAGCGCCGGCTGGGCGACGGCCTCTTGCAGGTCGGCCGCCCGGGCGAGCAAGGCGTCGATTTCCCGGCCATGAGGTAGCGGGCGGGCGCTGCTGCGCGCCCAATCGTGCACGCACAACATGGCCGCAGCCACCCGCAGCGATGCGCCACCTGCTGCCAGCGCCGGCAGCCGCGCCTCGATCAATTGCAGCGACGTGGCGAGCGGCGCACAGCGGTCTGACTGGGCAGCGCAGGCAGCCATCTCCTGCCATGCTGCCGCAGGGCCAAGGTCGTCGCTGGCGGCATCGCGGGCAAGCAGCCACTGCCCCAGCAACCGGATGAATTGCTGGTCGGCAGCGGACACTGCATCTTTCAGGGACTCATCAAGCCCGGCGCCGGAGGGCGCAAGTTGCTGTTCAAGATGAAATGCCTGGACGACGCGGCAGGCTGTCTCAGTCACTGGCCGGAATTGTGCAAGCTCGAACAGAGCCTGCCTGGCCAGTGAGGCCAGCGCGTCCCTGCCTCCGGCGTCGTCCCGGTGGCGCAACACACGCACGAGAACGGACAGGTTTTTTTTCGCCCGCTCCGGGTCGGCATTGCCCTCGGCCAGCTCGAGCAAGTAAGCATGCAATACCAGCCAGCAAGCGCATTCAGCCGCCCCGGTGCCGGCAGAGGACACAGCGCACAGGGCCTTCGCAAGGATGAGCGCCGGCGCGCGACGTGCGTCCGGATCGCTGGCACGCAAAAATTCCAGCAGCGCGCGCTCGGACTCGGCCACCAGGCCAGCGGGCACTTCATCTGCCGGCGGCAGGATCAGCAGCGCATCATCATGACGCAGCGAAAGCAGCAGGGCAGGATCCATCGGGGCGCCGTCGGCAGGCGACAGCATCTGCCATGCCAGCAGCAGATCGGCGGCTGCCAGTGGCCTGTCGCGAAGCACGCGGTCAAGTGCGACGCGGAGCAAGGTTCGCACACCGCTGGCCAGCTCGGCCAACGATCGGGAGGCTGGCACCGCTGCCGCTTCGCAGGCCGGAATCAGGGCCCGGAACCGGGCGACCAGCGCCGCCAGACCATGTTCGCCGCCAAGGTCAAGCGCTGCACTCGCCTGCGCCAATCCGTGCATCGCACTGGCCCGGGCTTCCGGGAAATGATGAACATCTTGCGCTGCCTGGAGCACGGCGACAACGCTGTCCATGAGCTCATCAAGTGTGGCTGCCAGCGCCACCAGACCTGCGTGCGCCGCCGGCTCGCAGCAAGTGGCATGCAAACTGTGCGGTGCGCCGTTCAAGCGCCAATCCTGAAGCGGTCAAGTGCACGGCCCAGATCTTTGGCCAGCGTCGCCAGCTCCTGCACCGAAGCAGCCGTGATCTGCGTCCCCTGACGTGTGTGTTCGGTGACGGTGAGAATGCTGTCGATACTGCGTGCCACATGGTCGGCCAGCGCCGACTGCTCCCGCGTGGCGCCAGAGATGCCGCCAATCAGATCGGCAAGGTGATGCGAAACGCGTCGGATCTCGGCCAGTGCAGCGCCGGCCGCATCGGAGCGCTGCTTGCCATCAACCACCCGCTGTACCGAGTGTTCCATGGCAGCCACTGCCTCCTGGGCATCGGCCTGGACTGTCTTGACCAATTGCGAAATGCGGCGCACCGCATCACCGCAGCGTTCCGCCAGCCGCTGCACTTCCTCGGCGACCACGGCGAACCCTCGACCGGCCTCGCCGGCCGAGGCTGCCTGTATCGCGGCATTCAATGCCAGCACATGCGTCTGTTCAGTAATGTCGGTAATCAGGTCAACGATGTCACTAATTTCCAGCGACGAATCGCCCAGCCGCTTGATACGCTTTGACGCGTCCTGCATCTGCTCGCGCAGCTGCTGCATGCCGGCGATGGTCTGCTGGACGGCATCCTCTCCCTGTTCGGCGGCGCTCACCGACGCCCGCGCGACATCGGCAGACTCGCCCGCCGCCAGCGAGACCTGATGAATCCGCTCGGTCATCTGCAGCACCGCCTGGCCGGTCTGCTCGATTTCCTGCGACTGGCGTGCCGCGAGATCGAGCAGATCACCGGAGATGTTTTGCGCGGTTGCACAGGAATTCGCCACCTGCTGCGCAGTCGCACCAACTTTTGCAAGCAGTGCGCGCAGTTCTGCCAGCGTGAGATTCACCGAGTCGGCGATTGCGCCGGTGATGTCCTCGGAGACAGTCGCTTCAATCGTCAGGTTGCCTTCGGCCACCTCCTGCAGCTCGTTCATCAGTCGCAAGATGGCCGCCTGGTTGCGCTGGTTCAGCAGCCTTGCGGCTTCCTCGTCAGCCAGCGCACGTGCGCGTTGCTCGTCGGCCAGCGCGCGGGCCTGTTCGGCTTCGATCGCGCGCCGGCGGCTGCCATGCAGCAGGAGCGACGCGTAAAGCAGCCCGATCAACAGTGCAGCAACCGTCAACGCGGCGAGCGCCCAGCGAATGATCCCACCGCTCTCTCCCTCTCGGTAAGCCTGCTGCAGCTCGAGGAGTTGCTCGCGCAGGCGCTCGTTGTCGTTGAAGATCTGGCGCTCGGCCTGTTTGGCCGCGATGAAATCCTGCAGGTTGCCAAGAATGCTGTCGAGCGCACTGCGGTAGCTCGCAAATCCGGATTTCAATTCCGACAGCCTTGCGCGCGTGTCGACGTTGGTCGATGCCGGCAGACGCAATACCGCGCTCCCGTCGAGGAATGCGGTCACGATGTCATCGAAAGTGCCGGCGTCCCTGCCCAGCAGGAATGCGGTGTCCTGATTGATGCCGTCCGGCGTCAAAAATTCGTTGGCACTTTTCCCCATCCGCTGGGTAAGCATGACCAGCTGACCTGCTGCCGCAATTTCGCGCGGCGATGCGCCTTGCTGTGCGCTGAGCGTCGCCACTTGCTCGGCCAGTTCGAGCAGGCCCGGGCTCAGGGTGTTGAGCGTCTGCAGAGTGCTCCTGAAGCCGGTCAGTTGCTGCTTTCGATCCAGCAATCTCGCCGCCGCCTGGTCGGAAGGCTGCCAGGCCTTGCGCAGCGCGGCAATGCGCGGCAACTGCGCGGCGTCTGCCGGCGGCACCGCATGTCCCTGCCAGTCGCCGCCGCCGCCCAGCACCGGCAGTGCCAGATTGATTGCTGCCCGGCTCTGGTCAAGTTGAACGAAGGCATCGCGATTGCCCTGGATCGCATTGGGGGCTGCCTTGCCAAGGCGCTGCGAGTGCATGACGAGATCGCCGGCCATCCGCGCCTGGACGGAGGCAGTCAGCGTTTTTTCCCCGTACAGCCAGGCAAGCACGGCCAGCGTCACCAGCAGCAGCCACAGGACAATCCGCAGCACCCTGAGTGTGGTGGCTGAAGATCCGTTGCGCACAACCGGCGTTTCCTGTCGCCGCTTCCAGCGTGACCGCAGCCGTGCCAGTGCATGGGTCCATGCGACACGGATGTCGCCGGATGTGAAGTTGGACGTCAGTTCGTGCCGGGTTTCCGGATCCATGAATGCTCCGCTTTAAGAGAACAGATGCTTCAGTACTGCCCGATGTCGATGAAGTGCGGATCGTGCAGCAGTGAACGGACATCGACCCGCGACCAGCAACGGGGATCGGCGCCGTCGTGGAAACGCTCGCAGGCCCAGTGGGGTGCGCCCGCATCGGCCATGGCCGGCCGCAACCGGGAAAGATCGAGCAAAGTGTGGACACTCGACACGCGAATCGCACAGTGCAGCGGCAATGCGGCGGATAACACCAGCAGCCTGTCATTTACCTGCCAATTGCTGGCCGGCGCACCCGCACAAGCGTCGAGGTCGACCACGCCAATGAGCTGGCTGCGATGATGAATCAGGCCGAGGTACCAGGGCCGCACCAGTGGCACTGGCGTTATATCGGGCGGTGCAATGATCTCCGCCATCTGCGCGAGGTCAAACAGCCAGTGCCCGTGCGTGGTGGAGACGGCGATCGCAGAGCGTGCATGGGCACCCGCCTGTTTCGCGTGCTGAAGGCGCAGGGCGATCTGCTGCTGGAAGTCGCGCAGCGCGGGGCGCCGCGTGCCGGAGGCCGGGCCTGCCATCGGCCACTCAGGTGGCGACGCGTGACAGCGCGGCGATCTTCTGCAGCAGCTGCTCCGGCTCGACAGGCTTGACGAGATAATCGCGCGCACCCTGCCGCAGGCCCCAGATGCGATCGCTCTCCTGCTGTTTGCTGGTGCAGATGATTACCGGCAGATGGCGCGTGGCGGGATCTCTGGCAATCTCGCGCGTGGCATGAAAGCCGTTCTGGCCCGGCATCACGACATCCATCAATACCAGCTGCGGCGGGCTGCTGCGGATCTTCTGCATCGCGGCCTCGGCATTATCGGCGGTGCTGACGGTGTAACCATGGCGCGTGAGCAGCTCGGACAGGAACTGGCGATCGGTCGGCGAATCATCGACGATCAGGATGTGTTTTATGGGCATGGCAGCTCCGTGGGCGCGTATGACTGCGATTTTCAGACGGATGCCCGCGGCGCGAGCGCGTGCTCGCGCACGGCTTGCAGCAGGCTGTCTTTCGTGAAGGGTTTGGTCAGGTAGGCGGTGGCGCCGGCAAGCATGCCGCGCGCGCGATCGAATAGCCCATCGCGCGAGGACAGCAGGATGACCGGCGTATGTCCGCAATCGGGGCTGCGACGGATCAGGCTGCAGGTCTGGAAGCCGTCGAGGCGCGGCATCAGGATGTCGCAAAAAATCAGGGACGGACGGTACTCGAGTATTTTGCCGAGCGCCTCGAACCCGTCTTCCGCGAGCAGGACCGAATAGCCGGCCTGGGAAAGAAAAATTTCAGCAGAACGACGTATCGTGCTGCTGTCATCGATCACCAGTATCTCCGGCCCCGCCTGCGTCGTTCCCATTGCGCACCCAATGAACCTGTTCAATGAACCGCGCGCAATGTAACAAAAAGAGCAACTTGTTAAAACATTGAAAATCAAAGTTCACGGCAAGTCGGCGTTTTGGCGACAGATTGCCGAAGGAATGCGTTGAATTCGCAAAGGAAGGAAAACAGGATGAGCGTCGGGATGGGCGAATGCCGCACCAGAAGGGCGGGACCCGAAGCGAAAGAGCGGACGTTAGCGAGGAATGCTATCCAACGGCCGGCTCCGGTGTCCGGCGCCGGCGCAACGCACCGCTGGCATTACCAGACGCCGGAAACGGTTCATGCGAGAGGAAGCGTGCGGGTCAGATGGCGACCATTTCGAAGTCATCCTTGCGCGCACCGCATTCAGGACAAGTCCAGTTCATCGGCACATCTTCCCAGCGTGTGCCGGGCGCAATGCCCTCTTCGGGCAAGCCTGCCTCCTCGTCGTAGACCCATCCGCAGATCAGGCACATCCAGGTCTTGAATTCTTGCTCGGTTGTCTTGTTATCACTCACGGTACAGCCCTTAAAGTAAAATGCTCAACCAGCTATGTTAATGCTTTCCCTGTGCAAAACCAAACTTCTCCGCTCGTCCTGACTTTCGGCGTGGCCGACCCGGTCGGGGCGATTGGCATTCAGGCGGACCTTGCAGCATTCGCTGCCATGGGCTGTCACGGCGTGTCCGTGATCACCGCGCTGTCGATCGGCGACACGACGGGATCCGAGGATGTGCAGGCAGTGGATCCCGACTGGATCGCCGACCAGGCACGTGTCCTGCTCGAGGACATGCCGGTAGCCGCCTTCAAGGTCGGCTACCTCGGCAATATCGAGACGATTTCAGTGATTGCCGAAATTGTGTCCGACTATCCGGACATACCATTGGTGCTCGACCCGTTCTCGACCACCCTCCCGGAGCAGGAAATCGACGACGAAGTGCTGCTGGCGCTGCGCGAGCTGCTGGTACCGCAGACTACCCTGCTGCAGGTCTCGACCGATGAGCTGTCCCGTCTGGCCGAAACCTGGCGCGACGCCAGCGAAGAGCCGATGCTGGAACCCGACGCCCTTCAAATGATCGAGTTCGGCTGTGAATTTGTGTTCATCACCGGCACGCCCGGAGATGCGCACGACGTCACGAATGTACTGTACGCGAGCGAAGGCGTGCTGCGTACCAACAGCTGGCAGCGGCAGCCCGGCCCCTTCATCGGCGCCGGCAATACCTTGTCCGCCACGATCGCGGCCATGCTGGCCAACGGGCTGGACGTGCCGGAAGCCGTGTCGGAAGCCGAAGAATTCACGAACGCCGCGCTTACCCACGCGCAGCGGCTCGGCATGGGCAAGCTGGTGCCGGACCGCTATTTCTGGGCACGCGAGTCCGAAAACGGCGAATCGCCCGAATAAACACCATCAAGCAAAACCAGAGAGGTCCCCGTGTCCAATAACGATACCCTGTTCGCCCGCGCACAGAAGAGCACGCCCGGCGGCGTGAATTCACCGGTGCGCGCGTTCCGCTCGGTCGGCGGCACGCCGCGTTTCATCACCCGTGCAGCCGGCCCCCACTTCTGGGATGCGGACGGCAAACGCTACATCGACTACATCGGCTCATGGGGCCCGGCGATTGTCGGGCATGCGCATCCGGACGTGGTGCAGGCAGTGCAGGCGGCAGCCACCAATGGCCTGTCGTTCGGCGCGCCGACCGAGGGCGAAATCCTGATGGCAGAGGAAATCTGCAAGCTGGTACCGTCGATCGAGCAGGTACGGCTGGTGTCATCCGGCACCGAGGCCGCCATGAGTGCGTTGCGCCTTGCACGCGGCGCTACCGGGCGTGACATGGTGATCAAGTTCGAAGGCTGTTACCACGGCCATGCCGATTCCATGCTGGTCAAAGCGGGCAGCGGCCTGCTGACTTTCGGCAATCCGACCTCCTCCGGCGTGCCCGCGGATTTTGCGAAGCACACTATGGTGCTCGACTACAACGACAGCGCGCAACTGGAAGATGTGTTCGGCAAGATGGGCGACCAGATCGCGGCCGTGATCGTTGAACCGGTCGCAGGCAACATGAACCTGCTGCGGGCGACACCGGAATTCCTGCAGACCATGCGCCGGCTGTGCACGGCGCATGGCGCAATCCTGATGTTCGACGAAGTGATGTCGGGCTTCCGGGTGGCGCTGGGTGGCGCCCAATCACTCTACGGAATTCAGCCGGACATGACGGTGCTGGGTAAGGTGATTGGCGGCGGCTTGCCAGTCGCCGCCTTCGGCGGCCGCGCCGACCTGATGAAACATCTGGCGCCGCTCGGCCCGGTGTATCAGGCAGGCACGCTGTCGGGTAACCCGGTGGCGGTAGCCGCCGGCATGACGACGCTGAAGATCATCCAGCAGCCGGGCTTCTACGAGCGGCTCGGCGTGCAGACCAGGAAGCTGGTCGATGGCCTCGCTACCGCCGCACACGAAGCGGGAGAGGCTTTCTGCGCCGATGCGGTCGGCGGCATGTTCGGCATTTACTTCACGGCGACACTGCCGGAAAACTACGCGCAGATGATGGCTTGCGACAAGGAGCGCTTCAACCGCTTCTTCCACGCGATGCTGGATGCCGGCGTGTACCTGGCGCCGTCGGCGTTCGAGGCAGGCTTCGTATCGGCCATGCATGACGATGCAGTGATCGACGAAACCGTCGTTGCGGCCCGCGGGGCGTTTGCCCGGCTGAACGGCTGACCGGCATTGCCCGGGGCTCGGACGGGCAGCGGGGGACAACAGTCGCCCGCGCCTGCCCTTACCTCAACCACCCCCGCCGCCTGAAATACCAGAACGGCGTCACTGCACTGGCAATCATCAGTGCCAGTGCAAACGGATAGCCGAGCGTCCAGTCCAGCTCCGGCAGGATGCGGAAGTTCATGCCGTAGATGCTGGCAATCAGCGTCGGCGGCAGGAAGGCGACCGAGGCAACCGAGAAGATCTTGATGATCTTATTCTGGTTGATGTTGATGAAGCCGACGGTCGCGTCCATCAGGAAGTTGATTTTCTCGAACAGGAAAGCGGTGTGGCCGTCGAGCGATTCGATATCGCGCAGGATCTGCCGCGCGTCGTCGAACTGGTCGGAATTGAGCAGGCGCCCGCGCATCAGGAAGCTGACCGCGCGCCGCGTATCCATCATGTTGCGGCGAATGCGTCCGTTCAGATCTTCCTCGCGTGCCATGGCCGACAGCGACTCGGCGGCGTCCTGGTCGCTGAACTCCTTTTGCAGCACGCTGCGGCTGACTTCTTCGAGGTTCTGGTAGATACCCTCCAGCGCATCTGCCGAATACTCCACGTCAGTCGCATACAGGTCCAGCAGCACATCCTTGAAGTCGCCGATCGAGCCGGGGCGCGAGCGCGCGCGCATGCGCACCAGCCGGAACACCGGCAGGTCGTCGCTGTGCATGGAGAACAGCATGTCCTTTGCAAGTATGAAGGCGACGGTCACAACGCGCGACTCGCCTTCGTCCTCTTCCAGCAGGAAGTCCGAGCGAAGATGCAGGTCGCCGTTGTCAGCTTCGTAATAGCGGGCCGATGCCTCGATGTCCTTGACATCATCCTCGTCCGGCAGCGTGACGCCATAGATGCCGCGCACCCAGTCCCGCTCTTCGTCATTCGGATCAGTCAGGTCGACCCAGACCGGCGTCGCCCGCTCGAGATCGGCGCGCGTCTCGATGTTGACCTGGCTGAGCCGGCCGTTCTGCAGCACGAATACATTAATCATTAGCTCTCCCGACCGTGATGCGGTGGCAAATCCGCGGCGCGCGCAGCGGAATCAGTTATCGACAAATCAAGGGAGCGCGGCCATTCATGGCCTTTCGCGCCCGCTCACCATGGCCAGGCAAGCGGCGCGGTGGTGGGCGTCAGCTTGCGGAGGGCCCGTCGATCGACGGTAGGTGATGTGAGTTGGGACTGCCCAAGGGGTGTCTCCGAGATTCAAAACAGCGAGAGTTTACTTTTTTTGCAGCGATTGCGGCAAGGATTGGATTACTAGGGCAAATCAGCAGAATTCATGCGCATCAGGATCAGCGTGGTCCGCTTGTTCAGGTAGGCGGAATCCAGCCGGCGTCCGTAGGTGCGCGGGTTCGGCAGCATGACCGCGAGCCGGGCTGCTTCCGCTGGCGCCAGCTTGGCGGCCGGCTTGCCGAAATACTTGCGTGCTGCCGCCTCGCAGCCAAATACGCCGTCGCCCCACTCGGCCACGTTCAGGTAGATCTCGAAAATGCGGCGCTTGTCCATCGTCGCCTCGAGCATGTAGGTGATCACCATCTCCTGGGCCTTGCGTGCATAGCTTCGCTGTCCCGAGAGGAACAGGTTTTTTGCCAGCTGCTGGGTGATGGTGGAACCGCCGCGCACCACCCGGCCTTTGCGCGCATTTTTCTCGTAGGCCTTTTGCAGGGCCTCCCAGTCCACGCCTTCGTGCTCGGCAAAGTTGGCATCTTCCGACGCGATGATGGCCCGCTTCAGGTGGTTCGAAATGCGCTCGTAAGGCACCCAGTTCTGCTGCAGGCGGGCATTCGGGCTTTTCTCGCGCAGCCTGTCCAACTGGTCGCGCATGAAAGCGGTCGAGGTCGGGTTGTGATTGACCCACCAGCAAATCTGGACGAAATACCAGACCTGCAGCAGCGCCAGCAAGGCGAGCGGAAGGCCGACCAGCCACAGCAGGAGCTTGCGCCGCAGGCTCACAGTTGTTCCCGCAGCCACTGGTAGACCGGTGCAGTATCGGGAAGCACACCGCGCCAGACGAAGAAAGCCTCCGCCGCCTGCTCGACCAGCATGCCGAGGCCGTCGCGTACCGATGCACCGTGTGCGGCAGCCAGCTGCATGAATACCGTCGGCCCGGCACCGTACATCATGTCGTAGGCGAAGGTCTGCGCCCCGAACACCGAGGGCGGCACCGGCGGCAGTTCGGCCGACAGGCTGGCCGACGTCGCATTGATGACAATGTCGAATGCGCCTGCCAGCGCATCGAACTGCACTGCGCGCAGGCGGCTGCCCGGCTGCGCGAACTGCTCGATCAGTGCTTCGGCCCGCGCCACGGTGCGGTTGGCTATCACGATTTCGTCAGGCGCCTCTTCCAGCAGGGGCAAGATCACGCCTCGCGCAGCACCGCCGGCGCCGAGCAGCAGCACCCGCGCATCGGCCAGCGGCACGCCGGCGCGCAGCACGATGTCGCGTACCAGCCCGACGCCGTCGGTGTTGTCGCCGATGACGGCACCCGCTTCAAAACTGAGGGTATTCACCGCACCGGCAGCCTCCGCACGCGCGCTGCGCCGGTCGGCCAGCGTGAATGCCTCCAGCTTGAAGGGCACGGTGACATTGGCGCCACGGCCACCCGCCGCGATGAAGTCGCGCACCGTGGCCTCGAAGCCATCGAGCGGCGCCAGAAGCCGGTCGTATGCGACAGGCTCGCCGGTCTGCTGGGCAAAGCGTGCGTGGATCTGCGGCGACTTGCTGTGGGCGATCGGGTTGCCGATCACGACGTAACGATCAGCCATGCTCACTCGGCCTTTCCGAGCGACTCGGTTTCCAGCACCTGCTCGCGAGTGAACGAGAAGCGGGTGACGATCTCCCATACGCGTTCCCGGCCATCGACGGCCAGCGCTGGCGGGAAACGACCAAACGGCGCGGCACGCCGGACGATGGCCATCGCGGCAGCGTCGAGCGCCGGGTTGCCGGAGCTGCGCTCGACCCGCGGACCGCCCTCCTTGTCATAAATTCTGCCGTCCTGTGACACGGGGATGTAGACAATCAGTTCACCGTAGATTTTCTTGCCGTCCTGCTGGGGGAAATTCAGCGTGCCGGTCTGCTCGATTTTTTTCTGGAGCGCAGTGTAATACAGCGCGTACGAGACTTCACGGGTCGACGGCGTCAGCTGGATCCGGACCGGGCGCTTGTTGTAATCGGCGATATCGCGCGCAATCTCGGCCTCGCGCCGTGCAAGCTGCTGGATTTCCTCGACCGATCGGGCGTTGCGTCCGTCGAACCGGGGCCGCTCGGCAAGCTCGCCGACGGGCAGCTGGTCGGGCCGGCGCGCATCGACCTGGGCATGCAGGCGCCGCTGCAGCTGCTCGAGTTCGGCGATCCGCTGGCGCTGGCGTTCGACCTGGCTGCCGTCGAGACTGCGCGCAAGATCCGGCAGCGGCGAGCGCGCGCGTCCGGCTTCCGCATTACCACCGCCGTCGAGGTTCGCCTGCGCAAGCGCATCCGGCTTCAACGGGGCACGCTCGTGCCGCGCATTCACCAGGATGACCGACAGACCGGCATCAAAGGGTTTCATGCGCAGTGACTCCGGCGGCACGAAGCGAATCGAGAGCAGCACCCCATGGAAGGCCAGGGATGCCCCGATCGCGATCTTCAGCAGCCGCCTGTCGCCCGCGACCATGCGCATCACTCGGCGGCAGGGTCCGGCAGCGGCTGCGGCGTGGCCGCCGGATCGGCAATTTGCTCTGCCGCCTGCTCGGCTTCATCGGTCACATCCGCCTCCTCGAGCTCGACCTCATCGGCCAATGCCGGCGATACCGTCGCGACTTCCAGCACCCTTGCCTGCACGCTCAGATCGACTTCATCCCAGTCGATCAGCTCGAGCCTCAGCTGGGTGCCGCGTGCATGACGCACGCCGGTCATCGGGATCACCAGCGGGATGTCGACCAGCCTCAGCAACTCGTCCTTGAGCAGCACCGCATCCACGTGCCGCAACTCGTGCTGGGCCAGCCAGCGCAGGCACCAGAACCGCTCCATCGTCGACTGGAAGTCCGCGTAGGCGCCATAGGCGCTGTCGAAGGCCGAGACAATCGCGAACAGGTCGGCATCTTTCGGCTTGAATGGCGCCACCAGCGGTGCAGTCACACCGCCCTTTATGCAGGCGAGGATTTGCCACTGGTTGACCAGGTCGGTATAGCGCCGGAGCGGCGAGGTGCTCCACGCATACTGGTCGACGCCCAGGCCCTGGTGCGGCGCTGCATGCGTCAGCATGCGTACCTGCATGCGCGCAGCCCAGCCCTGCCCGCCGCCCTGGGCACGGTAGATGCCCGGCACGCCGTGGTCGTGCATCAGCTTGCCCCAGCTGCTGTTGGCAAAGATCATCAGCTCGGCCACGATCTTGTCCAGCGGCGCACCGCGCTTGCGGCGAGCGATGGTCACCACATCGTCTTCCACATAAAAGTTGAAGTCGACCCGGTTGTTCTGCTCCGGCCGCAGGCCGAAAGCCTCGCGCTTGGCCATGCGCGCCCGCTCAAGTACCTGTGCCCACTGCCAGAGCAATGCGATCTCGTCCTTGTGCGCATAGTCGCCCCGGCCTTCGGCCAGCGCTTCCTCGGTCACAAGCTCGTCGAGATCGTTGTGACGCAGATTGGCGGCAATCGGTACCAGTTCAGCCACCGTCTCGGTGCCTTGCACCGACCAGTCGGTGGGATCAAGCGTCGCGTACAGCGAGAGTGCCGGTCGTGCGCTGCCCTCGGCCAGCGTGAAATGGCCGACCAGCTCATCCGGCAGCATGGTGATCTTGTCACCGGGCATATAGACGGTGCTCATGCGCTCGCGTGCAAGCGTATCGATCGCATCGCCGCGCACAATGCCCAGTGCCGGGGCGGCGATGTGAATGCCCACCCGAAGGCGGCCGTCGTCCAGCCGCTGCAGCGAGAAGGCATCGTCGATCTCGGTAGTGGTCACATCATCGATCGAGAAAGCCTGCACAGCAGCCAATGGCAAATCCGGCAGTGCCGGCAGCGCGATCTGCGGAAAACCAGTGCCGCGCGGGAAATGCTCGGTCAGGAAGCGCGACAGATGCAGCTCCTTGGCGGATGCGATGGCGCCCACTGACAGCAGCAGCCGTGCCGGCAGGACCTGCAGCTCGGCGCAGGCTGCCTCGAGCGCCTTGTATTCGATGCTGTTCTTGTCCGGCCGGTACAGCAACTGGCGGGACGCCGCCCGGATCGCGTCCGGCAGGCGGCCGGCCTTCAGTTCATCGACCATCGCCTGCTGCAGGACGGCCTGCTGTTTCTTGCGCTCGATACCGGCCAGAGCTGCCTGCAGCGTGGCGGCTGGCGCGGCCTTGTAGCGACCTTTGCCTTTCTTGTGAAAGTAAATCGGCGATGCGGCAATCTTCAGCAGCAGCCCGGCGGCCTCCTCCGGCCGGGGCGCGTGCCCGAAATACTCGTTGCCCAGCTCGGTGACGCCGAACTCCTCCTCGCCAGCGACCTCCCAGAGAAAGGCGATATCGATGTCATCCGCCAGCCGGTTGGCGCTGGCAATCATCTCGCCCGCCGATGGCGTTTCGAACTGCAGCAGAACGTCGCGCGCGCGCACCTTGGTGCGCTTGCCGGTGGGCGTCTCGACCTGGAATGCCTCGCCCTGCTGGCTCAGCACCGCACCGACCTTGAAATCGCCGGACTCTTCAAAAAATAGATTCATTGTTCTTCACAAAACCCGACGACCTCGTCGAGGTAGTCATCAAAATCCGACAGCCCGTGATCACTGCCTTCGATCACGTGCTGGTGGGCACCTGCATAGCGCGCAGTCATTTCGCGCCAGTCGAGCACCTCGTCACCGGTAGCGGCCAGCAGCAGGTAACGCTGTGGCTGCGTGATGCGGGGGACAGTCAGTGCCGCGAGTTCGTCTATGTATTCCGGCCGGAAGAAAAATCGATCTTCCGAATGCCAGGCAGTCTGCTCGCCAATATACTTCGCCAGATCGCGCGCGGGCCAGACGGCGGGATTGATCAGCACTGCACGGCAGCCGGTCTCTTCGGCAACTGCAGTTGCATAGAAGCCGCCGAGCGACGATCCGACCACGGCCAATTGATCATGGCCGCGACCGGCAACCATCTCGCGCAGCAGTGCAATCGCGGCCGCCGGCGAAGGCGGCAGTTGGGGACACAGGAAGCGCTGCTCCTCGCCGCGCCCTGCAAAAAAGGCCTGCAGGCGGCGCGCCTTGAACGAAGCCGGCGACGAGCGGAACCCGTGCAGGTAAAGAATGCAGCGCAATTACTGGCGGGCCGCGAGGGCGTCGAGCAGCTTCTGGTGCACGCCGCCGAAACCGCCATTGCTCATGACCAGCACGGAGTCGCCGGGCCGGGCCGCCGCCGCAACTGCCTGCACCAATTCCGGCAGATCATCGAAGGCCTGCGCCTTGTTGCCCAGCGGTGCCAGCGCAGCGCCGAGGTCCCATCCCAGCGCATCCTTGCCCTCGCCTTTCGCGCCGTAACCAAATATCAGGTCGGCCTCGGACAGGCTGCCGGGCAGAGCGTCTTTCATCGTGCCCAGTTTCATGGTGTTCGAGCGTGGTTCCAGAACCGCCAGAATGCGCGACGAGCCCACTTTGCCGCGCAGGCCTGCGACGGTGGTCGCGATCGCCGTCGGGTGATGGGCGAAATCATCGATCACGGCAATGCCATTGACGATGCCGCGCGTCTCCATCCGGCGCTTAACATTCTCGAAGGCCGCCAGCGACGCGATGGCCTGCTGCGGCGTGACACCGACATGACGCGCAGCAGCGATTGCGGCAACCGCATTCCAGCGATTGTGCTCTCCTGTGAGGGACCAGCGCACGGTACCGACGCATTCGTCGCCGAAGCGCACATCGAAGCTGCCGTCCGGATGCTCGGCCATGCTCCAGCCCGCCTCGCCGGCAAACCACTCGAGTTCGCTCCAGCAGCCGCGCCGGATCACCCGCTGCAAAGCTTCCTCGCGCGCATTGACCACCAGCCGGCCAAGCGAAGGCACGGTGCGCACGAGGTGATGGAACTGGGTTTCGATCGCACCGAGGTCGGGGAAGATGTCGGCGTGGTCGTATTCGAGGTTGTTGAGGATGGCAGTTCGCGGCCGGTAGTGGACGAACTTGCTGCGCTTGTCGAAGAAAGCAGTGTCGTACTCATCGGCCTCGATGACGAAGAAGGAAGCGCCCTGGCCGTCCGCGCCGCCGATGCGCGCAGAGATGCCGAAGTTCATCGGCACGCCGCCAATCAGGAAGCCGGGCTGGTATCCGGCATCCTCGAGAATCCAGGCCAGCATCGAGGAAGTGGTCGTTTTGCCGTGGGTTCCTGCAACGGCGAGCACCCATTTGCCGGACAGGATGTGCTCGCCTATCCACTGCGGGCCGGATACGTAAGGCAGGCCGCGATCCATGATGGCTTCCATGAGCGGATTGCCGCGCGATACGACATTGCCGATCACGTAGAGGTCGGGCTGCAGTGCGAGCTGCTCGGTCCCGAACCCCTCGATCAGCTCGATGCCCTGTGCACGCAATTGCGTGCTCATCGGCGGATAGACATTGGCATCGCAGCCGGTGACCTTGTGCCCTGCCTCTTTGGCAAGCACGGCTAGGCCGCCCATGAAAGTGCCGCAGATGCCGAGGATGTGGATGTGCATATAATCTGGGGGTCGGTGATGGTCGCGCAAATGCGCGGGCAAGAGCCGAATTTTACCCGAGGCCATGCCGACCAATCGCCGGATTGCCGCCTATCTTCGCCTGCTGATCGCCGCAGCCGCCCGCTGTGTTGACCCTTTTCTATTCGCCTGCCATGTCGATTAACTACCCCAGCGATGCAGAATTGCTGCGCGCCGAAATCGCCGCAGCAGCTGCCCGAATGATCGCGGAAGACGGCGCCGATTACGGCACCGCCAAGCGCAAGGCCGCGAAACTCATCCTGGGCAACCAGAAAGTGCGCGGTGACATCCTGCCCGACAATGCGCAGATCGAGGCCGAGGTGCGGGAGTACCAGGCGCTGTTCTTCGGCGACGCCCAGGTGGAACGCTTGCTACACTTGCGCCGGCTTGCGCTGGAACTGATGGAAAAACTGGCGGATTTCTCCCCTTACCTGACGGGCGCTGTCCTGAATGGCACTGCCGGCGAGCATTCCGACATTTACCTGCAGTTATTTGCCGACAACAGCAAGGATGTTGCAGTCTTCTTACTAAACGCGAATATCGATTACGAAGTATCCGAGTCTGCACACTTCAGGCATCCGGATCGTTTGGCCGAAACCCTGTCCTTCATGTGGAAGCAGGAAGCAGTTCACCTGATCCTGTATGACCGGGATGATCTGCGGGGGGGCGGGCCGAAGCGTGTCGAACGCGCCGACCTTCAGGCGGTGCGGGCATTAATTGAACAAGAAAAATGACCATTACCAGGAAAACCCTGAGCTTTTTATTCATCGCCCTGCTTTTTGCAGCGATCGGCATTTATGTCGGCACGAAACGCTTTGAACCGGCACCGCCGGCCGATACGGCGGTTGGCGCTCTGATGCAGCTTCGGCTGCCTGATGCCTCCGGCAAAACCCAGCCCCTGTCCTCGTGGCAAGGCAAGACACTAGTGGTTAACTTTTGGGCAACCTGGTGTCCGCCGTGTGTTGACGAGATGCCGGAACTGGTCGCGTTGCAAAACGATCTTGGAGCGACTGGCGTACAAGTACTCGGCATTGGCATTGATTCCCCCTCCAACATCCGTCAATTTGCCGAAAAGCACCAAATTACTTATCCACTGCTGGTGGGTGGAATGGAGGGCACAGAGCTGTCCCGGCAGTTCGGCAATCAGGCCGGCGGCTTGCCATTTACCGTGCTGATCGGCCAGGACGGACGCGTGCGCCAGACCTATGTGGGACGCCTCGATTTGGCAAAAGTACGCGCCGATCTGTCGTCGTTATAGGCAAAATAAGCGTTTCCGCTTGCCATTCATCAGCATGTTGCAGCAAAATGGCCGCTTCTTCGTCAAACCCCGGCCTTTCGATGGCAAAAAAACTGCTCCTGCTGAATGGCCCCAACCTCAACCTGCTAGGCTCGCGCGAGCCTCAGGTGTACGGTTCGACGACCCTGGCCGAGGTGGAGCACGAGGCTGCCGCACAGGCACAGGCGGCCGGCGCCATGCTGGAGCATTACCAGAGCAATCACGAAGGCCAGCTGATTGACCGTATTCATGCGGCTCGCGAAGATGGCGTCCACGCGATCGTGATCAATCCGGGCGGCCTGACTCATACCAGCGTTGCGCTGCGTGATGCGCTGGCGGGAGTGGCCATCCCGTTTGTCGAAGTACATATCTCGAACATCCACCGCCGGGAAAGCTTCCGCCACCACTCCTATCTGTCGGACTTGGCGGCCGGCGTAATTTGCGGATTCGGCATCGATGGCTACCGCCATGCGATCGATTTCGCGCTGAAAAAGTTGTAGGCCTTACCCGCCACTATCCGGCACCTGCCACTCTATATAGAGAACCAGGCAGCGCCGGAATTTATTAACCTTGCAGGCAAACCCCCATGGATCTAAGAAAACTGAAGACCCTGATCGACCTTGTGGCCGAATCCGACATCTCGGAACTGGAAGTCACCGAAGGCGAAAGCAAGGTCCGCATCGTCAAAACTGCTGCACCTTCTGCACAGAGCCAGGTCGTGATGATGCCGGCAGGAGCGCAATCAGTCGCTGCGCCGGCACCGGCCGCTGCACCGGCAGCCGCAGCGCCGGCAGCCCCGGCACCGGCACCGGAAGTGCCGGCTGGTCATGTCGTGAAGTCGCCGATGGTTGGTACCTTCTACCGCTCGTCCGCCCCGGGCGCGGCCCCGTTCATCGACATCGGCTCGAGCGTGAAGGAAGGCGACACCCTGTGCATCATCGAGGCCATGAAGCTGCTGAACGAAATTGATGCCGATGCCAGCGGCACGATCAAGCAGATCCTTGTCGAGAACGGCCAGCCGGTGGAATACGGCCAGCCCCTGTTCATCATCGGCTGAGGGGCGCAGTCGCTGCTGCCGGCCGCAAGGCCGGTCAAATGACGCCCCCCAATGTCGAGAAAACTTCTGAACATGTTTGAAAAAATCCTCATTGCCAACCGTGGCGAAATCGCGCTGCGCATTCAGCGCGCGTGCCGCGAAATGGGCATCAAGACCGTCGTCGTCCATTCGGAAGCCGACCGCGAAGCGAAGTATGTGAAGCTGGCTGACGAGTCGGTCTGCATCGGCCCGGCACCATCGGCCCAGAGTTACCTGTCGATGCCCGCCATTATCAGCGCCGCCGAAGTCACCGATGCGGAAGCAATCCACCCCGGCTATGGCTTCCTGTCCGAGAATGCGGACTTCGCCGAGCGCGTCGAGCAATCGGGCTTCGTCTTCATCGGGCCGCGCTCGGATTCGATCCGGATGATGGGTGACAAAGTCTCGGCCAAGCAGGCAATGATCAAGGCCGGCGTGCCCTGCGTGCCCGGCTCGGAAGGCGCGCTGCCGGATGATCCGAAAGTCATCGTGCAGACGGCACGCCGCATCGGCTACCCGGTCATCATCAAGGCGGCGGGCGGCGGCGGCGGGCGCGGCATGCGCGTGGTCCATACCGAGGCCGCCCTGCTGAACGCCGTCACCATGACCAAGACCGAGGCCGGTGCCGCGTTCGGCAATCCCGAGGTCTACATGGAAAAGTATCTGGAGAATCCGCGCCACGTGGAAATCCAGGTGCTGGCCGACGAATTCAAGAATGCCATCTGGCTCGGCGAGCGTGACTGCTCGATGCAGCGCAGGCACCAGAAAGTGATCGAGGAAGCGCCGGCTCCCGGCATTCCGCGCAAGCTGATCGAGAAGATCGGCGACCGCTGTGCCGAAGCTTGCCGCAAGATCGGCTACCGTGGCGCGGGCACTTTCGAATTCCTCTACGAAAATGGCGAGTTCTATTTCATTGAAATGAACACGCGCATCCAGGTCGAGCATCCGGTCACCGAAATGATTACCGGCGTCGACCTCGTGCAGGAGCAGATTCGCATCGCGGCCGGCGAGCGCCTGCGCTTCAAGCAGCGCGATATCGTGCTCAAGGGCCACGCCATCGAATGCCGGATCAATGCCGAAGATCCGTTCAAGTTCACCCCGTCACCGGGTCGGATCCAGGCCTGGCATGCGCCGGGCGGCCCCGGCATCCGGGTCGATTCGCATGCCTATGCAGGCTATTACGTGCCGCCGAACTATGACTCGATGGTGGGCAAGGTGATCGCCTACGGCGCGACCCGCGAGCAGGCAATCAGCCGGATGCAGATCGCGCTGTCGGAAATGGTGGTCGAAGGCATACAGACCAATATCCCGCTGCATCGCGAACTGATGGTCGACACTCGCTTTGCCGAGGGCGGCACCAACATCCACTATCTCGAGCAGAAGCTCGCGAAAAAGAAGCTGGCAGAATGAGCTGGACCGAAATCGTCATCGAAGTGCCCTGCGCGCAGGCCGAGCTGATGTCGGATGCGCTGATGGAGGCCGGTGCACTGTCGGTGTCGGTCGAGGATGCAGACGAAGGCACTGACGCCGAGCGCCCCCTGTTCGGGGAGCCGGGGATGGAGCCCGAGCAACAGGCATGGGAGCGCAGCCGCGTGGTGGCACTGACGGCCACGGACATCGATCCCGCTGCACTGGTGCACGAGGCCTGCGCAGCCTGCGAACTGCCGGACCTGCCATTCACCGTGCGCGGCGTGGCAGAGCAGGACTGGGTGCGCGTGACGCAGTCGCAGTTCGATCCCATCCACATCGGCCAGCGGATCTGGGTCGTACCCAGCTGGCATGACGCGCCCGAACCGGACGCGCTGGTGCTGGAGCTCGACCCTGGCCTGGCCTTCGGCACCGGCAGCCATCCGACCACCCGGCTGTGCATGGAATGGCTGGAACAGAACGTGAAACCGGGCGGCTCGCTGCTGGACTATGGCTGCGGCTCGGGCATTCTCGCGATGCTCGGTCGCAAGCTCGGCGCGCTGCCGGTCGAGGGCGTCGATATCGACCCGCAGGCCATCGTCGCAGCACGCGACAATGGCGAGCGCAACCAGTGCGCCGATATCAACTGGTTCCTGCCCGAGGCCTTCGGCAGCGAACGGGCTTCCACCCGCTATGACACCGTGGTCGCCAACATTCTTTCCGGCCCCCTGAAACTGATGGCGCCCATGCTTTGTGGCCGGGTCGCCGATGGCGGCGCGCTGGTACTGTCCGGCGTGCTGGCACGCCAGGCAGACGAGGTCATTGCCGCCTATGCGCCGCGCATCCGGCTGTCGGTCTGGGCCGAGCGCGACGGCTGGGTCGCGCTCGCTGGCAGGCTGGGTGCCTGACATGGAACAGCTCGCCACCTGCTGCCCGCACTGCCAGACCCGCTTCCGGGTCACGATGGCGCAGCTTGAACTGCGGGCGGGCAAGGTGCGCTGCGGCGCCTGCCGCGAAATTTTCAACGGCATCGATACCGTATTCGAATACCGCGACGGAGACGAACCGGCCCTGCCGGCCCCGGTGCGAGAAGACTTGTCGGACCGGATGACGCTGCTCGACTTCGGCCCCGGGGGCGGCGCGCCGGCGACGGCGTCGCAATCAACCATGCAGGAAGAACTGGACGCACTCTCGCGCGCCATTGCCGACCTGCAGAGCAAGCCATGGACTGAACCGCCGGCAACGCCGCAATCCGAGTTTGGCCCCGACGAGGACGAAGAAGAAAGCAGCCTCAACGGACAGCCCGGCCCCCGGCCATCGCCCGATGGGGAACCGGCGTTCGTGCAGCAGGGACGGCAGCGCCGTCGCCATGCCCGCGCGTGGAAGGTGCTGTTGTGGTTCGCCATCCCGCTGCTGCTGCTCGCACTGGCCGCCCAGCTGGTGTACTACTTCCGTCATGACATCGCGGCACGCTCGCCGCAGATTGCCCCGTACCTGCGAGCGGCCTGCAAGCAGCTCGACTGCAGGATCCGGTTGCCAATGGAAATCGATCGGCTGTCGCTGGCCTCAAGCCAGCTGGATGCGATTAGCGCCGAAGCAGGACGCTACATGCTGGTGGTACTGCTGCGTAACCAGGGCGACACTGTTCAGGCGTGGCCGTCGATCGACCTACAACTCAAAAATGCCGAAGGTGGACTGCTGGTCCGGCGCGCCTTCCTGCCGAACCAGTATGCAAAACCGGATGAAATCCAGTCCGGCATGCCGTCGCGCTCGGAGCGCGAGATCCGCCTTCCATTTGAACTGTCCGGCGAGCCGCCGGCCGGCTTCGAGATCACCATTTTCCATCACTGACCCGCCCATCCGATGACTTCCCTAATCTGCGGCTCGCTCGCATTCGACACCATCATGTCTTTCCACGGCCGCTTTTCCGAAGCGCTGCTGGCGGACCAGCTGCACAAGATCAATGTCGCCTTTCTGGTGCCGGGCATCCGGCGCGAATATGGCGGCTGCGCGGGCAACATCGCCTACAACCTGAAGCTGCTGGGCGGCGACCCCCTGATCATGGCGACGCTCGGCCAGGACGGCGCGCCCTACGTGGAGCGGCTGCAGGCGCAGGGCATCAGCACCCGCTGCATCCGCTCGTACGAAGACGCGTACACCGCGCAGGCTTTCATCACGACCGATGCCGACAACAACCAGATCACCGCCTTCCACCCGGGCGCGATGTCCAGCTCGCATCACAACAAGGTCAAGGAGGCCGGCGAGGTCAAGCTGGCCATCATCGCGCCGGATGGCCGCGACGGCATGATTGAACATGCGCGCGACTGCGCTGCGCTGGGCATCCCGTTCATCTTCGATCCGGGCCAGGGCCTCCCGATGTTCAGCGGCGCCGAGCTGACCCAGTTCATCGACATGGCGACTTACGTTGCAGTCAACGATTACGAAGCAGAACTGCTGACCGAACGTACCGGCCTGAGCCTGCAGGAAATCTCGGACCGGGTGTCCGCGCTGGTGGTCACCCGCGGCGAACAGGGAGCCGAAATCTTTACTGCGGACGGCAAGCTCGACATTCCGGTAGTTAAGGTCAATCAGGTCGTCGACCCGACCGGCTGTGGCGACGCATTCCGCGCAGGCATGCTGTTCGGGCTGACGCGCGAGATGGACTGGATGACCATCGGACGCCTCGCCTCGCTCATGGGCGCAATCAAAATCGAAAGCCAGGGTGGCCAGAACCATGCGCCTTCGCTGGACGAGATCGAGCAGCGCTTCCAGCAGGCCTTCGGCTACCGCTTCTGATTCGGGGCAGGCCCGTCAGCGGGAATTCAGTACGCGCTGTAGACCAGAGTTTCAGCGACGAACACCAAGATCCGAAGGGCAAGGAAGGCCAGGATAGGTGACAGGTCGATGCCGGCGATGGCCGGCAGTATGCGTCGGAACGGGCGGAGCACCGGCTCACACAACGCACGCACGGTCGGCGCAATCGGCGCGTGCGGATTCACCCAACTCAATATCACCTCCACGATGATCAGGCCGATGAAGCCGTAGGCGATTGCATGCACCAGCGACAACAGGGACAGCAGCAGCCATGGCTCGATCGCGAACGCAGATCGCACACCCAGCTGTATCGCCATTGACGCCAGGATCACCAGCACCGCACCAACCAGGCTGGCCCAGTCGTAGCCGCCGGTACCGGGCAGCAGCCGGCGCAAGGGCATCACCAGCCAGTCGGTCAGCTTGAAAATGAACTGGCCCAGCGAAAATGGTGGCCGGACGCGTACCGCCTGCATCCAGAAACGGAACAGCAGCAGTCCCGCAAGTATGGTTGCGACGGTGTCAATGATGAGGTTGAAGATCGAATGGATCACGGCTCGGCGATAGTCGGGGACGGCAAAAAAAACCGCTGCAGCCGGGTGGCATGCAGCGGTGATTGTGCCTGAAAGCTTTCAGGCGGCCAAACCGGCACCTTACGGACGCGCGCCGGTCGGAAACGGCCAGGCAGCTGCCGGGCTCAGCACGGTCTTGACAGCCGTAGCCGGAGCAGCGGCAGGCTTCTTAGCTACCGACTTTTTTTTTGCAGCAGCCTTTTTCGGCGCTGCCTTCGTAGCAGCGGCCTTTTTGGCTACCGGCTTCTTGGCAGCGGCTTTCTTGGCTGCCGGCTTTTTAGCTGCAGTCTTCTTGGCTGCTACCTTCTTGCCTGCCGGCTTTTTAGCTGCAGTCTTCTTGGCCGCTACCTTCTTGGCTGCCGGCTTTTTAGCTGCAGTCTTCTTGGCTGCTACCTTCTTGGCTGCCGGCTTCTTGGCCGCTGCCTTCTTCGCTACCGGCTTCTTGGCCGCTGCCTTCTTGGCTGCCGGCTTCTTGGCCGCTGCCTTCTTCGCTACCGGCTTCTTGGCCGCTGCCTTCTTGGCGACGACTTTCTTAGCCGCCGGCTTGGCTGCCGGCTTTTTCGCTGCCGCCGGCTTCTTCTTCGCCGCGACCTTCTTCTTCGCTGTTGCCATTGCTATCTCCTTCACGTGATCAGGATCACTCGGGTACAAGTTAGGAACCCGACCCGGAAGCCTCCGGGGCGGATTATTCATCGGCGCAAGCAACAGATGCCTGTTTGCGCTAATGAATACGGCACCAGCTGAACTGCTGCATCTCCTCGTCGATGCAGCACTTCAGCCTATTCGACATGCATCAGCCCGCGTGCCACTGCGCTCGCAGGACTGCGGGAGCAAGCCGCGGCAAAGCAGCGACCGCCCGGGCCTCCGGCTCCGTTTGCCCCGGCCAAAACCGGCCAGAGGGCGGCGGCAAGGGGCGAACAGGCAGGCACAACGCCTGATGCTTAGTCAAAAAAAACGCCGGCAATAAAGCCGGCGTCGGAATGCGCTTGCAGAGAGACCAACTCTTTTTTCGAAGAATGCGCGTCCTTGCCCGCCATGAGCGGGCTACGCTGCGCAGTCAAAAAAGTCGGGTTAGGTCGTGTACTGTCCATCAGGTACAGCTGCTGCCTTTCCTCTTTTGGAGCTTCTCTGCATCGGTCGCCGACTCTCGGCGACCTGAAAAAAATCGGGCGGCGGGTACAGGCTTCATACCCGCTGCGGCACATCACTCCCAGTTCAGTGCACCACCGGTCTGGTACTCGATGACCCGCGTCTCGAAGAAGTTGCGTTCCTTCTTCAGATCGATCATCTCGCTCATCCACGGGAAGGGATTCTCTTCCTGCTCGAACAGCGGCTCAAGACCGATCTGTTGTGCGCGGCGATTCGCGATGAATCGCAGGTAGCCTTTGAACATTGTCGCGTTCAGGCCGAGCACGCCACGCGGCATTGTATCCTCAGCGTAGCGATATTCCAACTCCACGGCCTGCAAAAACAACGCTTTTATCTCATCTTTGAACGCTGGCGTCCACAGATGGGGGTTCTCCAGCTTGATTGTGTTGATCAGATCGATCCCGAAATTGCAGTGCATGGATTCGTCGCGCAGGATGTACTGGTACTGCTCTGCCGCGCCCATCATCTTGTTCTGACGGCCAAGCGCGAGGATCTGCGTGAAGCCGACATAGAAGAACAGGCCCTCCATCAGGCAAGCGAACACGATCAGCGATTTCAGCAACTGCTGGTCGGTCTCCACCGTGCCGGTCTGGAATGACGGGTTGGTCAGGGTATCGATGAACGGGATCAGGAAGTCGTCCTTGTCGCGGATCGACGGGATCTCATGGTAGGCGTTGAAGATCTCGCCCTCGTCCAGGCCCAGCGACTCAACGATGTACTGGTATGCGTGCGTGTGGATCGCCTCCTCGAACGCCTGCCTCAGCAAGTACTGTCGGCACTCGGGAGCAGTGATGAAGCGGTAGGTGCCAAGCACGATGTTGTTGGCCGCGAGCGAGTCGGCCGTCACGAAGAAGCCGAGGTTGCGCTTGACCAGGCGGCGCTCGTCCTCCGACAGGCCGTTCGGATTCTTCCACAGCTCGATGTCGCGCTGCATGTTGATTTCCTGCGGCATCCAATGGTTTGCGCAGCCGGCCAGATACTTGTCCCACGCCCATTTGTACTTGAAAGGCACGAGCTGGTTGACGTCGGTTGTCCCGTTGATGATGCGCTTGTCGACTGCCTTCACGCGCGCGCTGGCATCCGACTTGGGCTCGGGGCGGGCCAGGATGCCCGGATCGAGCGCAGTGTCTGCGAGGGTCGCAAATTGCTGCGTCGGCATCACGGGCTGCAGTTGCGGTTGGGCGGCGCGCGGTACGGCGGCGGGTTGATCATCCCAGGAGAGCATGTTCGAATCCTTTATTGCGTGTGTGGGTAAGGATAATTATTTGATCGCGGACCGGCTTGATCGACGTCTGTCTGACACTGACCGGCCCGCTGATGCATTTTTACTGGCAGGCCTCGCACTCCTCGAAGCCGGGGTCGCCGGGGCGCAGGTAGCAGGCAGCGCCTTCAGCGACTGCCGTGCCGGCTGCAACCGGCGCCGGCGCCGTTGCTGCGGCGGCGGCAATCGCCGGCATGTCCGAAGATACCGCATTCAGTGCGCCGGCCTTGGTGGTCGACTTTTCTGCATGGGTGGCTCCGATGGTGCGCAGATAATACGTGGTTTTCAAGCCGCGCAGCCAGGCCAGCTTGTAGGTCTCGTCAAGCTTCTTGCCGGAAGCGCCCGCCATATAGATGTTCAGCGACTGTGCCTGGTCGATCCACTTCTGCCGGCGCGACGCCGCCTCCACCAGCCAGCTCGGGTCGACCTCGAACGCAGTCGCGTACAGCTCGCGCAGGTCCTGCGGAATGCGGTCGATGCGCGCCAGGCTGCCGTCGAAATACTTCAGGTCGGCGACCATTACTTCATCCCACAGGCCGCGGGCTTTCAGGTCGCGCACCAGATGCTCGTTGATCTCGGTGAATTCGCCCGACAGGTTCGACTTCACGTACAGGTTCTGATAGGTCGGCTCGATGCACGCCGACACCCCGATGATGTTCGAGATGGTGGCGGTCGGCGCGATCGCAACGCAGTTCGAGTTGCGCATGCCATACCGCTTGATGCGCTCGCGCAGCGTCGGCCAGTCCATGGACTCGGAAGTGTCGACCTCGAGGTAGCCGCCCCGCTCTTCGGCCAGCAGCTTGAGCGAGTCCTGCGGCAGGATGCCGCGGTCCCACAGCGAGCCGCGGTAGGAGCTGTAGGTGCCACGCTCCTCGGCCAGTTCGCTCGAGGCCTGGTACGCGTAATAGCAGACCGCTTCCATCGAACGGTCGGCAAACTCGACCGCCTCTTTCGACGCGTAGGGCAGGCGCATCATGTGCAGGCAATCCTGGAAGCCCATGATGCCCATGCCGACCGGGCGGTGCCGCAGGTTGGCGTCACGCGCCTTCTTGACCGCGTAGTAATTGATGTCGATCACGTTATCCAGCATCCGCATCGCGGTCTTGATGGTCTTCTGCAGCTTGTCGTGGTCGAGCTTGCCATCCTTCATGTGGGCCGGCAGGTTCACCGAACCAAGGTTGCAGACCGCGATCTCGGAATCATTGGTATTCAGCGTGATCTCGGTGCACAGGTTGGAACTGTGGACGACGCCGACATGCTGCTGAGGCGAGCGCACGTTGCACGGATCCTTGAAGGTGATCCAGGGATGGCCGGTCTCGAACAGCATCGACAGCATCTTGCGCCACAAATCGAGTGCCGCGACCTTCTTGAAAAGCTTCAGCTCGCCGGACGCCGTCTTTGCCTCGTAGCGCAGGTAAGCCTCCTCGAACTTCTTCCCGTACAGGTCGTGCAGGTCAGGGACGTCTGACGGCGAGAACAGGGTCCAGTCACCTTTTTCCATCACGCGCTTCATGAACAGATCCGGAATCCAGTTCGCGGTGTTCATGTCGTGCGTGCGGCGGCGGTCGTCGCCGGTGTTCTTGCGCAGGTCGAGGAATTCCTCGATGTCCATGTGCCAGGTCTCGAGGTAGGCGCAGACCGCGCCCTTGCGCTTGCCGCCCTGGTTGACCGCGACCGCGGTGTCGTTGACCACCTTCAGGAACGGCACCACGCCCTGTGACTTGCCATTGGTACCCTTGATGTGGGCGCCCAGCGCGCGCACCGGGGTCCAGTCGTTGCCGAGACCGCCGGCAAACTTGGCCAGCAGCGCATTTTCCTTGATCGCCTCGTAGATGCCGTCGAGGTCATCCGACACCGTCGTGAGGTAGCAGGAAGACAGCTGGGAGCGCTGGGTGCCCGAGTTGAACAGGGTCGGAGTCGAGCTCATGAAATCGAAGGTCGACAGCAGGTTGTAGAACTCGATCGCACGCGCCTCGCGGTCGATCTCGTTCAGCGCCAGGCCCATTGCGACCCGCATATAGAACGCCTGCGGCATCTCGATCCGGGTGCCCTGGATGTGCAGGAAGTAGCGGTCATACAGGGTCTGCAGGCCGAGGTAGCCGAACTGCAGGTCGCGCTCCGGCACCAGCGCATTGGCCAGGCGGGCGAGATCGAACTGGGAAAGCTTGTCATCCAGAAGATCGGCAGCAATGCCCTTCTTGATGAATTTCGGGAAGTAATCGATGTAGTGCTCTTTCGCGTCGGCCTGCGCGACCTCCTGGCCGAACACCTCCTTGCGAATGGTGTGCATCAGGAGGCGTGCGGTGACCTGGCTGTAGGCCGGGTCTTTTTCCATCAGCGCGCGAGCTGCCAGAATCATGGACTTGTACAGCTCCTCGACCGGCACGCCGTCGTACAGGTTGCGCACGGTCTCATGCAGGATGGCTTCCGCATCCACATGCTTCTCAAGGCCGATGCAGGCCGAGATCACCATCTTGCGCAGCTTTTCCTGGTCGAGCGGCACTCGCTGACCGTCGACACTGATATGAATCCTGTGCTCGGCCGCCGCTTCGGGGCGGGCGGCCTGCTGCTGGGCGCGTTCTTCCATGCGCTTGGCGCGATAGAGCACGTAGGCGCGGGCCACGTCGTGCTCGCCGGAACGCATCAGTGCCAGCTCAACCTGGTCCTGCACATCTTCGATGTGGAAAGTGCCACCGGCAGGCTGCCGGCGGATCAATGCCGTGACTACCATCTGCGTCAGCTGCTCGACCAGTTCGCGTACGCGTGCCGATGCAGCGCCCTGCCCGCCGTTAACGGCGAGGAAGGCCTTGGTCATTGCGATAGAAATCTTGGAGGGCTCGAAGCCAACCACTGCGCCATTGCGCCGGATGATTTTGTGGTCGGCATACGTGACGGCGGATCCCGACGACGAAGCCGACAGGGTCGGTGCTGCCGGCGCATAGTCTTGGTGGGACTTGCCTGAAATTTCCTGAGTGGTCTGCACTGCGCCTCCTGAAAACTGAAACGGTGGACGGCCTGCGTCCTGTTGTTCGAAACGCCGGCTTTGATCCCGGCTGTTGCTAATGACTTCACAGCTGGCGCGCCTCCCGCGTCTTTGCGGGGCACGAACTGAAGCTTGTTTGTTGCCGATGGGCCCTGGCCAAGCCCGACATTCCCTCGGAATCCTCCGAATAATGCTTGTGCACTTGTGGTGCTTGGTCAGATCAATTGGATCGAACGAACACTATATCTAGTAGATGCAGCGTCGACGAGCACTAATTCTAGTGCCCGCTTGAGCATCTTGCAACCGATTTTTATATGGGGAAACTTAGCGCGCCCATGCCTGCCCCACCCTCCGGATTCGCAGGATTTTGCAGCGCAGCAAGTTCGGCACGAAATCGCGGCCAGTCGAAATAAGGGCCCGGATCGGTCTTGCGACCCGGCGCAATGTGCTCATGTCCCCGCACATCGGTGATCGGATGGCGTGCGCGCAGCGCCGCGGTCAGCGCCGCCAGTGTCCGATATTGCGCATCGCAAAATTCGCTGGCATCGGTGCCTTCGAGTTCGATGCCGACCGAAAAATCGTTGCAGCGCTCGCGTCCGCTGAAGCTCGACAGGCCGGCATGCCATGCCCGATCCAGCGTGGACACAAACTGCAGCGCCGTTCCGTCGCGGCGGATCAGGAAATGCGCGGATACACGCAGGCTGCGCAACTGGTCGAAATACGGATGCGCATCGCAATCGAGCCGGTTTGCAAACAGGTCTTCGATGTGCTGGCTGCCGAATTCTCCCGGCGGCAGGCTGATGTTGTGAACCACAAGCAGGCTGATGTCAGCGCCTTCCGGTCGCGCGTCAAAATTCGGGCAGTCTCCGCGCGGCATTCGGCAGCACCAGCCGTCGGGCCCGATCAGGAACGGGGAGTCAATCAATGTCATGAAGGGCGAGGCGCTGTAGCCGATAACGCAATTGGCGCAAGCTTATCCCAAGAAGCGCCGCAGCACGGCTGCGGTTGAAGCGGGACTGCCGCAATGCGCGCACCAGCAGTGCGCTCTCGATCTCCCGCAGATGCGCTGGCAGCGATAAAGGCAGCGCCGGCGGCCGGGCAGGCATGCCCTCCCCATCAGCCAGGGGCGAGGCCGGATCCCGCTGCCCGGCCGCCGCAATCGCCTCCAGCAGCAAGTCCTCAGGCTGCAATTCGGCGCCGGTGGCCAGCGCGAGTGCACGCTCGAGGATATTTTCGAGCTCGCGTACATTGCCCGGAAAATCATGCGCGCACAGCCGCTGAAGCGCCTCGGGAGCCAGTTGCGGCGCACTCTCGCCTGCCAGCCGGGTCAGGATGGCCCGGGCCAGCAGCGCAATATCATCACGCCGCTCGCGCAGGGCAGGCAGCCGCAATTCGATTACCTGCAGCCGGTAATACAAATCCTGTCGAAACTCGCCGCACCGCACCGCCTCGGCCAAATCCCGATTGGTGGCCGAGATGATCCGCACATCGACTGCCTCCTCGCGCTGCCCCCCGAGCTTGCGCACCCGCCGCTCCTGAATCGCACGCAGCAGCTTGACCTGCATTGCCGGCGGCAGTTCGGCCACTTCGTCGAGGAACAGCGTGCCGCGGTGAGCGGCCTCGAAAAAACCGCCGCGCTCTTCATAAGCGCCGGTAAACGCGCCACGCCGATGGCCGAAGAACTCGGACTCCATCAGTGCTTCGGGAATGGCGCCACAATTGACCGCAATGAACGGGTGGACGGCGCGCCGGCTATGCTGGTGCAGGTCGCGCGCGGCAAGTTCCTTGCCGCTGCCCGACTCGCCATGAATCGCTATCGGCGCATCGCTGCATGCGATGCGGGCAATCTGATCACGCACCGAGCGGATGGCCGCCGACTCACCAAGCAGTCGAAAGCCGGGCTCGGTGGGGAGCGCGAAGGCCGGATCGGTCGGCATGATGGAAATAAAAAGCGGGGAAACGGAAAACTCGCCAGCCTACTTTATCTGCGGGACTGGAGAAAACCGTTTCATGCCGGATGCAACAGAGCGGCGGATGAAAGCGGATGCCTACCGAGAATGAGGCGAATCTGTGCGTTGAGTCTGATGCAAGTCGCGATGGGATTCACTGCAGTAGTGCAAGGAGCCGGCTGCTGCCAGCGCCTCGGACGCGGGCAAGTAAATGCCGCAATGGCTGCAGCGGACCATGCGCTCGGCACTGCCTGAGGCTGGCCCGGGATCAGAAGCTTCTGGAGGCTCGGCGTCGGTCGAGCGGCCCCTGCGCTGGCTGGCCTGGAACCAGCGCCACGCCAGGTAAAGCAGTGCTGCCCACAACAGGTATTTCATGCAGCCGCCCGGTGAAGCACCACTTCCATCACGAAGCGGCTACCGACGTAGGCGAGCAGCAGCGTGGTGAAGCCGATCAGAGTGAAGGACAGGGCAGTTTTGCCGCGCCAGCCCCGCCAGTAGCGCCCCGCCAGTAATGCGCCGAACAACCCCCAGGACATCAGGGTAAAGACCGTCTTGTGCTCGAGCCGGAATGCTTTGCCGAACAACTCCTCCGAAAAGAAGATGCCAGACAGCACGGTGAGCGTCAGCAGTGCAAATCCGATACCGATCATGCGGAACAGAAGCCGCTCCATGGTCAGCAGCGCTGGCAGGCGATCAACTGCCAGCGCGAACCAGCTGCGGCGGGTGGCGGTGGCTGCCAGAGAGTGCAGCCGGGACTCCTGCATGGCCATCAGGACGGCATGAAAAGCGGCAATCGTGAGGGATCCGTACGCCAGCGTGGAGAGCGCGATATGCCATGAGAACAACGGCGATCGCCCCTCGAGCGGGATCAGCGTACCGGGGAAAAGGACGGGCAGGACGATGGCAATCGCTGCGGCCGGCAATACCAGCCGACGCAACCCGTCGACCGCCAGATTGAGGTTCTCCGCCCAGTAGGCAGCCACGGAAAGCCAGAGCGCGGCGGACAACATGGCGGCAAAGCCAAGACGGAGGAAATCGGGCGCGATCACGATATGCGCCAGCGACATGCCGTGCAACAGCCACGCCAGTGCCGTTCCGGCAGCGACCACGCGGCGGCGCTGCTCGGGCAGCAGCGAACAGATGACGTACAGCAGGCCGGCAGCATGAATGGTGAGCAGTTGCATCAGGCAAGTGTACACCAGCCCCGCAGGGGGACCGGCGTCCATGGTCGGGCCTGCGGTAGAATGCATGACCGTATTCTCTCCTGCGCCGCCCCTGTGCCGTCCCTGTGTCGTGCGCTGCGCTTCCGGCCTGAAACCAAGCAAACCGATGCTCAATAACCTCACCCAACGCCTCTCCAAAGTTGTCAAAACCATGCGCGGCGAAGCGCGACTCACCGAGTCGAACACCGCCGACATGCTGCGCGAGGTCAGGCTCGCACTGCTCGAGGCCGATGTCGCCCTGCCGGCAGTTCGCGAGTTCATCGCGCGGGTGAAGGAAAAGGCGCTCGGCGAGGGAGTGATTGGCTCGCTGACCCCAGGTCAGGCGCTGGTCGGCGTGGTTCATGACGAGCTGGCCCGGTTGATGGGGGCTGACCTCGGGCAGGAAGCGTCGCAACTTTCTTTCGCCACGCAGCCGCCTGCAATCATCCTGATGGCCGGCCTGCAGGGCGCCGGCAAGACCACAACGACCGGCAAGCTGGCGAAATATCTGCGCGAGCAGAAGAAGAAAAAAGTACTCACTGTCTCAACCGACGTCTACCGGCCGGCCGCGATTGGCCAGCTGCAGACGGTGTCCACCCAGGTCGGCGCGGATTTCTTCCCGTCCGAACCTTCTCAAAAGCCGGTGGACATCGCGCTGGCTGCAGTCGACTGGGCGCGTCGCCACCATCACGATGTGCTGCTGATTGATACTGCAGGACGGCTCGGCATTGACGAGGCGATGATGCAGGAAATCAGCGCGCTGCACTCGGCGGTCAAGCCCATTGAGACACTGTTCGTGGTGGATGCGATGCTGGGACAGGACGCCATCAACACCGCCCGCGCATTCAACGATGCGCTGCCGCTGACCGGCGTGGTCCTCACCAAGCTGGATGGTGATGCGCGCGGTGGCGCAGCGTTGTCGGTCCGGCATGTGACGGGCAAGCCGATCAAGTTTGCCGGCGTTGCCGAAAAGCTCGATGGGCTCGAGGCCTTCGACCCGGCGCGCATGGCGAACCGCATCCTCGGCATGGGCGACATCGTCGCGCTGGTCGAGGAGGCGCGCAAAGGCGTCGACATCGCCGCTGCCGAGGAGCTGGCGCAGAAAATCAAGGGCGGGGGGAAATTTGACCTGAACGACTTCAAAGCACAGCTTTCGCAAATGAAAAAAATGGGCGGCCTGTCCGGACTCATGGACAAGTTGCCCGCGCAACTGCAGCAGGCGGCCAATGGCACCAACATGGACCAGGCTGAAAAGCAGGTGCGTCGCATGGAGGGCATCATCAATGCGATGACTCCGCAGGAGCGCGCCAAGCCCGACCTGATCAAGGCGTCCCGCAAGCGCCGCATCGCCACCGGCGCCGGCGTACAGGTGCAGGAAGTGAACCGAATGCTTGCCCAGTTCGACCAGATGCAGTCAATGATGAAAAAGCTAAAAGGCGGCGGCTTGATGAAGATGATGCGCGGGATGAAGGGCATGATGCCCGGCCTGCGCTGATCCCCGCCTGAGCACCTGGGCGGCACTTCGTCCCGCCCTCTCTCACCCCCTCCTCCCGGCCTTGCTCGGGCCACTCTCTGCCCCACCCGGACTTCGGCACCCCGCGGCACCGCCTACCGGTGCCTGTCCCTGCACCCGTTCGCATCCTCCGCAAGACTCGATCACCGCGCCTGTTTTTGGCCCTGCTCCAGAGGGAAAAAGCAAGGAAAACTGCTAAAAAACACTTGCATCACAAACAAAACCCTAAGACTATTGGCGGTGCGTGAATTGGCGCAATTTTTCACCATGACAGCATAGGAGGTTCAACAATGGCTACAGCCAAGAAAGCGGCAGCTAAGAAGACGCCGGCCGCGAAGAAACCCGCAGCAAAAAAGGCAGCAGTGAAGAAGACCGCAGCAAAGAAGGCACCGGCCAAGAAGGTCGTCGCCAAAAAGCCTGCAGCCAAGAAGTCCGCCGCGAAAACTGTCGCTGCAAAGAAGCCGGTAGCAAAGAAAGCCGTCGCCAAGAAAGCCCCTGCTAAAAAGGCTGCAGCCAAGAAGGCACCTGCGAAAAAGGTCAAAACTGCACGCAAGCCGAATGCAGCGTTCATGAAGCCCATGACCCCGTCGTCGGAACTCGCCGCAGTGATCGGCGCAACGCCGATGCCGCGTACCGACGTGACCAAGAAGGTCTGGGACTACATCAAGAAGAACAAGCTGCAGGACGCAGTCAACAAGCGCAACATCAATGCAGACGACAAGCTGAAAGCCGTCTTCGGTGGCAAGAAGACCGTCTCCATGTTCGAGATGACCAAGCTCATCTCTGGCCACTTGAAATAAGCTTCAGGAGCCGAACAAAAACGCCCGCAATGATGCGGGCGTTTTTGTTTGCGCAGCCGTTCAGTGCTGCCAGCGCTTCCACGCGGCCAGTACTGCATTTGGATACTCTGGCCTTCCGCGGCTGCCGTTGTAACGGCCGAGGGCAAGAAAGAGGTTTCCCCTCTCCAGATCAATGTACATGCGAAGTATCGCGCAGCCGTAACGCAGGTTGGACTGCATCTGGAACAGCTTTGATGGCTGCCCGTCCCCGATCACTCGGGTCCAGAACGGCATGACCTGCATGTAGCCGCGCGCACCGACCCTCGAGATCGCATATTTTCGAAAGCCAGACTCGACCTGGATCAGCCCAAGCACCAACGCCGGCTCGAGGCCCGCGCGACGCGACTCGTACCAGACCGTCTGAAGGAATTCGCTGCGCACCATGGCATCCGGCATCCTGCGCTGCAAGCGGGTCGACATGGCACCGAACCAGCGCTCCCATTCCTGTCGATCAGCCTCTCCGGCGAAGCTCAGCTGCGGCGGACGGGGATCAGTTATCGCGCGCGACAGGGCCACGCGAACTGAGTCCGCAAGAGCTTCTTCCTTCTGGTTGCCGGCGAACGCCGGCGGCACGAGTGCGCCGAACACGAGCGCCAGCAGGTGCAGGCGCGAACGCGGGGGCCGCGGCGCACCTGCCATCGTCGTCAGGCAGCCAGCTTCGCCTGCAGGAAGGCTTGCATGCCATCGCGCGGCACTGTCGTCGCCGCTTCGTCGCGCCGCCCCTGATATTCGAGCATGCCGTCCTTCAGGCCACGCTCGCCGATGACGACCCGATGCGGGACACCAATCAGTTCCCAGTCGGCGAACATCGCGCCCGGGCGCTCGCCTCGGTCGTCGAGGACGACATCGACACCGGCTGCCTGCAGTGACTCATACAGCGCGTCGGTCGCCTCCTTTACAGAGGCGCTCCGGTCGTAACCCATCGGGCAGAGCACGACTTCGAAAGGCGCGATCGACGCAGGCCAGATAATGCCGCGCTCGTCATAGTTCTGCTCGATTGCGGCACCAAGAATGCGTGTGATGCCAATGCCGTAGCACCCCATCTGCATCAGCTGCGGCTGTCCTTTTTCATCGAGATAAGTCGCCTTCATGTCTTCCGAGTATCGGGTACCCAGCTGGAATACATGCCCGACTTCGATACCGCGCTGTATCTCGAGCACGCCCTTGCCATCCGGAGAAGGATCGCCGGCGACCACATTGCGGATGTCGGCCACCATGGGCTCGGGCAGGTCGCGCCCCCAGTTGGCACCGGTGTAGTGGAAACCCTCTTCATTCGCGCCGCAAACGAAGTCGCTCATTGCAGCCACGCTGCGATCCGCCACGATCGTCACCGGCTTTGCCGTAGCGATCGGGCCGAGGTAACCGGGCTTGCATCCGAAGTGCTCGACGATTTCTGCGTCGCTGGCAAAGCGGAACGGGCCAATGCCCGGCAGCTTGCCAGCCTTGACTTCGTTGAGCTCGTGGTCGCCGCGCAGCAGCAGCAGCCAGATTTCGCGCGCACCTTCGTCCCTCTCGACAGACAGGACGATGGACTTCACTGTCTGCGTCAGCGGAAGGCCCAGCAGCGTGGCGACATCAGCGCAACGCTCTTTGCCCGGGGTCGGCGCCTTGGACAAGGGCTTCACGGCCGCTGCGCGCGGCGCAGCAGGTGCGAGCGCCTCGGCTGCCTCAATGTTGGCTGCGTAGTCGGAAGTCGGGCAATAGACCAGCGCATCCTCGCCGGTATCGGCGATTACGTGGAATTCTTGTGAACCGGAACCGCCGATCGCGCCGTTGTCGGCAGCCACCGCGCGGAATTTCAGGCCGAAACGGGTGAAGATGCGATTGTAGGCATCGACCATCAGCTGGTAGGAGCGCTCAAGCCCTTCGACGTTGCGGTCAAACGAGTACGCATCCTTCATCGTGAACTCGCGGCCGCGCATCAGGCCGAAGCGGGGGCGGCGCTCATCGCGGAACTTGGTCTGGATGTGATAAAAGTTCACCGGCAGCTGGCGGTACGACCTGATTTCACTGCGGGCGATGTCGGTCACCACCTCTTCGGACGTCGGCTGGAGTGCAAAGTCCCGGCCGTGGCGATCCTGGAGACGCAACAGCTCCGGGCCCATTTTGTCCCAGCGGCCAGTCTCCTGCCAAAGCTCGGCCGGCTGGACCAACGGCATCAGGAGTTCGATGGCACCGGCCCGGTCCATCTCCTGCCGAACGATGTTCTCCACTTTGCGGATCACGCGCAGGCCCATGGGCATGTAGTTGTAGATGCCCGAACCAAGGCGCCTGATCATCCCGGCGCGCAGCATCAGCTTGTGGCTGACGATCTCGGCGTCGGACGGGGCTTCTTTGAGGGTGGAAACAAAAAATCGGGAGGCGCGCATGGAGGAAAAATTTTTTGAAAAATAGAGGGTTATAATCAAACCCAATTTTAAAGTATTCGCGAGCCGGCGCCCGCGAACCGCAGCATCTTCTCAATGGCGGGCACCGCATGCGTGCCACGCCGATTGCAGCTCGCGGTCGCGCGGCCGGACGCACAAGGATCGAGGTGCATCATGCTGGACCGTGAAGGCTATCGCCCGAACGTCGGCATCATCCTCCTGAACCATCAGAACGAAGTCTGGTGGGGCAAGCGGGTGCGAGAACATTCGTGGCAATTCCCGCAAGGCGGGATCAAGCATGGCGAAACCCCCGAGCAGGCGATGTATCGCGAGCTCGAGGAAGAAGTCGGGCTGCGCGCGGAGCATGTGAAGATCATTGGCCGCACGCGCGACTGGTTGCGCTATGACGTTCCCGATCATTTCATCAAGCGCGAGGTACGCGGCCACTATCGCGGCCAGAAGCAGATCTGGTTCCTGTTGCGGATGGTCGGCCGGGATTGCGACGTGAATCTGCGCGTATCGGAGCATCCGGAATTCGACGCATGGCGCTGGCACGACTACTGGGTGCCGATGGATGTGGTGATCGAGTTCAAGCGGGATGTCTACATGAAGGCGCTGCAGGAACTGTCGCGCTTCATTAACCGGCCTGCTCAGGCTCATGCGCGCAGGCCGCGCGGCACGCCCAAAGCGCCGCTGGCTGCCGCGCAATCCGCAGGCGACACGCCTCCGGTCGTTGTTGTCCGCGCCGAACAGCCTTGACCGAGGGCGTTCGGCATCGGGCAGCCGGCTACAGCAAGACCAGGTTGTCGCGGTGGATCAGTTCTTCCTCTTCCACGTAGCCCAGGATGGCCGCAATTTCCGACGAAGGCTTGCGCAGGATGCGCCGCACTTCCGTGCTTGCGTAATTGGTGATGCCGCGTGCGATTGCACGGCCTGATCCATCGACACAGGTCACCACGTCGCCCCGTCCGAATTCGCCGCCGACCTCGACGACACCGATTGGGAGCAGCGACTTGCCTTCGGCGCTCAGCTTCTGCACTGCCCCGTTATCGAGCACTAGCCTGCCTGCCGTCTTCAGGTGATCAGCCATCCACTGCTTGCGCGCGGTCAGGCGCGCGGTCTGTGCGGAGAGTTGCGTGCCGATTGCCTCGCCCTGAGCCAGCCGCACCAGCACCTGCTCTTCCCGCCCCCATGCAATGACGGTGTGTGCACCCGACTTGGCCGCACGCCGCGCTGCGAGGATCTTGGTCAGCATGCCACCACTGCCAATACCGGTGCCGGCGCCGCCGGCCATCGCCTCCAGCCGCGGATCGCCTGCTGCGGCTTCGTGCACGAACTCGGCACTCGGGTCCTTGCGCGGATCGGCGGTGTACAGCCCGCGCTGGTCGGTCAGGATGATCAGCGCGTCTGCCTCAATCAGGTTGGCGACCAGCGCACCGAGGGTGTCGTTGTCGCCGAACTTGATCTCATCGGTGACAACGGTGTCGTTTTCGTTGATCACCGTGATCACGCCAAGATCCAGCAGCGTGAAAAGCGTCGAGCGCGCATTCAGGTAACGCTCGCGGTCCGCAAGGTCAGCGTGCGTCAGCAGCACCTGCGCGGTGCGCAGCCCGTGCGAACGGAAACTGGTCTCGTAGATTTGCGCCAGCCCCATCTGGCCGACTGCAGCGCAAGCCTGCAGCTCATGGATGCCGGTCGGTCGCTTGTCAAAGCCAAGACGCTGCATGCCCTCGGCGATCGCGCCCGAGCTGACAAGGACCACCTGCTTGCCCATCCGCCTAAGCTGGGCAATCTGGTCTGCCCATTTTGCGATGGCCGCATGATCCAGCCCCCGGCCTTCGTTGGTAACAAGGGAAGAACCGACCTTGACGATCACGCGCTGCGCTTGCTGGATGACGGATGACATGGCGATGCGGACGGGCTGTGCTTGTTAACCGGGAGGGAGATTCAGGATGCCGACTTGAACCGGGGATCATCGGCGTCGACGCTGGCAATGCCAATCGCTTCGGCAGCAATTCCGGACTGCTCGCGCTGCTCCTGCTCGCGCTGGACTGCGAGATATTCGTAGATTTCCTTGACCAGATCGTCGCAACCTTCGCGGGTGAGGCCGGAAATGCGGAACACCTGGCCTTTCCATCCGAAACGCTTGATGAAGTCCTTCACGCGCTGCTCGCGCTCCGCGTCGGGCACCATGTCAAGCTTGTTCAGCACCAGCCAGCGCGGCTTGTCGAACAGGGACTCATCGTACTTCTTGAGTTCTTTGACGATGGCCTTTGCCTCCTTCACCGGATCGACATTCGCATCGAAAGGTGCGAGGTCGATGATGTGCAACAGGAGTCGGGTCCGTTGAAGGTGGCGCAGGAACTGCACGCCGAGGCCCGCGCCATCGGCAGCACCCTCGATCAGGCCGGGGATGTCGGCAATGACAAAACTTTTCTCGTGACTGACGCGCACGACACCCAGGTTCGGGTGCAGGGTAGTGAACGGGTAGTCGGCGATCTTCGGGCGCGCATTGGATACCGACGCGATGAAGGTCGACTTGCCGGCATTCGGCATGCCGAGCAGCCCGACGTCGGCCAGCACTTTCAGTTCGAGGTGAAGTTCGCGCCGGTCGCCTTCCTTGCCGTCGGTTTTCTGGCGCGGTGCGCGGTTAGTTGAAGATTTGAAGTGGATGTTTCCCCAGCCGCCTTCGCCGCCCTTCGCCAGCAGTGCCACCTGGCCGTGCTCGGTCAGGTCGGCGATGATTGCGCCATCGTTCAGGTCAGTTACCAGCGTACCGACCGGCATGCGCAGGTAGATGTCATCTGCACCCTTGCCATAGCAGTCGGAACCGCGCCCGTTTTCGCCGTGCTTTGCGCGGTGCAGCTTGGCAAAGCGATAGTCCACCAGGGTATTGATGTTGCGGTCGGCGATTGCAAAAATGCTTCCGCCCTTGCCGCCGTCGCCGCCATCCGGACCGCCGAAAGGACGGAATTTTTCACGGCAAAACGACGCAACGCCGTTGCCGCCATTGCCGGCCACGACCTCGATTCTTGCCTCGTCGATGAATTTCATGATTTGCCGCTTCGGGAAAATGAAAAAGGCCCTGCCTGCGGCAGAGCCTTTTCGCAGGACTGATCCAGCTTATCAGGCCGGGATCACGGTCACAACGTGGCGCTTGTCTGCGCCCTTGGTCGCGAACTTGACGGTGCCGTCGGTCAGCGCGAACAGGGTGTGGTCCTTGCCCATGCCGACGTTCTCGCCTGCATGCAGACGGGTACCGCGCTGGCGGACGATGATGCCGCCGGCATTGATGGCCTGGCCGCCGTAGACTTTTACGCCGAGACGCTTCGACTCCGAGTCACGGCCGTTGCGCGTAGTGCCGCCGCCTTTTTTGTGTGCCATTTGATGCTCCTGATTCGGTGGTGGGTCTCGCCGGGATTAGCCGTTGATCGAGACGATTTGCAGTTCGGTGTAATTCTGGCGATGGCCCTGACGCTTCTGGTAGTGCTTGCGTCGACGCATCTTGAAAATTTTCACCTTGTCGTGGCGACCATGCGCCACTACCGTAGCCAGCACCGTAGCACCCTGAACCAGTGGCGCGCCAAACTTGATGGCCTCGCCGGCGCCTACTGCAAGCACCTGATCCAGAGTGATTTGAGCGCCGATGTCTGCCGGTATCTGTTCTACTTTAAGTTTTTCGCCGGCAGCAACTTTGTATTGCTTGCCACCGGTTTTTATGACCGCGTACATGGGAACCTCATCGATTGATTTTCGGGATTTCACCCGCGACCTCGCGGCCTCGGGACACTGCTTTGCCCGACCGTGCCTCGCAAAAGCGTTACCAAATCGGGAAAACCTCAAATTATACATGGACTTAGCGCGCAGGTCAAAACCCGGCGTCAATGCGCCTCGCGAAGCCTGATTGGAGAGCAATGGCCGGCATGACCGTCCAGCCTCCCGGCCTCCGAACGCCGCATGCCATGTGCTCACGGGACGCATCGTATAATCGCGCGATTTGACATACTCCGCCTCCACCGTGTTCGCCTCCATGCCCGCTGCACCGCACAACCCCCTGTCCGCGATCGCCGACGATATGCTGGCCGTCGATGCCACGATCCGCTCGCAGCTGCATTCGGATGTTCCGCTGGTCAGCCAGATTGCCGAGTACATCATCAGCGCCGGTGGCAAGCGCATCCGGCCAGCACTGGTCCTGCTTGCCGCCAATGCCTGGGGCTATCGCGGCGAAGACCACGTCAAGCTGGCGGCAGTGGTCGAGTTCATCCATACCGCCACCCTGCTGCATGACGACGTTGTCGACGAATCCTCACTGCGCCGCGGCCGGGAGACTGCCAACGCCCTGTTCGGCAACGCGGCCTCGGTGCTGGTCGGTGATTTCGTCTACTCGCGCGCATTCCAGATGATGGTATCGATACAGAACATGCGGGTGATGCAGATCCTGGCCGATGCGACCAATGTGATCGCCGAGGGCGAGGTGCTGCAGCTGATGAATATGCATGACCCGGACGTGACCGAGGAACGCTATCTTCAGGTGATCCGCTCCAAAACTGCCAAACTGTTCGAGGCTGCGACCGAGCTCGGTAGCCTGGTGGCCGGCGCGCCGGAGCGCGGCATCGCCGCCTGCGCAGAATATGGACGATCGATCGGCACCGCTTTCCAGCTGATCGATGATGTGCTCGACTACTCCGGCAAGGCAGAAGATATTGGCAAGAATGTCGGCGACGACCTGCGGGAAGGCAAACCGACCCTTCCGCTGATCTACCTGATGCAGCACGGCTCGCCGCAGCAGCGTGAACTCGTGCGCAACTGTATCGCCAGCGGCGACGAGGCTCACTTCGACGAAGTACTGTCCGCCATCACCCGCTCGGGCGCGCTTGACTACACCCGCGAGCAAGCCGAGCGCGCTGCCGCTCGTGCCAAGGACGCCATTGCCGTATTGCCCGAAGGCCCGCACAAGTCCGCATTGCTGGCGCTGGCAAGCTTTGCCGTCGACCGCAATCATTAAATTGCAGCCGAGCATCGCCACAACGACGAAGTTTTGATACAATCGCGGTCTTTCGCAATTCCCGTTGGACCAGCCAGTA
>JAIXTG010000018.1 GCA_027484285.1 Oxalobacteraceae bacterium | reverse complement strand
GGCCACGCGGCCGCTTACCATCGCAGAGGAAATCGATGCACTGACCGACCCCAGCTTCATGACCTCCCTCGCCCGCGGACTGGCGGTCGTCAAGGCGTTCAGCGACCAGCGCAGGTCGATGACCATCGCGCAAATCAGCCACAAAACCGGAATCCCGCGTGCTGCCGTGCGGCGGTGCCTGTACACGCTCAAGCAGCTCGGCTACGCAGATGCGGAAGCAAACAACTTCTACCTGAAACCGAAAATCCTTTCGCTCGGCTATTCCTACCTGTCGTCGACGCCGCTGGCCATTGCCGCCCAGCCCTGCCTGAACCAGCTCAGCCGCATGCTCAACGAATCCTGCTCGCTCGCCGTTCTGGAAGAGGATGAAGTGCTCTATATCTCCCGCTCGCAGACCTCGCGCGTGTTGTCGGTTGCGTTGAATGCCGGAAGCCGGTTGCCGGCGTATTGCACATCGCTCGGCCGCACGCTGCTGGCGGGCTTGAGGGAGGCAGAGCTGGATGCTTATTTCGCTCGCGTGAAGCTGGTGGCGTTTACCGACCGCACGATCGTGTCGGAGGCGAAGCTGCGCGACATCATCGGCGAGGTACGCCAGAAGGGCTACGCGATCGTCGAAGAGGAACTGGAGATCGGACTGCGTTCAATTGCCGTGCCCGTACGCGGCGCATCGGGCTCCACGATGGCTGCACTCAACATCGGCGCGCAGGCAACCCGCGTGTCCCGCACCCAGGTGGAGCAGACCTTCCTGCCGGCGCTGATCAACGCTGCCAGCGAGCTGTCAGTCCTGCTGCCCTGAGTCTTTTGCCGGAAGCGGCGCTGTCAGTGCCCGGCCGCCATTGACATCGCCCGCTGCCGGAAATCCCGTGGCGCCAGCCCTCCCGAGAGCCGCCTGAAGAAACGCGTGAAATAAGCAGGATCGCCGAAGCCGAGCGATTCCGAAATATCCCGGATGCTCATCGAGGAATACGCGAGACTGCGGCGTGCTTCCAGCATCAGCCGGGCATGAATAATTTCGAGCGCCGAGCGCTGCGTTAGCTGGCGACAGACCGCGTTCAAGTGCGCGCTGCTGATACCCAGTTTGTCTGCATAGTGTGCCAGCGGCAGGTGAAGCAGGTAGCTTCGTTCGACCTCGGCCGAAAAAGCCGCAAGATGCTGACGAGCACGCGCCAGCGCCGGCATCTCAGCCTGCGGCTCAGGGGCGCGCAGCAGCCACGCCAGCAAAGCCCCAATCATGGACTCCAGCAGCAGGCCGCGATGCTCGGCCTGCGTCGCATACTCCTGTTCCAGCGCTGCCAGCAGCACCTCGACCGGTTCGCGTGCAGCCAGATCATCCAGCCTGCAGAGCTGCGATCGTCCGCTGCCGTCCGTCCGGGACGGAGCCTCGATCCCGAGGCGAACCAGCAATGGGTAAGCAATCGTGACTACCAGCCCCCGCGCACCGCGCGAAAAGCGGAAGCCATGGACGCAATGCTGGGGAACCAGAAGGACCGCTCCGCCCTCGATCGCCCCCACCTCGCCATCAAGGTACAGCCTGGCATTTCCCTGCCTCAGCCACAGCAGCTGGAAAAGCCCATGATGCCGGTGCGGCTTGATCTCCCAATTGTGCAAGCGACTGCGGGCCGCAATGGGCTCCACATGAACCAGGTCGGGCATTAGCCATTGCCCGTCTTCTCCGTACAAATGGAAGACTGGGACGGGGTCGGATCGCAATTGGCCGGGACGTTCTGGCATGACGATATGGCTCAGGACAAGAATCCATGAAAAATGCAATTTTAAACCGCCATCGTCCATTCCCATCCCGGCGGCTGCACCCCACACTCGCAGGGGCAAAAAACAAAGCCGCGAATGCGCGAGGAGACAAGACAATGAAAACACAGGTAGCCATCATCGGCGCCGGACCGTCCGGGCTGCTGCTCGGGCGACTGCTGGAACTGCAGGGCATCGACAATATCGTCATCGAAGCGAAATCACCCGAATACGTGCTGTCGCGGATACGCGCCGGTGTGCTGGAACAGGGCACCACCAACCTTCTGCGCGAGGCCCGGGTCGGCGAGCGGATGGACCGCGAAGGCCATGTACACGAAGGCTTCGCCCTGTCCTTCAGCGGGCGCGTCGAACGCATTGACCTGAAGCGGTACTCGAGCGGGAAGACGGTGATGGTTTACGGCCAAACCGAGGTGACGAAAGACCTGATGGACGCGCGCGCGCAGTCCGGGTCACCGAGCCATTACGAAGTCGACGACGTGGCGCTGCACGGCATAGACAGCGCTTCGCCCAGTGTCAGCTTCATGAAAGACGGCGTTCGCCATACGATCGAATGCGACTACATTGCCGGCTGCGACGGTTTTCACGGCGTATCGCGCAAGTCGATTCCTGCCGACCGGATCGCCCTCTTCGAGCGCGTTTATCCGTTTGGCTGGCTCGGGGTGCTGTCCCGTACGCCACCGGTGGCGCCGGAATTGATCTACGCCAACCACCCGCGCGGGTTTGCCCTGTGCAGCATGCGCTCCGATACCCTGTCGCGCTACTATGTCCAGTGCAGTCTGGATGACAAGGTGGAGTCCTGGTCAGACGATCGATTCTGGGATGAACTGCGTGCCCGCCTGCCGGAAAACACGGCGAACAGTCTGGTGACAGGTCCATCGATCGAAAAAAGCATTGCGCCGCTGAGGAGCTTTGTTGCCGAGCCAATGCAGTTCGGCCGCCTGTTTCTGGTCGGAGATGCGGCGCATATCGTGCCGCCGACCGGCGCCAAGGGACTCAATCTGGCAGCAAGCGATGTGTATACTCTGTACCACGTTCTTCGCAGGCGTTATCAGGAAGGAAGAATCGACCTGATTGCGAAGTATTCCGAAATCTGTTTGCGTCGCATATGGAAAGCAGAACGGTTCTCCTGGTGGATGACGTCGATTTTGCACAAGTTTTCGGATGACCCGTTCAGCCAGCGCATCCAGGAGGCAGAGCTTGCATACTTCACCGGTTCAGAGGCGGGACGCACCAGCATCGCCGAGAACTACGTGGGACTGCCTTATGAACCTGTTGAATAGTGATGATTCATCAGGGAAAGTGGCCGGGCGACTGTGGATGCGCTACAGTCGACTGGCCCTTCCCGCCGAGACCCGATGAGCCAAACCATTTCCATTTCTTCCAGTGCGCCGCTGAATGTCGGCGCCCTCCGGGCCAGCTGCTCTGCTTGCAGCATGCACCAGCTTTGCCTGCCGATGGGGCTGGGTGAATCGGACATGCAGCGGCTCGACCAGATCATCGGTCGCCGGCGCAAGGTGGCGAAAGACACGCTGCTGTACAGGATGGACGACCCGTTCACCAACCTGTATGCCATCCGTCTCGGGCATTTCAAGACCTATCAGGTGAGTGCAGGCGGCGAGCAGCAGATCACTGGATTCCAGATGGCTGGCGAGCTATTGGGTATGGATGCGATCAGTACCGACCGCCACCACTGCGATGCGATGGCGCTCGAAGACAGCGAGGTATGCGAGATACCTTTCTCGCGCCTGGAAGACCTGTTCGGCACCATCCCCACGCTGCTGCATCATTTTCACCGGATGATGAGCCGCGAAATCACGCGTGAGCAGAACGCCATGCTGCTGCTCGGGAACATGCGTGCCGAGCAGCGCTTTGCCGCGTTTCTGGTGAATCTGGCGTCACGCTATGCGGCGCGCGGCTATTCCTCGACCACGTTCCAGCTGCGCATGTCGCGCGAAGAAATCGGCAATTACCTGGGGCTGACAATTGAAAGCATCAGCCGCCTGCTTTCCAGACTGAAAAAGCAGGGGCTGATCCGGGTCGCGAATCGCGAGATTGAATTGCTCGAGCCCGAACGGCTGCGCTCGATTGCTGCAGGCACCGACGCCTGCCAATAACTCCCCAAGCTCCGGCCCTCAGAACGGCGGCTGGCTCCGCGTTTCCGTGCGAATCAGGTAAAGGCTGATCATGCTGGCGATCGCGCAGAATACCCAGAAAAAAAAGAACCCGATGGTGTAGGCAGCAATCGGCGGAAGATCATTCTGGCCACCAATCAGGATCAGATCGGCGGGGTCAAACAAGGAGAAGAAAAATCCCTCGGCCATGATCGCCGACAGAAACGACGGCCACAGGACCGACATTGCCAACCTGAGCATTCCACTCCTCCTTCTGCAACCTGGCCTCTCTACTCGATTGGCCGGATGTCTATCTGCTTTTGTTCTGGCCAGCGCCAGCTGCCATGCAGCCGCCACTCCCGCCCCTCGTCTTCCAGCTGCACCACCCAGTTAGCGCGCTCCAGCAAGGGCAGTGACAGCGCGAACTTGCCCTCGCCATCCGTGATGACCGCCCGTTTCACGTCTTTTGCGGGAACGGTAGGATGCACCAGCCTGACTACCAGCGGCGCGGCGCCTTTCACGCCATTGAGCTGGCCGGCGATGCTGTCGGCGACTGCATCATACCGCAGCGAAGCAGTCAGCCCGAGGCGGGCGGCAGCATCGTCCCGCCGCAGATCCTGATTGATGGCCTTGCCCTGCTTGTAATAGTCGTCCACCACCAGCGCATCCGCGCCGGAGAAAGAAATCCAGATGGTGAGCGCACCGGCAACCAGCACCGACGCCGGGCCGGCCATCAGCAGCCAGGGCCAGCGATGGCGATACCAGGGGGCTTGTGAGGTGTTCATGATTCAGCAAGGCTCGCAGGTTTGTCGGTCAGCGCGGGACGAAGAAGACAGCCTTCTCCTTCACGCTGACCTCGGGATTATCAATATCGGTCAATACAAAGTAGATCTTGTTGGATCCCCGTTCGCCCTTGCCCTCGGCGGTGCGTACAACTACGGGAACGCCACGAGATTCGGTCGAATCCAGCTTCACTTCGTCATTGCCCTGCAGACGAATGGTGTCAATGCCTTCGACCCGGATGCGGTAGCGCCGCGGCGCTTC
>JAIXTG010000053.1 GCA_027484285.1 Oxalobacteraceae bacterium | reverse complement strand
CAGACGGCGGTATTGGTGAGGCGCTCATGGCGCTGCGCCTCGCTTTCAACGACCGGCGGTTCGAACCAGCGGTAGAGCACCGGCAGCACCACCAGCGTCAGCAGGGTCGAGGTGATCAGTCCGCCGATCACCACCACCGCGAGCGGACGCTGCACTTCCGAGCCGGGACCGGTGGCGAACAGGAAGGGCACGAGGCCGAGCAGCGCGACGGTAGCCGTCATCATCACCGGACGGAAGCGCTGCGCGCATCCCTCGCGCAGCGCCTGGTCCATCGGCATCCCGTCTTCGCGCAGTCGGCGCACATAGGTGATCAGCACCACGCCATTGAGCACCGCAATGCCCCACAGCGCAATGAAACCGACCGACGCAGGCACCGACACATACTCGCCCGTGATCGCCAGGCCGAACACGCCGCCAATAGAGGCGAACGGCAGGACGGTGATGATCAGTGCGGCCAGCCGGACCGAATTGAACATCATGAACAGCAGGAAGTAGATGGCAGCGATCGTCAGCGGAACGATGATCATCAGCGTTCCCATTGCGCGCTGCATGTTCTCGAACTGTCCGCCCCACGACAGGTAATAGCCTTCGGGCAGCTTGACTTCGGCATCTACGCGCTGCTGCACCTCGGCCACGAAGCCGCCCAGGTCTCGGCCGTTGACGTTGGCGCCGACCACCACGCGCCGCTTGCCGGTTTCGCGGTTGACGGTGGGCGGGCTGTCGATGACCTTGACCTCAGCCACGCTGTCGAGCGGGATCAGGGCATTGTTCGCGGTGCGCAGCATGGTTTCCTTGATCACGTCCACCGAGTTGCGGAAGCCTTCCGGATAACGCAGCAGGATCGCGTAGCGGCGCTCGCCTTCATACAGCTGGCTGACCTCGCTGCCGCCAATCGCCGTTTCGATCACGGTGTGGATATCGGCCACGTTGATGCCGTAGCGGGCGATCGCGCGCCGGTCGATGTCGATGGTCAGCGTCTGCTGGCCGGACAGGCGGTCCACACGGGTATCGCGCGCGCCGGGCACGGTCTTGACGATCGATGCCACCTGCTCGGACAGCCGCCGCAGCTCGTTCAGGTCATCGCCGAAGATCTTGATCGCCAGCTGCGAGCGCACACCGGTCAGCATTTCATCGACGCGCTGTGCAATCGGCTGGTTCATCACGACCTGTACCCCCGGCAGGTCCACCATTGCCTTGCGGATGTCGTCCTCGATCTCGGTCTGCAGGCGTCCCGAATCAGGTTTCAGCGAGACGATCGGATCGGATTCGTTCGGTCCGGACGGATCGGCCGGCGACTCGCCACGCCCGAGGCGGGACACTGCCATGCGCACCCCGGGGATTTCGCTGATGCGGCGCATCACTTCGAAATCGATCTTGGCTGCCTCGTCGATCGAGATGCTGGGCATGCGCACGATCGTCGGGGTGATCGAGCCTTCCTTCATGATCGGGATGAAGCTCTTGCCCAGGAAAGGGAACAACGCGAACGACGCGAGCAGCAGCAACACGGCCGCTGCCACCGTGGTTTTCTGTGCCGACATTGCCGAGTTCAGCAGCGACAGGTAGTGCCGCTTCATGAAGGCGATCGGCTTGGTGTCATGGTCGTTGCCGCCCTTCAGGATGTAGGCGCACAGGGCCGGCGACAGCAGCAGCGACACCGCGAGCGAGACGGCCAGTGCAATGGCAATCGTCAGCGCGAGCGGGCCGAACATCTTGCCCTCCATGCCGGACAGCGTCATCAGCGGCAGGAACACCAGGATGATGATCGAGATGCCGTAGATGGTCGGCTTGGCGACGTCGAGCGTGGAATCAAGGATGACCTTGATCCGTTCATGGGGCTTTGCATGCCCGAGCTTGTGGAACACGTTCTCGACCACCACCACCGTACCGTCCACCATCAAACCAATGGCGATCGCCAGTCCCCCCAGTGACATCAGGTTGGCCGACAGACCGATCCGGTTCATGATCATGAACGTGACCAGCGGCGTGATGATCAGGGTGGCAATCACCACCAGCGCGGAACGCAGGTCTCCAAGGAAGATGAACAGCACGACGACGACCAGGAGCACGCCTTCGGCCAGCACCTTGCCGACCATCCAGAGCGACGCATCGACCAGCTCGGTCCGGTCGTAGAAGGGCACGATCTGCAGCCCGCCGGGCAGCATCTGCTTGGCATTGATGTCGTTGACGCGCTGTTTGATGCGCGTGACGATTTCCTTCGCATTGCCGCCTTTCAGCATCAGCACGATGCCGCCGGTGGCCTCGGTCACGCCATCCTTGATCAGTGCACCCTGGCGAACCGCAGGACCGATTTTGACTTCGGCGACGTCGCGCACGTAGACCGGAATGCCGGCGAACTCCTTGAGGACGATATTGCCAATGTCCTCAACAGTGCGGGTGAGGCCGACACCGCGAACCAGGAACTGTTCCGCACCCTGCGGCAGGATGCCGCCACCGGAGTTGGCGTTGTTGGCGGCGATCGCGTCGCGCACTTCTTCCATGCCGATCTTGTAGTGGCGCAGGCGATCCGGGTTCATGAACACCTGGTATTGCTTCTCGAATCCGCCGAAGGAGTTGATCTCTGCCACGCCCGAGATCGAGCGCAGCATCGGCCGCACCACCCAGTCCTGAATGGAGCGGCGCTCCATCAGCTCGGCCTCGGTCAGGCGCCGCTTGCCGTCGTTCGGATGCTCGAGGGTGTACTGGAACACTTCGCCGAGGCCGGTCGACACCGGGCCCAGCACCGGCGTGATCCCCTCAGGCAGCCTCGAGCGCACCTCCATCAGCCGCTCCATCACCAGCTGGCGCGCGAAATAGACGTCGGTCTGGTCGGTGAACACCAGCGTGACGATCGACAGGCCGCTGCGGTTCAGCGAGCGCATGTCGGT
>JAIXTG010000181.1 GCA_027484285.1 Oxalobacteraceae bacterium | reverse complement strand
GCACGCGACGCGCGGCTGATGGCCGACTGGCAGCAGGCCGCGGCACCGTGGCAGCGCGCGCTGAAGGCGGGCAGCCGCGGCGACCCGCGCATGGACGAGTACCGCTGGATGCTCGAGGAGCTGCGGGTGTCGCTGTTTGCGCAGGAGTTGCGCACGCCGATGCCGGTGTCGGTGAAGCGGCTGCAGAAGGTGTGGGAGGCGATGCAGCGCTAGCTGTGCAGCGCTTGCCAGATTGGTAATGCGCATGCACTCGGCTGGCATTGAATTCGCGTAGAATCGCGGAAATTTTTCACCGGGAAGCAGCCTGACATGAGCATCAAGTCCGACAAGTGGATCCGCCGCATGGCCGAACAGCACGGCATGATCGAGCCGTTCGAGCCGGGCCAGGTACGCGAGGCCAATGGCCAGAAAATCGTTTCCTATGGCACGTCGTCGTATGGCTACGATATTCGCTGTGCCGACGAGTTCAAGATCTTCACCAACATCAACAGCACCATCGTCGATCCGAAGAACTTCGACGAGAACTCCTTCGTCGACCTGAAGAGCGACGTCTGCATCATCCCGCCGAATTCATTCGCGCTGGCGCGCACCATCGAATACTTCCGCATCCCGCGCAATGTGCTGACGATCTGCCTCGGCAAATCGACCTATGCGCGCTGCGGCATCATCGTCAACGTGACGCCGTTCGAGCCGGAGTGGGAAGGCTATGTGACGCTGGAGTTTTCGAACACCACGCCGCTGCCGGCGAAGATCTATGCCGGCGAGGGCTGTGCACAGGTGCTGTTCTTCGAGAGCGACGAGGTCTGCGAGACGTCGTACAAGGACCGCGGCGGCAAGTATCAGGGACAACACGGCGTGACGCTGCCGAAGACCTGAGCTGCCGAGCTGGCAGCCAAGAAAAAAGGGGGAGCCGCGGCTCCCCCTTTTTTGCACCTACCATCCTTACTCGCGCACGCAATCCACGTAGTAGCCCTTGACTCCATTGACCTCGGTCTTCACCAGGCCGTGCACGTCGGTCTCGAAGCCGGGCAGCTTCTCGTTGAACTCGCGCACGAACTTCAGGTAGTCGACGATGGTCCTGTTGAAACACTCGCCCGGGATCAGCAGCGGGATGCCGGGCGGGTAGGGCGTCAGCAGGATGGACGTCACGCGGCCTTCGAGTTCGTCGATCGGTACCCGGTCGATTTCGCGATGCGCCATTTTCGCGAATGCATCCGATGGTTTCATCGCCGGCTGCATGTCGGACAGGTACATCTCGGTGGTCAGGCGTGCCACATCGTACTGCTTGTACATCTCGTGGATCTGCTGGCACAGGTCGCGCAGGCCGGTCCGTTCGTAGCGCGGGTTGGCCGCAGCAAATTCGGGCAGGATGCGCCACATCGGCTGGTTCTTGTCGTAGTCGTCCTTGAACTGCTGCAGCGCAGTCAGCAGGGTGTTCCAGCGGCCCTTGGTGATGCCGATGGTGAACATGATGAAGAACGAGTACAGCCCGGCCTTTTCGACGATCACGCCATGCTCTGCGAGGTATTTGGTCACGATCGACGCCGGTATGCCGGTCTCGCCGAAGTGACCGTCGATCGACAGGCCCGGGGTGACAATGGTCGCCTTGATCGGATCCAGCATGTTGAAGCCGGATTCGATCTTGCCGAAGCCGTGCCAGTTGTCCTTGCCGTTGATGATCCAGTCTTCGGGCGAACCGATGCCTTCGTCGCCGAATTCTTCCGGTCCCCAGACCTTGAACCACCAGTCCTGGCCCCATTCCTCGTCAACCTTCTTCATCGCGCGGCGGAAGTCGAGCGCTTCCAGAATGCTTTCCTCGACCAGCGCGGTGCCGCCCGGCGGCTCCATCATCGCTGCCGCGATGTCGCAGGACGCGATGATCGCGTACTGCGGCGAGGTGGAGATATGCATCAGGTAGGCTTCATTGAAGCTGTCGCGGTCGAGCTGCACCGTTTCCGATTCCTGCACCAGGATCTGCGAGGCCTGCGACAGGCCGGCCAGCAGCTTGTGCGTGGACTGGGTCGAGAAGATCAGCGATTCGCGCGCACGCGGCCTTTCCTTGCCGATCGCATGCATGTCCTTGTAGAAGTCGTGGAAGCTGGCATGCGGCAGCCAGGCCTCGTCGAAATGCAGCGTGTCGATCTGGCCGTCGAGCATGTCCTTGATGACTTCAACGTTGTACAGCACGCCGTCGTAGGTGGACTGGGTGATCGTCAGGATGCGCGGCTTCTTGTTCTTCGCTTCGCGCGCGAACGGGTTGGCCTCGATCTTCTTCATGATGTTTTCCATCCTGAATTCGTCGCGCGGGATCGGGCCGATGATGCCGAGGTGATTCCGCGTCGGCATCAGGAACACCGGAATCGCGCCGGTCATGATGATCGAGTGCAGAACGGATTTATGACAGTTGCGGTCGACCACGACGATATCCCCCGGCGCCACCGTCGAATGCCAGACCATCTTGTTCGACGTGGAGGTACCGTTGGTCACGAAGAAGCAATGGTCGGCATTGAAGATCCGTGCCGCATTGCGTTCGGAGGCCGCCACCGGGCCGGTATGGTCGAGCAGCTGGCCGAGTTCCTCGACCGCATTGCAGACGTCGGCGCGCAGCATGTTCTCGCCGAAGAACTGGTGGAACATCTGCCCGATCGGCGATTTCAGGAAGGCGACGCCGCCCGAATGGCCGGGGCAGTGCCAGGAATAGGAGCCATCCTGAGCGTAATGCACCATCGCGCGGAAGAACGGCGGCGCCAGGCCGTCCAGGTAGGAGCGGGCCTCGCGGATGATGTGCCGCGCGACGAATTCCGGCGTGTCTTCGAACATGTGGATGAAGCCGTGCAGCTCGCGCAGGATATCGTTCGGGATATGGCGCGAGGTGCGGGTCTCGCCGTACAGATAGATCGGGATGTCGGCATTTTTGTACCGGATCTCCTCGACGAAAGCGCGCAGCGACTTCAGCGCATCCTCGGTCTCCTCATGCGAGCCGCCGCCGAATTCCTCATCATCGATCGACAGGATGAAGGCCGACGCGCGCGACTGCTGCTGGGCGAACTGCGACAGGTCGCCATAGCTGGTCACGCCGACGACTTCCATGCCCTCTTTCTCGAGCGCGTCCGCGAGCGCGCGAATGCCGAGGCCCGAGGTGTTTTCTGAGCGGAAGTCCTCGTCAATGATGACGATGGGGAAGCGGAATTTCATGGGGGTCTCCCGGTACTGATGAGGCGGCCGCAGAGTGCGGCCCGCCAGAAAAATGAGTGCCGGATTGTCGCAGAATTGCGTGTCAGGGGGGCGAAACCGGCGGGTTTTTCGCGGGATTGGCGGATTCAGCGGCGCTCGTAGATGACAAAAGCATAATCCCAGCCATTGTCCGCCGAATGGTGCTCCTCGCGCGAAACCGCTTTCCAGGCGGACGGGTCGATCGGCGGGAAGAAGGCGTCGCACGGATAGACGGCATCGATCTGGGTCACGACCAGCCGGTCGGCGATTTTGATGGCTTCGTCAAAGATCTGTCCGCCGCCGATGATAAACACCTCGCCGCCGCCGGCCAGCGCGACTGCCTCGTCGAGCGAGCCGGCGCGCTCGGTGCCGGCATGCGACCAGTCGGGGTTGCGGCTGATGACGATGTTGCGCCGGTTCGGCAGCGGGCGGCCGATGGAGTCAAAGGTCTTGCGACCCATGATGATCGGATGGCCCGAGGTGGTGCGCTTGAAGAAGGCCAGGTCTTCCGGCAGGCGCCACGGCAGGGCGTTGTTGACGCCGATGCCGCGCTGGCGATCAATCGCGACGACGAGTGAAATCATGCGTTCCATAGTGGTTCAGACGGCGACCGGCGCTTTGATCGCCGGGTGGGATTGGTAGCCGATCACTTCGATGTCCTCGAAGCGGTAATCGAAAATCGTGTCGGGCTTGCGCTTGAGTACCAGCTTCGGCAGCGGGAAGGGTTCGCGCGACAGCTGCTCGTTCACCTGCTCCATGTGGTTCGAGTAGATGTGGCAGTCGCCGCCGGTCCAAATGAAGTCGCCGACGCCAAGGCCGGTCTGCTCGGCCACCATGTGGGTCAGCAGCGCATAGGATGCAATGTTGAACGGCACGCCGAGGAAGATGTCGGCGCTGCGCTGGTAGAGCTGGCAGGACAGCTTGCCGTCGGCCACATAGAACTGGAAGAACGCATGGCAGGGCGGCAGCTTCATGCG
>JAIXTG010000358.1 GCA_027484285.1 Oxalobacteraceae bacterium | reverse complement strand
CTGCCGGCTTAACTGCTTCGCTTGCTTCCACTTCGGAATCCAGTCACGAGAAAAAAGATGAGGGCCGCGGCTGCCAGTGCGTACCACTGGAATGCATAGCCGCGATGCTTGTCGATGCCTGCAGAGGGTATCGGCCAGTCACGCACCAGCCCGTCGCGCGTGTCGCTGACCTGCTCGATTATAAAAGTTTGCAGCGGCATCCCGCTGGCGGCCGCAAGGTCGGCCACCGCGAGATTCTGCACAATCGCGCCCGGCTGCAGCTTCACAGGCTCGCCCATTTGCAGGGTGCGACTGATAGCGCTGCGTATCCGTCCTTCGATGCGCACACGGCCTTGCGGCACTGGAATCTCTGGTATGCGGGCACGGTCGCGCGCGTCGCGCGGAAACCATCCGCGCAGCACAAGAACGACCTGGTCGCTGCCTGCAAGCCGCAATGGCATCAGCAGGTGGAAACCGGCCTTCCCGTCCTGTGGGCGGTTCTCCAGATACAGCGGCCAGTCGGCAATGAATTCGCCTTCGGCAACGATGCGCCGGAATTCCTCAGTGTCGGCACCACGCGGCAGGGCACTTGCCGCCAGCGGCGGCATCTGAGCACGGAGGGTGATCTGGTCTTCGGTGGCCTGCTTTGCTTCAGCACGCCGCTGCTGCCAGTTGCCGAGCGAAACACCGATCGCCACCACCACCAGGGTTGCAAGAAAAGGTATCCAGCGGAAACGGATCGACAATCGCATTACAATCGTGTTTTCTTTTTCAGTAACCGACGGTATTGCCGGCTGGCTGGTGGCACCGCAGGACCTTCCCCATGAAAATCCTCGTCGCCATCGCTTTCATCCTCATCATCGGCAGCCTGGGCTCCGCGCTTGTTTTCCTGATGCGTGACAAGGGCCGCAGCAACCGCACCGTGCAGGCGCTGGCGCTTCGGGTTGGCTTCTCGGTACTGCTGTTCGTGTTGCTGCTGGTGGCTTACCGACTGGGCTGGATACAACCGACCGGCATCATCTATTGAGACGCAACCTCCGACGCAGCACGAGAGTCTGCCACCAAAACAAAAAAGCCGCACCGAAGTGCGGCTTTTTGTTCGGGGATCCGATTACAGCCAGTACACAACCACGTACAGGCCGAGCCAGACCACGTCGACGAAGTGCCAGTACCATGCGGCGCCTTCGAAAGCGAAATGGTTGTCCGCAGTGAAGTGGCCCTTCAGCAGGCGGTACAGGACGACTGCCAGCATGATGCCGCCCATGGTCACGTGGAAGCCGTGGAAGCCGGTCAGCATGAAGAAGGTCGAACCGTAAATGCCCGAGGTCAGCTTCAGGTTCAGTTCGCTGTACGCATGCATGTACTCGTAGGCCTGGAAGCCCATGAAGATGGCGCCGAGCAGGACGGTCATGAACAGCCAGAACGCTGCCTTGCCGCGCAGGTTGTCGCGCAGTGCATGGTGCGAGATGGTCAGCGTCACGCCGGAAGTCAGCAGCAGTGCGGTGTTGATCGTCGGGATCGGGAACGGGCCCATGGTGTCGAATTTCTCGATCACGCCAGCCGGGCCGATGTTGCCCCAGACGCCCGCGAACTCAGGCCACAGCAGCTTGTGGTCGAGGTCGGCCAGCCAGGGCATGGTGATGGCACGCGCGTAGAACAGTGCGCCGAAGAATGCACCGAAGAACATCACTTCGGAGAAGATGAACCAGCTCATGCTCCAGCGATACGAGGTGTCGATGCGAGCGTTGTACAGGCCGCCTTCGGATTCGGAGATTGCGTCGCCGAACCAGTAGTACAGGACGACCAGTGAGGCCAGGATGCCAACGATGTTGACCGGCATGCCCCAGCTGATACCGTTTACCCACGCGGAGGCGCCGGCCATGACGACCAGCAGGGCAGCGCCCATCAGCACGGGCCATTTCGACGGGCCGGGCACAAAATAATAGGGCGCATTGCCTTGTTGAGTACTCATCTACTTCCCCTGATTACGATATAAAAATTATCCTGCGACTACCAGCTTCACCACCATCAACAGGCCGATGACAAACACCACAGCGGCCAGCACGCCCGCAATAACCACGTGCAGCGGGTTCAGCTTTTCGGTGTCTTCCTCGTACGCGCTATTCTTGCGCACGCCGAAGAAGGACCACAGCACCGCCTTGACGGTCCCCCAAAACGACATCTTCCGCCGGGCGGCTTGCTTCAGGTCACCCATGGCTTGCCTCAGCTTCCCTTGGCTTTCAGACCGACTTCGAAGAAGGTATATGACAGCGTAATCGTCGTCACATTCTTCGGCAGTGCCGGATCAATCGTGAAGCTGACCGGCATTTGCCGCGCTTCCTTCGGACCCAGGGTCTGCTGCTTGAAGCAGAAGCACTCCATCTTGCGGAAGAACTGCCCCGCCGCCTGCGGCGCGTAGCTAGGAATTGCCTGCGCCTCCATGCTGCGGTCCTGCGTGTTCACTACTTCGTACACCACCTGCGCCATTTCGCCGGGATGCACCTGCATGCTGGCCACGGCCGGCCTGAATCGCCACGGTCCGGTGGTATTCGCATCGAATTCCACGGTGACCACCCGGCTCGCATCAACCTGCGTATTGGCTGTCTTGACGTTCAGGTTTTCCTGGACAGCCAGCACGTTGATGCCGGTGATCTCGCAAATCTTCTTGTACAGCGGAACCAGCGAATAACCGAAACCGAACATCAGCACGGCAATCATCGCCAGCTTGCCCAGCATCCGGACATTGCGGCGCGACTTGCGCTGCGTGGCCGACGGCTGTGCGGTATTGCTCATCTCGGGCCCCGTCACTTCAGCATCACATGCTTGACGATCACGCCAATGAAGAAGGCGACTGCAACCGACAGCAGGATCAGCGCGGTGCGAAGGTTTCCGGGTTTCTTCTGTTCAGACATTGCTTTGGTTCCGCCGGCGGCCGAAGCCGCCGGCACAGGGTGTTGCCTTACTTGACGGTCGGCGGTACTTCAAAGGTGTGGAACGGCGCCGGGCTCGGCACGGTCCACTCGAGGCCTTCCGCACCATCCCACGGCTTGGCGGCCGCGGCCTTGCCACCGCGGATCGACGGCAGCACGACGAAGAACAGGAAGTACACCTGGCACAGACCGAAGCCGAATGCGCCGATGGTCGCGATCATGTTGAAGTCCGTGAACTGCGCTGCATAGTCAGCGTAGCGACGCGGCATACCTGCCAGCCCGAGGAAGTGCATCGGGAAGAAGGTGATGTTGAACGTGATGATCGATGCCCAGAAGTGGAACTTGCCACGGCCTTCGTCGTACATGAAGCCAGTCCACTTCGGCGCCCAGTAGTAGAAGCCGGCGAACAGCGCGAACAGCGAGCCGGCCACCAGAACGTAGTGGAAGTGCGCGACCACGTAGTAGGTGTCCTGCATCTGGATGTCGATCGGGGTCACGGCCAGGATCAGGCCGGTGAAGCCGCCCATCGTGAACACGAAGATGAAGCCGACGGCGAACAGCATCGGGGTCTCGAAGGTCATCGAGCCTTTCCACATCGTCGCGATCCAGTTGAACACTTTCACGCCGGTCGGCACCGCGATCAGCATCGTCGCGTACATGAAGAACAGCTGCGAGGTGACCGGCATGCCGGTGGCGAACATATGGTGCGCCCAGACGATGAACGACAGGATCGCGATCGACGCGGTGGCGTACACCATCGATGCATAGCCGAACAGCGGCTTGCGCGCGAAGGCCGGGATGATCTGCGACACGATACCGAAGGCCGGCAGAATCATGATGTAGACCTCCGGGTGACCGAAGAACCAGAAAATGTGCTGGTACATCACCGGGTCACCGCCGCCGGCCGCGTTGAAGAACGAGGTGCCGAAGTGACGGTCGGTCAGGGTCATGGTGATCGCGCCTGCGAGCACCGGCATCACGGCGATCAGCAGGTAGGCAGTGATCAGCCAGGTCCATGCGAACATCGGCATCTTCATCAGCGTCATGCCAGGAGCGCGCATGTTCAGGATGGTGGTGACGATGTTGATCGAACCCATGATCGACGACGCGCCCATGATGTGCATCGCGAAAATGCCCATGTCCATGCCGATACCCATCTGGGTGGTCAGCGGCGCATACAGCGTCCAGCCCGCGGCGGTTGCGCCGCCCGGCACCAGGAACGAGCCGACCAGCAGCAGCGCGGCCGGCGGCAGCAGCCAGAACGAGAAGTTGTTCATCCGCGCAAACGCCATGTCGGACGCGCCAATCTGCAGCGGGAGCATCCAGTTAGCGAAGCCGACGAAGGCCGGCATGATCGCGCCGAAGACCATGATCAGGCCGTGCATCGTGGTCAGCTGGTTGAAGAATTCCGGCGCAAACAGCTGCAGGCCCGGCTGGAACAGTTCGGCACGGATGCCCAGTGCCAGCACGCCGCCAGTCAGCAGCATGGCGAACGAGAACCACAGGTACAGCGTACCGATGTCCTTATGGTTGGTTGCGTACAGCCAGCGGCGCCAGCCGTGCGGGTGATGGTCGTCGTGCGCGTGGTCGGCAGCGTGACCGTGTGCGTGATCGATTGTCGTGCTCATTTACCTCTCCCAGATTTCGTTATTACTTGCGCGCCGCCAGGACTTCGGCAGGTTGAACCAGATTGTCTTCAGGCTTGTTGCCCCATGCATTGCGGGTATACGTGATGACTGCAGCAATCTCGGTGTCGGACAGCGTTGCTTTCCACGCCGGCATGCCGCCTTTGCCGTTCAGCAGGATGCCGATGTGCGGATCCTGCGGGCCGTTGACCATCTGCGAACCGGCGAGTGCGGGGAATGCACCCGGCACGCCCTGGCCGCCGGCCTGGTGGCAGGCAACGCAGTTGGCTGCATAGATTTTCTCGCCGCGTGCTGCCAGTTCAACTGCGGTCCAGACCTTGTTCGGATCTTCCGCCTTGGCAGCCATGGCTTTTTTCTGCTCGCCGACCCACTTGGCGTAGTCTTCTTCGCTGACGACGTTCACGACGATCGGCATGAACGCGTGTTCCTTGCCGCACAGCTCGTAGCAGTTTCCGCGGTAGACGCCGACCTTCTCTGCCTTGAACCAGGTGTCGCGCACGAAGCCCGGGATCGCATCCTGCTTCACGCCGAATGCCGGCACGCCCCATGCGTGGATAACATCATTGGCGGTGGTCACGATACGGATCTTCTTGTTGACCGGAACCACCAGCGCGTTGTCGACTTCGAGCAGGTAGTTGTCGCCCTTGGAGGCTGCCTCGTGAACCTGGTCGCGCGGAGTCGACAGGGCGGACAGGAAGGAAATGCCCTCGCCGTCGCCCTTCAGGTAGTCATAGCCCCACTTCCACTGCATGCCGGTCGCCTTGATGGTGATGTCGGCGTTCGAAGTGTCCTTCATGGCAACCACGGTACGGGTGGCCGGCAGGGCCATCAGCACCACGATCAGGAACGGCACCACCGTCCATGCGATTTCCACTGCGGTGCTTTCATGGAAGCTGGCCGCCTTGTGGCCGAGCGCCTTGCGGTGCTTGAGGATCGAATAAAACATCACGCCGAAAACCCCGAGGAAAATCACGAGGCAGATCCCGAGCATCCAGTTGTGCAGCTGGTAGATATCGGCGGCGATCGATGTGACCGGTGCCTGGAAGTTCAGCTGGCGTACAGCCGGGCCTCCGACCGAGTCATTAACCGCCATGGCCGAGCCGGATCCGACCAGGCCGGCGGCGACCATCAGCGATTGGTATAGGCGCTTCGCGTAGTTCATGTTGTCCTCAAATGCCTTAATAGATTTCCAAAATCTTCTGCCTTACAGGTCGGCACGGTAGCCGACCAGTTCCCGACTCAGTTCCTGCGCGAATGCCTTGCGCTTTCGCTCAGTCAGGAAACGCCCCACCTCGACCCGACAGCCATTGGCTTCCAGACCGATCAGCCCGTGACGCAGGGCCGGCAGCAGCACCCGGGTCCGCGCGGGATCCATTCTGTGCTGCTGCACTTTTTCCGCCTGCACTAGCTCGACGAGCAGACCGGATTCATCCAGTGCTATGTGTTCCCTGTCGGTGGCATGCCGTCCGAAATACAGGAACGCCGCCGCAACTGCCGACATTTCGAGGATTGCAAACACCATCACAAACCACGCACCTTGCGTGAGGAAGTAGCTGGCCACCAGGAACGATGCGACGCACAGCGCGCAGTAGGCGTTGGCCAGCTGTCGCGGCGTAATCGAGCAATTCTTTTTCAAAATCCACTCACGCGTTGCCATCTCGTCACACTCAGGATGGATTTCGTCTCGAAACCGCAGGGCACAAAACCCGCGGAGTATAAGTCAAAAAAATATCTGCCGCCAAGTGAAAACCATACTGCGAATACAGCTGAAAACCTGACAGGGCCAGGGAGCAAACCGGCCATAAATTTCCTATTTGATTCGGTTGCGCTCAAATCGAACAATCGCCTCGCCATGACTGTTCATTTTTGGCGCAGCCCGAAACGCATGTCCGTAAATCACCTCGACCGTCAGCCGCCACTGGCCGTCAGCACCGCGCGTCTCGTTCAGCGCTTGCAGGAAGCGCGCCCACTGGCGCCGCCCCTGTAATCCGCGCAGGCGCTGCAGGGATGGATTGCCGCCGAATGCGCGCACATCGTCAAGCAATTTTTCCTCTGATGAATAAGTGATATTCAGTCGCTCCATATCCATCACCGGTGTCGCGAACCCTGCCTGCACAAGCATGTCGCCGTAATCGTGCAGGTCGACAAAGGGCAGCACCCGCTGCACCGCGTCTGCGGCGGCGCGCGGCGGCTCGACGGCATCAAAGGCTGCACGCAGTTCGGCAAAGGTGTCGGGCCCGAAGCAGCTGAACATCAGCAAACCGTCGACCTGCATCACGCGCGCCCATTCACCGATGACCTGATGCGGGCGCGGATGCCAGTGCAGCGCCAGGTTGGACCACAGGAGGTCGACGGATGATCGCGACAGCGGCAGCGCCCCGAAATCGGCGCAGGCCAGCTGCGCCGCAGGCACGCCGGCAGGGCGGCCGCCAAGGAAGCGCGCCACCAGTTTCTGCATGCCCGAGCGCGACTGCTCGCCGGCACGTGCCGCCGATTGCAGCATTGGCAACGAGGCGTCGATGCCCAGCAGCTGCGCCTGCGGGAACGCCTGCTGCAGGCCCGGCAAATCATCGCCTTCGCCGCAACCGGCATCGAGCACGCGCTGCGGACGGGCACGAATCAGCTGCAGCCGCTCGAACATGCGGGACGCGATTTCGCGCCGCAGGAACTGCGAATTCGCGCAGCGCGCCGAACGTGCAAACAGCTGACGCACCGTCGCAACAGATATCGGCGCGATGCGCGGATCGGAATCGGAAAGCTCAGGCATCGGTGAACGGGCTGCGTGGCAGCGCCGCAGTGGCTGGAGAATGCACCGCAGTTTACTGCAGTGATTCCGCATGCATTTCCTGTCCCGTCTTCATCCCTCCGATTGGCCCGGCCGACTCGCCAACCTGCTGCTGCCCGGCAGCTGCGCATTGTGCGGCGACAGCGTGGACGGCCTGCTCTGCGACCCCTGCCGCACGCGTTTTCTGGCCGACACCCGGTGGCGATGCCGGCGCTGCGCGATTGCCCTCGATGAGCCGCAGCCCGTGTGCGGCCGCTGCCTCGCCGATCCGCCCGCCTTTGATGCAAGCTTTGCAGCTGCCTGCTATGCGGCGCCGGTCGACCTGCTGGTGCAACGCCTGAAATTCCGCGCGCAGCTGCAGCTGGCGACGGCACTCGCCGGGCAGATGCTTTCGAGCATGCGGTCGCGCGGGCCGGGCGGCTTTGAACTGGTGCTTCCGGTGCCTTTGTCAGCCGAGCGGCTGGCGGCGCGCGGCTTCAACCAGGCACTGGAAATCGCGCGTCCGCTGGCGCGAGCGCTGAGACTGCCGCTGCGCCCGGACATCTGCGTGCGGGTGCGCGATACCGCGCCACAATCGACGCTGGCACTGGCCGACAGGCAGGGTAATATGCGCGGCGCGTTCGCGGTCTGCGAGCGCAACGCAGTGCGCGGCCGGCACCTGCTGGTGGTCGATGATGTGATGACGACCGGTCACACACTGGACGCACTGGCGGCCTGCCTGAAGCGGCATGGCGCGGCCAGCGTGACCAATGCCGTGTTCGCCCGCACGCCACTGCGCTGAACCAACGGAGAAGAATGTGTTTCATGTGGTACTGGTCGAACCCGAGATTCCGCCGAACACGGGCAATGTAATCCGCCTGTGCGCCAACACCGGCGCGCAACTCCATCTGGTCGAGCCACTCGGCTTCCCGCTCGATGACGCGCGCATGCGGCGTGCCGGGCTCGACTATCACGAGTACGCTCAGATGCGCGTGCATCCGAACTGGGACGCGCTGCTTGCCGACCTGCGCCCGGATCCCGCCCGGGTGTTTGCGTTCACCACCCATGGCTCATCGGTGTTTTCGACGCTCAGCTTCCGCCCGGGCGATGTGTTCGTGTTCGGCTCCGAGACCCGCGGGCTGGCACCGGCGCTGCGCGACAGCTTTCCGCCGGCGCAACGCATCCGGCTGCCGATGCGGCCGGGCAACCGCAGCATGAATCTGTCGAATGCGGTAGCCATCACGGTGTTCGAAGCCTGGCGACAGCAGGGGTTCGACGGCGGGGCCTGACGCCCCTGCGACGCGCGCCCTGCCGCCCTATAATCCGCGCACCCTTCAACCATTTTCGGGAAATGCCATGCGCCTGTTACGCCTGTTCGCCTTCGCCCTGCTGTTCGTCGCCGTTGGCGCTCCTGCGCAAGAAGGCAAGTCCATCGTCATCGGCAAGGCCGTCGCACGCGCCACGGTGGGCAAACAGGCCAATGGTGCGGCGTTCCTGACGATCGAGAATCGCGGCAAGGGCGAGGATGCGCTGGTGTCGGCCAGCTCGCCGGTGGCTTCGATCGTGGAAATCCACACCATGCAAATGGAGGGCGACGTGATGAAGATGCGCGCGCTCGACCAGTTGCCGCTGAAGGCCGGCCAGACGCTCGAGATGAAACCCGGGCAGGGCGCCCACGTGATGCTGATCGATCTGAAGGAGCCGCTGAAAGCCGGCCAGACATTCCCGCTGGCGCTGGAATTCCGCAAGGCGGGCAAGCTGTCGGTAACGGTCGAGGTGACTGCGACTGGCACCGCCGCCAAACACGACGGCAAGGGCAGCGGCGCGCAGGCGCCTCGCCACGATTGAGCGGCGGGCTAGACGTCGACCACCGGTGCTGCAACGGCCGGCAGGGCGCCCGTCCTGCCGAGCCGCCGCGAGCCTATCCAGCCTTCCACCCGCCCAAGGCTCTCCAGCAAACCCACCCTCAGATCGGCACGCGCACCCGGGCGGCACAGCGCAAGCAACTCGCGCGCGACCGGCGCCAGCAAACCGCGACAACGGACATCCAGAGGCAGAGAATGCAGCACATACAGCGCGCCGGTTCCGCGCTCTCGCTGGCGCAATGACGCGCGCTGCGCCGACGTTGCGGCCGCAGGCGGCTTCAGCGGATGATGCACGACCGCAGGCACGCAGAATTCCGCACGCTCGCCGGCACGCAGGAGCCGCAGCATCAGGTCAGTTTCTTCCCCCGCACCGAACCATTGGCCCACGCCGAGCAGCGGGTCGAACCCGCCGAACTGATCGAATATCCGTCGCTCGAAAAACAGCATGAACGACGTTACGAGCCGGTCCCGGAAGCGACGCGAGCGCGACCACTGCAGTTGCCAGGGCAAGCCCGGCCGATCCGCAAATTCATCCCAGCGCGCCACCGATACCGCACAGGACGAGGTCTCAAAATGCGCGACCACGTGCTGCAGCAGCTCGGGCTCGTACCAGCAGTCGTCATCCGGAAAGCCGATCCATCGGCCATGTGCATGGCGAAGTCCGAGATTGCGCGCAGCCGACAGGTTGGGCTGCGCTGTGCGCAGGTGGATTATGCGCAATCCGCGTGCACGCGCCCGCCCAATCAGGCTCAGCAGGCGATCGTCCTCGTTCTGATCGACCATCAGCACCTCGAAATCGCGAAAGTGCTGGTCGACCAGCGACTCCAGCAGCGGCTCCAGTTCGCGCTCGCGGCCATAGGTGCACAGCACCAGCGACACAGTACAGCCGCTCATTCGGCGGGCCCCTTCGGACGCGGCTTGCTGCGCCGGTGCCAGGCTTCATAGATCTGCACCCACGCAGGCGACATTGGCGTATCCAGCAGCGGCTCACGCAAACGCTCCGGCACGTCATGGCCGTCGCGGAAATGGCCGCAGAGGCGGCACAGCCGACTGGCAAGATCGGCCATCGAGTCCTGGTCCGGCGGCAGCGCCGGGCGACCGCCCGCCTCGCCGAGCACGCGGTCGATGCCTGCGGCCACCGCGCACGGGTAGTAGCCGCCGATGCCCAGTCCCATGCCGCAGTCGGTCATGATCGAGCAGCCGTTCACATAGTCGGCATGCCGAAAAACCGGGTCATCGACTGGCGCAAGATTGAAGGCGCCGAACGAAGGCTGGACATTGCCGCGCTTGCCCGAGTTTTCGATCTCGATCCCTGCCGGCAGTTGCGCGAGGCGCGCACGCACATGTGCGCCATGACCATTGCTGACCACCTGGATCCGGCACGACGGAACCTGTGCGCGATAGCCCAGCAGGATGCCGACGATCTCCGTGAAGTGCGGATGCAGCGTCGGCTCACCGCCCAGCACGCGTATGCGCCGCCAGCGTTTTCCCGCAGCCAGCGACTCGTCGACGAACTGCCGGACGCGCCCTGCATCGAGATGCGCCTTTTCCGGGGCCTGGGTCACCGAACGGTTGCAGTTGGTGCAGCGCAGGTTGCATGCGTAGGTGATATCGATTTCAATCGCATCACGGCTGCGCTCGTATTGCGGCCCGAGCAATGCCGTCATGCGGCGGTGAATCCGCAATCGGCGCCATGCAGCGCGTCCGCGCCAAGCGATGCGCTGCAGCGGCAAGATGGCCACCGAGGCTCGCTGCAATAACGGCCCTGCCCATGACTTCATGCCCCTCCCCGGCACTCGCCCGTGTCCGGCCTGCGATGGCCTCTGGCTAGTCTGGTAGGCGCATGCAACTGCTGCGAGGAGATAGCACAATCGGGAGCACATGCTCCCCTACGCGCTCTCAACGGAAGCGCGCAGGGCGGAGTGCAGAAGGATCAGGAGCGCGCCGCGTAGCGCTGGTAGACCTTGCGGCTGCCGTCGTCGGCGAACAGCAGCACATTGAACGCATCGCGGCGGCTGCCTTCGACTTCCATACCGGGGCTGCCGACAGGCATGCCCGGCACCGCCAGCCCGCGCGCGCGCGGCCGCTCAGCCAGCAGGCGCCGGATCTCGCTGGCCGGCACGTGGCCTTCGAGCGCGTAGCCGTCAATCACGCCAGTGTGGCAGGACGCGAGCGCCGGCGGCACGCCGTACTTTGCGCGATAGGGCGCGGTGTCAGGCACATCGTGAGCGACGACTCGGAAACCGTTCTGCTCGAGGTGGGCGATCCAGTCCTTGCAGCAGCCGCAGGTGGGGGTTTTGTAGACGGTGACCTGCGGCGGCTGCGCGGTCCGGGCCGTCAGCGGCAGCAAGGCGACGGCCAGTGCGCCGCCGAGGAAATTGCGTCGGTTCATGCTTCACGCCTCTGCATCGTTTGTCTCGGGCCCGGGGCGGCCGCGCCTATGCGTTCAGCCAGCGCCGAGGTGGACAGGTAGTGTACGACGGGGATCGCGACCACGCGCGCACCCAGCGCGATCGCGGCCCGCCCTTCGGGAATG
>JAIXTG010000302.1 GCA_027484285.1 Oxalobacteraceae bacterium | reverse complement strand
TGGTAGGCACGATTGGACTCGAACCAACGACCCCTACCATGTCAAGGTAGTGCTCTAACCAGCTGAGCTACGCGCCTAAAGAAGCGAGATTATAGCCAGCTTTATCGGTTTATGCCAATACCCGGTTGAAACTTTTTTGGCGCGGCGTGAAATGCAACCGGCGCTCAGTGCCGCTTGACCTCCAGCACGCCGTTCACTTCCCCGATCACCTTGATCGCCCGCTGCAATTGCTCGGTGGAGGAGATCTCTCCGGTAAACGACATGACGGCCTGCCCCTTGCTGCTGCGGGTGGACACGCCGATCACGTTGATCTTCTCGCGCAGGAAAATATCGGAGATGTCGCGCAGCAGGCCCTGGCGATCCTGGGCCAGCACGAATACGTCGACCGGATAGACGGTATCGCTGCCCGCTTCGCCCCAGGTGGTCTGCACCATGCGCTCCGGTGCGCGCAGCAGCATTTGCGAAAGGTTCTTGCAGCTCGCGCGGTGAATCGAGATACCGCGGCCACGGGTGATGAAACCGACGATCGGATCGGGCGGCGCCGGCTTGCAGCAGCTTGCCATCTGCGTCAGCAGCCCTTCGGTGCCCAGCACCAGCACGCCCGCCTTTGCGCCGCGGGTGACGCTGGAGGCGCGGCTCTGGCGCGGCAGCACCGACGCATCCGGCTCAGACGGCTGCCGGCCCGGCTCATCTGCATGCAGGGCCTGCTCGACCAGCCGCAGGCTCAGGCGCTCGTTGCCTACCGCCAGCAGGAGCTCGTCCAGCTTCGCAAACCCCAGCCGCTGCGCCAGGTCCTCCAGGTTGACCGACGTCTTGCCTTCGCGCTGCAAGGTTTTTTCGAGCATGGCGCGGCCATGCGAAAGCGTTTCGGCCTGCTCGATCGCATTGAACCAGGCACGTATCTTCGAGCGCGTTCGCGGGCTGGCCGCATAGCCGTCGGCCAGCCAGTCGCGCGACGGGCCGGCCGTTCCCGCGACCGCCGCCTCGCCCTTGGCAGTGACGATTTCCACCGTCTGCCCGTTCTTCAGCGGCGTATTCAGCGGCACCATTGCTCCGTCCACCTTTGCACCGCGGCAGCGGTGCCCGATGTCGCTGTGCAGCTGGTACGCAAAATCAATTGGCGTCGAGCCGGTCGGCAGCTCGAGCAGCCTGCCCTGCGGGGTCAGCACGTAGATGCGGTCATTGATCGACGCTGCCTTTAGCTGCTCCACCCACTGGCGGTCGGTTTCCCCCTCGCCCACCACTACATCGGCCACTTCGCTTTTCCAGGCCAGCAGCTGGCGAAGCCACGCAATTTTCTGGTCATATGTGTCGTCCGTGCCGCCCGTGCCCTCCTTGTAGCGCCAGTGTGCGGCCACGCCGTACTCGGCGAACCGGTGCATGTCCTGGGTGCGTATCTGCACCTCGAGCGTGCGGCTGTCCTCGGCCTCGACCACGGTATGCAGCGACTGGTAGCCGTTCGGCTTGGGCCGGGCGATGTAGTCGTCGAACTCCTCGGGGATCGGAATCCAGATGTTGTGCACGATGGACAGCACCGCGTAGCAGGCCTTGACGTCCTCGACGATCACGCGAAACGCCCGCACATCGTGCAAGCGCGAGAAGTCGATTGCCTTGCCGCGCATCTTGTTCCAGATGCTGAAGATATGCTTCGGCCGGCCGTAAACCTCGGCCCGGATGCCTGCCGCCGACAGCTCGGACTTGAGGTGCGCGATCGACGCCTCGACGAACTGTTCGCGCTCGGCGCGCTTCTCTTCCAGCATCTTGGCGATGCGCTTGTAATTGGCGGGCTCGGTGAAGCGGAAAGACAGGTCCTCCAGTTCCCACTTCAATTGCCAGACGCCGAGCCGGTTCGCCAGGGGTGCGTACAGGTCGAAAGTTTCGCGCGCATAGCGCAGCGTCATCTCGTTCTCGAGCTTGCGCTCGGCGAAATAGCGCAGCGTGGCGAGGCGGGACGCAAGGCGCACCAGCACCACCCGCATGTCGGTCGCCATCGCGAGCGTCATTTTGCGCAGCGTCTCGAGATGGCTGGCCGCCCCGCTTCCGGCTTTTGCACGGCCGGGCTGCAGCGAGCTGCTCTCGTGCAGTCGCATCAGCTGGCGAATGCCATCGACCATGTCCGCCACTTCCCGGCCAAAGCGGGGCGCAATCTGCGCAGCCATTTCGGGCGCGAGCACGGGCAACTCGAACAGCATGCCGGCGACCCGGGAGTCGATATCCGTCTTCAGTGCGGCCAGCGTCGCCACCACGGCGCGCGAGAAAGCCATCGCCTCCTGACCGGTGGGCACCACTTTGCCTGCATAAGGCTCGCTGACGAAAGCCACCGCTTCCATCAGCCGCGCGCTGTCCTCCGCGCGCAGGCCGGCGGTCAGCTGTTCATCCCCATCGAGCGTCGCCACAGAAACCATGTTCAATCCAGAAAAAAGCTGCGCGCCAGCGCAATCTGGTCATCGTGAATGAAAGTCGGCGCGTGGCCGACTCCGGGCAATTCCACCAGCCGGGCCTGCGGACCGCGCTCGGTCATCCGACGCGCCGTCTCGGCCGTCAGCAGGTCGGACTCGCTGCCGCGGACCAGCAGCACAGGGCAGCGGATGCCATCATAGGCCGCCCACAGCGCCGCCTCCCCCTGCTGCGCACCCTCCGCGGTCAGCGCGCGGAACGCCAGCGCGATTGCCGGGTCGTAGTGCCGGCGCCATTGACCTTCTCCGGTTGGCCTCAGCACATCGCGTGCCAGCTTGTCCCACTCCTCATCCGTGTGCGGGCCGAACGGTGCAGAGACCGTACGTATGTAGTCCCTCCCCTGCTCGAAGCTCGCAAAGCGCAAGTCCTGGCCGATATAGTCACCGATGCGCACGAGGGCATCAAAGTTCAGCGTCGGACCGACATCGTTCATCAGCATCCGGCGCACCGGCGCATCCGGCAGCGACGCCAGCCCCATGCCGATCAGCGCGCCCATCGACGTGCCGAACCAGTCAACCTGGGGCACGTCGAGCCGCGCCACCAGCGTCACCATGTCGCTCACATACTGGGACACCAAATAATGCCGCGGATCCTTCAGCCACGATGACCGGCCACGACCGACTACATCCGGGCAGACCACCCGGCAACGCTCCGACATCGCGCGTGCAAATGCATCGAAATCGTCCGCCACCCGCGTTACGCCGTGAACGCAGACGATCACATGCGGATTGGCCGGGTCACCCCACTCCCTGTAGGCCATCTCGTGCAGGCCCGCAGGCGACAGGCATTGCACCGTCTTGATTTGCGGCTGGTTCATTGCGGCGCGCCTCCACGGATATTGAAATTTTGCTCATTTTAACGGGCAGTCGCCGTAAAATTCGCGGATCCCGTCAATTCCACCAGAGAGGAAGCCTCATGCAGAAACCGCAGCTCGCAGGCAAGACCGCACTCATCACCGGATCCACCTCGGGCATCGGGCTCGGGATTGCCCGGGCACTGGCCGCCGAGGGTGCAGACATCATCTTCAACGGCTTTGGCGACCCGACCGACATCGCGGATCTGCAGCGCGAGACCGGGCTGCAGTTTGGCGTGAAAACCGGCTACAGCAATGCCGACATGAGCAAGCCTGCCGAAATCGAGCGGATGATGTCCGATGCGCTCGACCAGTTCGGCGGCGTCGACATCCTGGTCAACAATGCCGGCATCCAGCATGTGGCCAGCATCGAGGACTTCCCGCCGGAACGCTGGGACGCGGTGATCGCCATCAATCTCAGCTCGGCCTTCCATGCCACCCGCCTCGCGCTGCCTGCGATGAAGAAAAACAACTGGGGGCGCATCATCAATATCGCGTCGGCCCACGGGCTGGTGGCGTCGGCCGGCAAGTCGGCCTATGTCGCCGCCAAGCACGGCATCGTCGGACTGACCAAGGTCACTGCACTGGAAAATGCGCAGACCGGCGTCACCTGCAATGCGATCTGCCCGGGCTGGGTACTGACGCCGCTGGTACAGAAGCAGGTCGATGCCCGTGCGGCAGCGGGCAATATGCCGGTCGAGCAAGCCAAGCGCGAACTGCTGCTGGAAAAGCAGCCGTCAGGCGAATTCGTCACGCCCGAACAGCTGGGCGCGCTGGCGGTATTCCTGTGCAGCGATGCCGCGTCCCAGGTGCGCGGCGTGGCGTGGAACATGGACGGGGGCTGGGTGGCGCAATAAGCGCAGCGCCGCAGGCGCAAGACGCTTCCCGCCAAATGACAACCGGTCGGCACTGCCGACCGGTTCCGCATCCACCCTCGAGACGAGGGGATGCAATCAGAAGCGAATGTCGCAGCCGCTGCTCGCGACCAGCTCTTCCCGGCTCACGCCCGGCGCCAGTTCGACCAGCTTCAGTCCCTGCTCGGTGACATCCAGCACCGCGAGGTCGGTGATGATCCGGTCGACCACACCGACGCCGGTCAGCGGCAGCGTGCACTGCCTGAGCAGCTTATGCGAGGTCGAACCGTCCTTGGCCTTCGCGACATGCTCCATCAGCACCACGACCCGGCCGACACCGGCCACCAGGTCCATCGCGCCGCCCATGCCCTTGACCATTTTGCCGGGGATCATCCAGTTCGCGAGGTCGCCCTTCTCGGACACCTGCATTGCGCCGAGGATCGCGATATTGATTTTGCCGCCGCGGATCATCGCAAAAGAATCCGCCGAGCTGAAGAAAGAGGCGCCCGGCAATGCCGTCACCGTCTGCTTGCCGGCGTTGATCAGGTCGGCATCGACATTCTCTTCCGTCGGGAAGGGACCGATACCTAGCAAGCCGTTTTCCGACTGCAGCCAGACGGTAATGTCGTCCGGCACATAGTTGGCGACCAGCGTCGGCAGGCCGATGCCGAGGTTCACATAGAAGCCGTCCTGCAGCTCCTGCGCGGCGCGCGCCGCCATTTGTTCACGTGTCCATGCCATGGTGGTCTCCGCGTTACTGTGCACGCACGGTGCGTTGTTCGATACGCTTTTCGGGCGTCTTGTTGAGCACGATGCGGTGCACGAAGATGCCCGGCGTGTGGACGGCATCGGGATCGATCTCGCCGATGCCAACCAGCTCTTCCACCTCGACGATGGTGATCTTGCCGGCCATGGCAACGTTCGGATTGAAATTGCGCGAGGTCTTGCGGTAGACGAGGTTGCCGACCGGATCGGCCTTCCATGCCTTCACCAGCGACACGTCGGCCACCAGCGAGCGTTCCATCACATACTGCTCGCCGTCGAACTCCCGCACTTCCTTGCCGTCGGCCACGATGGTGCCGACGCCGGTCTTCGTGAAGAACGC
>JAIXTG010000082.1 GCA_027484285.1 Oxalobacteraceae bacterium | reverse complement strand
GTAGCCTGCACTTTCAACTTCAGCTCCAGATAGGCATCCAGCTGGCTGAGCGAGCTATCCTGCTCACGGCACAGCATGTACAGCGCCTCTGCTGACACCGGACAGTGATAAATCCTGTCGTCGATATTCAGCGTGAAAGTCGTGCTATCGCGTGGTGGCATGATGGGTTGTTGCATCGGCTCTCCTCGGTGGATCATCTGGTCGGGCATGACCAGTCACTCGACATCGCTTGCGGACTGACTGTAATGCCTGCGCCCTCGGGGACTCCTTGAGGCGGCACAGGATTTTCCCAACTTGGCGACCGCACTTCTCCAATAAAAGAAAGACTCGATCGCCACGCCGAGGTTCATGCCCGGGCTCGCTCGCCGCAGATCACTCGTCGCCTTTCATGGTCGAGGTTGTCGCAGTGTTTGGCCCGGTACTGGTCGTGGCAGGGTCACCGCTGCTGGTGATGCTGGTGTTGATGCTGGTCGGGTTCGCGATGCTGGTAGTGATGATCGTGCTGGCCGTCGCCGCTGACGAGCGTGCCGTCCGTTCCTGAGATGCTCTTTCAAGCCCCGTTGCAACGAGGAAGCGCTCAAAGAAGTCGGGCCAGCCTCCGAGGATGGCATTTTTCACTGCGGAGCAGAACTGATGCGAGATCACCAGGCCGGCCTCTTGTTCAGATCCGGACAGCATGGGCATGGCTAATCGGGTAACCAACAGGTCGAAGCCCAGGTTGCTGCGTGCAGTGGCAAGAGCATCCCGGCTCAGACCGTTGTTTTCGGAGGCCCACTTGCACAAGCCTTCGTCAATCTCTTTCCAGAAAGCGATGAGCTCTTGCGGCAATTTGCTCGATGACAGGTCGCACCTGTCCATCTCGAAAAATATTTTCGCGCAAGCATTCGCCTGCGCTTCCATGTTATGCATCTGCCGCTGTTTGAACCCAGCCTGATCGCTCATTGCGACATAGTCCTCCAGCTTGAAGTCATATCCGTCATATTGCTCCATGACGACCTTCCTGAGAGTGAGCATTGCCTTGCCAACCTGACTGTCGAGCAGCGGCTTTGCGAACAGCGCATTGATCAGCTTTGCATGCGACAGGCCCGAGCTTGCATCTGTGTTCGCACATTTGAGAAGCGCCACTGACGCAGTCTTCATCGGTATCGTGAATTCGGTACGCGCAAGGCTTGCAATATTTTCCGGCTTCAGGGTTTTCAGGCGGGCTTGCATGGCTTCAAGCATGAGGCTGGCTGCTTCTCTGCCCCGTTCAATTCGCTCCGGATCTGTCCGGCGTGGTGAGGGCATCACTTCGGGCTGCGTCGACGAGCGCGGCGATGTCGGCTTGCGCGGCAAGCTGTTCACGCGATGCCGGCTGCCCTGCCATTCCTCCTTTTCACGCGGTGATGTTGAAGAGCGTGGCGTTGTCGGCGCGGAGGCACTGGTATTGTTCAGGCCATCGGAAAATCCGACCTGCGATTGGGCGCGCGGCCGCTGGGTTGTCGGCAAGGGGCTGTCCTGCCCCATCGGTTTACCCGGAGGTTTCGGCAAGGAGAACCGCTTGCTGTTCGGATTCTCCCCATCCAAATTCAACTTTGGCACCGCCACCCCTCCCAAGCGCCTGGTCAATGGAGGACTGAAGACATCCTGGGACTTGCGGTGCTGATGTCCGGAACTGCTTCTTTGAGAGCTGCTCGACGAACTGCTGACGGATATTGCCCGGGAAGACGGCGAGGCCATCATGTCGCTGCTGGTTTCCGAAGGCGGAACGGGCAACGGGGACGAGGGCTGCGAAGAGCGACTGCACAATGAGGGCGCGGAGGGGGAAGCAATGGGGCTGGCCGTCAGGTTCGCATTATTGCGCTTTCCGGGAGACGTCGGGCGGCCATTCTCCTGCACGCCGCCAGGAGTCACCGAGGTATTGCCGAGGGAAGTATTGTTGATTAGGTTCATGGTTATTCAGGAAAAATAGTCAAGTTAAATGGAGTGGTAGTCACTGAGTTTTGTCGGGCGCATGCTGTGCACTTGAACTGCTGCTTTGCTGGGTATTCCCAGGTTGGGCCAGGGGCATTGGCGCAGCCGACTGCGAGGCTGACAGCTGTTTGAATTCCCGGAAAATGTCTGGCCAGATTTCCCTGATTTCTTTGCGTATGCCGTCGGCAAAGCACATGGCAGCCATCGATGGACTGCCCTCACCCATTCCCAATGCAAGCGGGTAAAGCAGTCGGGTCACCAGCAGGTCGAATCCCATGGTTGAACGCAGCGTGTCATCATTCTTCCAGTCGGTGATGGCCCGATCCGCCTTGATCCAGAGTTCGCGCAACTCTGGAGGAAGACCGGCGTTCTTCAAACCCTTTCCGAACAAGGCTTGGACCGCTTCTTTCGCCAGCGGCTGGACTTTGGTCATGATGTCGTTGCGGACAAACGCCGATGCGCCCGACGATTCCATGCTGAAGACGGACGGCATCTTGCCAATCAAACTCAGGGCGCTGGTCTGCAAAGCCTTCAATCCCTGCCCGGCAGGACTGCTGATCAATTCCTCCATGACCAGAATCTTCAGCAACTCGGCATGGCTTACTGTTTGCGGACGAACCATCTGCACGGGGCTGGCGGGCAGCAGCTCAAGAAACTTCCCGATGTCCAGCATTAGCTTATTTCGCTCCGCCTCGACGATCGATTGAATGGCATTGAGAGGATGCCTGTCAGCTATCTGATTGAATGCATTGCGCATTAATTCAGGAAATGCATCCTGCAGGCTGCGGCGTTCGGATGGACTCAGTATCAGCGTTCCGGGCATGGTGATGCGCATCGGCGCATCAGCGGTGCGGCTGCGCTGGTGCGTCCTGACCGGATTGTCGGACGAACCGGAAGAAGATGAAGAAGCCTGCGAGGGAGATGAAGAAAGAGATTGGGCAGAACTTTCACGCACTTTCCTCGGTGTCCGGGTAAGCGCATGGCGCCCTCTGCTCGAGCGCTCACCGCTGTTATTCAGCGTTCTTTCCGTTGTGCTGGCTGGACTCTGCGGCGCCCTGCTTGGTGTGACCGAGGTCGTCAGCGTTGTGGTCGTGGCGGCAGTAGTGGTTGCGAGCGTTGTGCTGGTAGTGAAGGTGGTGGTTGTCGCGGCGGTGGTTGTAACGATGTCTTTGTGGCGATCGATTTTTTGCAGTGTTTTATCGATCAGTTCCTGATCGTTCACGTGCTCGGATAGTTCGGCATGCAAGTGCTCCATCAACTTTGTTATTCGATGTTCGGAATTCCAGGCCCTAGCAATGCGAAGCCAGTCGCTCCATGCAGATAGCTTGTCGACATCCTTGCCCGAGGCTGCAAGTTGATTGTTGTGCTGCTTGAACTCTTTCAGCAAATCTTCTGGCAGATCAACGTTCGAGGCCTGCAACTGCTTTTGCAAGTTTTCCAGATAATTTTTCAATTCGCGACGCTGGTCCATACTTCGGCTGCGCGGCGAAATCAGGGGATGTACCTGATTCGAGTTGCCGGTCGATACGACAGTACTGAGGCCATGCAGCTGCTTATCCCCGCCATGACGCTGTTGAAACTGGCTGATGCGCCTATATGCGATTGCGCGCGCGACATCCGCCGGTGCATTCGTGGCGGACTGCTCAAGAAACGCAGGAGCGATGCCATGGAGGGCGTGATGAAGCGCGTCGATCACTGCTGCCATGATCCGGTCGGATCGCAGAATGCCGCGCACGATGAACACCTCGTTCAGAATGACCGGTATCAGAAAGCTGTCCAGCAGCAGCGTGGATAGTAGATCCCGTCGCTTGCCAGCAAACTCCTCATTGGTCAGCTTGAGGCCGGCATCGTTTGCAAGAAGCCCGCGGACCAACCGGTGATCAACTGCCTCCAGAAACGACAACAGTGATTGCGGAAGTCGCTGCAGCTTGTGATCGG
>JAIXTG010000228.1 GCA_027484285.1 Oxalobacteraceae bacterium | reverse complement strand
GATACCCCGAGCACGACCAGCCCGACGCCCAGCACGTCGCCCGGTCCGACGACCAGCCCGAGCACCGGCCAGTAATTACCCGCAACCGCGCTCTCCCACTGCGCGCATGCGTATCGCGGCTCGCGATGCGCATGCGCACATTTTTGCAGGCGGGCATGCGTTACACTGCGGTGCCGACCCGCGTGTGACCTTCGCCCCATGTTTCATACCACTCAGGCTCCCCGCCTCAAATCCGTCCTGATTGCCAGTGGCATCATCTTGTCGCTGGCGATGGGCGTGCGCCACGGCTTCGGCTTCTGGCTGCAACCGATCTCGCAGGAGCATGGCTGGACGCGCGAGACCTTCTCGCTGGCGATGGCATTGCAAAACCTGATGTGGGGAGTATTCGGCCCGTTCGCCGGCATGGCAGCCGACCGGCTGGGCGCCACCCGCGTGGTGCTGGCCGGCGCGCTCCTCTACATGGCTGGCCTGCTCTGGATGGCCATGGTGGCTGATGCGCAGCTGTTCGTGATCGGATCGGGCGTGCTGCTCGGCGGTGCGCTGGCCTGTACCGCGTTCGGCGCGCTGTCAGGCATCGTCGGCCGCACGGCGTCGCTGGCACAGCGCTCGTGGGCATTCGGCATTCTTGGAGCGGCCGGATCGTTTGGCCAGTTCGCGATGGTACCGGTCGAGCAGGCACTGATCGACGGCGCCGGCTGGCAGAACGCGTTCTACCTGCTGGCGGCACTGGTCGTGCTGGTAATGATGCCGCTGGCCATGATGCTGCGCGAGCCGGCGTTCGACAGCGCCGGCCAGGCCCACCAGCAAAGTATCGGCGAAGCCGTGCGCGAGGCCTTTGCCCACCGCCCGTTCCTGCTGCTGGTGGCCGGCTACTTCGTCTGCGGCTTCCAGGTCGTGTTCATCGGCGTGCACCTGCCGGCATACCTGAAAGACCAGGGCATTGTCGATCCGAGGGTGGCAGTGACGGCGCTGGCACTGATCGGGCTGTTCAATATCTTCGGCTCCTACTACGCCGGCAAGCTCGGCGGCCGCCTGCCCAAGCCCCGGCTGCTGTCGGCCATGTATTTCGCGCGCGCCGTGATCATCGCCGCCTTCGTGTTCCTGCCGCTGTCCCCGCTGTCGGTCTACCTGTTCGCCGCATCCATGGGCCTGATCTGGCTGTCGACGGTGCCGCTGACGAATGGCGTGATCGCCAGCATTTTCGGTGTGCGCTATCTGTCGATGCTGTCGGGTTTCGTGTTCTTCTCGCACCAGGTCGGCAGCTTCCTTGGCGTCTGGCTCGGTGGCCACCTGTACACGAGCGAGGGCAGCTATCACACGGTCTGGATGATCACGATCGGGCTGGGCATTGCCGCCGGCCTGCTGAACCTGCCGATCAGCGAGGCGCCGGTCACCCGTCGCAGGGAGGCAATCGCATGAGGCCGCAGGTACGGCAATCGCTGCTTGCGGCGTTCGGCGCCGGCCTGCTCGCAGTGGCCTTCTACGGCTACCTGCGGCCGGCATTCATCGTCGACGTCGCCAACCGTCTCTGGCTGTGCCTCTGATGATTTCCCGGCAATTGTTCCCGGTCGAGCCGCGCGCGGCAGTGCAATCGCTGGTGGCTTCACGTATCCGCGAAGTTGTCAACGCCGGCATGGGCCGACGTGATGTGCTGCCGTTCTGGTTCGGGGAACCCGACGAAGTAACGCCGGACTTCATCCGCGACGCGGCCAAGGCGGCGCTTGATGCCGGCGATACTTTCTACACCCACAACCTGGGCCTGCCGGCATTGCGCGAGGCGCTAGCTGCCTACTCGTCGCGTCTGCATCGAAGAGCCGATCCGGCCAGTATTGCCGTCACCTCCTCCGGTGTTTCCGCCCTGATGCTGGTGGCTCAACTGCTGCTGAATCCGGGTGACCGCGTGGTGGCCGTGACCCCACTGTGGCCTAACCTGCTGGAAATCCCGAAAATCCTTGGGGCCGATGTAGTGTCGGTACCGCTGCAGCTTGCTGCCGACGGCCCGCTGCCGCGCTGGGAACTCGATCTGGAGCGCCTACTCGATGCGCTGGTTCCGGGGACCCGCGCGCTGCTGCTGAACTCGCCGAACAATCCGACTGGCTGGACGATCCGCCGCGAACAGCAGCAGGTCCTGCTCGCGCACTGCCGCAAGCTTGGCATCTGGATCCTGGCCGACGACGTGTATGAGCGGCTGGTGTACGCGCCGGATGCCGGCTGCGCGCCTTCTTTCCTCGACATCTGCGAACCCGACGAGCGCGTGGTCTCGACCAACAGCTTTTCCAAATCCTGGCTGATGACGGGCTGGCGGCTCGGCTGGATGCAGGTGCCGGCCTCCCTGATGAACGGCCTCGGCAAGCTGATCGAATACAACACCTCGTGCGCCCCGGGTTTCGTGCAGCGCGCCGGGGTGGTGGCCGTCGAGCGCGGCGAAGAAATCGTGCAGCGCACGGTGGCACGGTACCGTGTGGCGCGCGATGCGCTGTTCGAGAGATTGTCATCGCCGGCAATGCGCGAGGCCGGCGTGCTGGCGCCAAAACCGGACGGCGCGATGTACCTGTTCTTCCGGATCGAAGGCGAGACCGATTCGCTGGCGCTGTGCAAACGGCTGGTGGCCGAGGCCGGGCTCGGGCTCGCGCCGGGCAGCGCCTTCGGTCCGGAAGGCGAGGGGGCGATCCGCTGGTGCTTTGCGAATTCCCCTGACAAGCTGGCCGATGGCGCGAACCGGCTGCAGCGCTTCCTGTCAGCGCGCTGAAGCACGCGCGAGTTCATCAAGCAGGGCGGCAAGCGCATCCGCCGAAGTCAGCATCGCATCATGGCCGGCGGCCAGTTCACGGTAGTCCCAGTCCGGCTGGTCACGGACCGCCGCCCGCACCGCCGCCAGCGGCGCATACCAGGGATCGGTCACCGCAATGTAGGTTTTCGGCAGCCCGTTGCCCGGCGGGTGAGCGAGCAGCAGCGGGTCGGCATAGGCCTTCAGCGGATGCGGCGTGAGCCGGCGCTGCAGCCAGGCCTGCTGCGCGGGGTCGGACACCCCGAAAGCGGAGGGCGCAGGTATGGCCATCCGCAGCCCCTCGGCATCAATGGTTCGCTCACGCTCGCGCCGCACTTCCGGTGGCAGCAGGGACAGCGCCGACTGGCCATGCTCTCCCACCATGGCATCCAGATAGACCAGTTGCTGAAGGTGCCCAGGCAGGCGATCGGCCACGCCCGTAATCACCAGCCCACCGAAACTGTGGCCGACCAGCACGACGTGTTCCAGCTCCTCTGCCAGCAGCAGCGCACAGACGTCCTCGATGCATGTGTCGAGGCCGGTATCGGATCGCAGCAGATGGGCACGCTCGCCGAGGCCGGTCAGCGTCGGCGCAAAAACTTCATGGCCGGCGGCCCGCAGGCGCTGCGCGACCGGGCGCCAGCACCAGCCACCGTGCCATGCACCATGAACGAGGACGAAATTCATTGCTGCTCCCTGAATGATGGCGAACCGGCGCCGACGGCCGGCCCATGGCTGGCTACAATAGCGCCATGGACCTGACATTGACCGAACTTGAGCAGGCGATCAACTACTGGCGCCGCATGCGGCCCGCCACCGGCGAGGAACGGGCGCTGTCGCGCGAAGTCAATGTGCTGGCCAATGTATACGCGCTGATGATTTTCGATCGCGCTCATGGCTGCCCACTGGCGTCCCTGCCAACCGAAGCGCGTGCGCTGGTGGATGCATGGCGCAGCGCGGAAGGGACGGCCTAGTGCCGCCCCGGCCAACGGCCGCCTACTGACGCTCGGCATCCTGCAACTGGCGCCACATCACCTTGCCGGTTGCGGATTTTGGCAGTTCGTCCACGAAGTCCACCACGCGCGGGACCTTGTAGGCCGCCATCTGCGCGCGCGCCCAGTCGATCAGACCGTCGGCTTCCAGCCGGCTGCCCGGGCGGCGCACCACAATCGCCTTCACCGTTTCGCCGCGATAGGCGTCGCCGGTGCCGACGATGCAGCAGTCGCGCACGTCGGGATGCCGGTACATGATCGCCTCCACCTCGGCCGGCCAGACCTTGTAACCGCTCGCGTTGATCATCCGCTTGAGGCGGTCGGTGAAAAAGAAATAGCCATCCTCGTCGCGGTAGCCGAGATCACCGGTGCGCAGGAAGCGCCGCCCCTCGATATCGACGAAGGCCGCGCGCGTCTTGGCTTCGTCGCGCCAGTAGCCGAGAAAGACCTGCGGGCCATGAATCACAATCTCGCCCACGCTGCGGGTCGCCACCTCCTGCAGGGTGTCCGGGTCGATGACGCGCGAATCGACATTGAAGATCGGCAGTCCCAGGCATTGCTGCCGGGGGCGGTGCATCGGATTGGCATGGGTAGTCGCAATCGTCTCCGTCAGGCCATAGCCCTCGACATAGGACAGGCCGGTGCGTTCCAGCAGACGCTGTGCGACGGCTGCCGGCATGGCCGCACCGCCACCCGACACGCGCCGCAGGCTGGAAAGGTCATGCGTCTCCAGGGCAGGGCTGGCAAGGAAATCAATCATCATGGTGGGTATGCTGGCCCAGCTTGTGACGCGATGACGGGCAATCAGGCGGGCGGCGAGGTCGCGATCCCAGCGAGGCATGATGACCAGCATCGCTCCCGCATAGAGGGAGGCATTCATGCTGACCTGCATGCCTGTCACATGGAACAGCGGCAGCGACAGCAGGTTGACCTGTCCGGGCACCACGCCCGCCCAGCAGGCGCCGGCCACGGCAGCGAACATCGTGCTGCGGTGCGTGTGCATGCAACCCTTCGGATGTCCTGTGGTACCGGAGGTATACGGCAGGCAGGCCAGGTCGTCCGCTCCAGCCAGGGGTGCAGCAGGCATGCAGCCTGCGGCCAGCGCCTCTACCCATGACTGCAGGCGAGGATGGTCGAGCGGCATGCGCGGCTGGCGCACGAAGTCGGGTGCTTCCTCTGCGTGCTCACCGAGGCAGTCGGCATAACAGGCAACGATGGCACGCTCCAGCCTGCCTGCGTCGAGCAGCGCGTGCAGCCGGGGCGCGAGTTCCTGCGCCACGAGCGCGATGCGGGCGCCGCTGTCATCTGCGATGTGGGCCAGCTCGTCGGTCAGCAGCATGGGATTGACCGGCACAACGACAGCGTCGGCGCGCAGCACCGCGTAATACGCGATCACGAATTGCGGGCAGTTCTGCATCTGCAGCAGCACCCGGTCGCCCCGCGCGACCGCGCAATGCTGCTGAAGGTAGCCGGCAAGCGCGTCAACCGCCGATTTCAATTCACCAAAGCTGATCCGGCAGCCGAAGAACTCCAGCGCGGGCTGCGCGGGATAACGCAGTGCGGCTACGGCAAGGTTGTCATACAGGCTGGTATCAGGGGCGATGAGCTGGCGCGGCAGTCCCGGTGGCCAAGGGTGATCGGGCATGGAAATCATTTAGAGGCGCAAACGCAATACATGCGCCAAGGGCTGGCGCTACCGGTCAGTCCGGGCCGCCGCAGCTTGCCTGAACAGGCCCATGGAAAATGCTTGATTTTGCAATGGTTCATACTTCTCGCCACTTTTTTGATGCAGCGCACAAAAATAAGTTGACACCCGGTCAAAAGCTCGTAAAATCGGTTTTGTTGCAGCGCACAACCGCTGCCCCTGATCCTCCCTGACTGATGATGAAAGGAGAAACACCATGTTTTCTGCTGCAGACCAACTCTCGAATGCCACCAAAGCTTCCATCGATGTCCAGCTCGCCGCAATGAACGATATCGCGAGCAAGGCGCTGTACAGCGTAGCCGAACTGGTGGAACTGAACCTGTCGACCGCCCGCGAATCGCTGGCCTACAGCGCCGCCGCAGCGCAGCAAATGCTGGCTGCCAAGGATGCGCAGGAAGTCTTCAGCTTCACCTCGTCCCAGGCACAACCGGGCGCGGAAAAAGCACTGGCCTATGGTCGCCATCTTGCGTCGATCGCTACCAAGGCACAGGCTGACCTCACCAAAGCTACTGAAGCGCGCGTGGCCGAGACCAGCAAGCAAGTCTCAAAGCTGATCGAAGACCTGTCGAAAGCCGCTCCGGCCGGTTCGGAAAATGCCATTGCCGTGCTGAAGGCCAGCGTCGCCAATGCGAACGCGACCTACGAGCAAATGGTCAAGGCCAGCAAGCAGGCGATCGAGACGCTGGAGGAAAACTTTACCGAAGCTGCCAAGCACTTCACGCCTCCTGCTGCCGAGAAGCCGGCACGCGCCAAGAAGTCTGCCTGAAGAACCAGCCGCACACGACGGGCCGCAGCAGCGGTCCGTCGCACTGTCAATTGGCATCGGCGGGAGAACCGTCCCGTCGTGTCAGGCAATCATGGATAGCGACAGGGCCTCGGCCACGCGAATCCCGTCGATCGCTGCCGACATGATGCCGCCCGCATAGCCTGCACCTTCGCCGGCAGGATACAGCCCGCGGGTATTAATGCTCTGAAAATCAGCACCCCGCCGAATGCGTACGGGCGACGAGGTCCGCGTTTCGACCCCGGTCAGCACGGCGTCCTGCATGGCAAAACCCTGGATCTGCTTGTCAAACACCGGCAACGCTTCGCGTATCGCCTCGATCGCATATGACGGCAACGAAGGATTCAGGTCACCCAGCTTCACGCCCGGCTTGTAGGACGGCAGCACGGCACCGAAAGCCGATGACGGCCGGTTGCGAATGAAGTCGCCTACCAGCTGGCCCGGCGCATCATAGTCGCCGCCACCCAGCTCGAACGCGCGCGACTCGAGCTCGCGCTGGAACGCAATGCCGGCCAGCGGCCCGCCCGGATAGTCATCCGGGGTGATGCCCACCACAATGCCGGCGTTCGCATTGCGCTCGTTGCGCGAGTACTGGCTCATGCCGTTAGTGACGACGCGTCCCGGTTCCGAAGTTGCGGCAATCACCGTTCCGCCGGGACACATGCAAAAGCTGTAGACGGAGCGTCCGTTGCGCGCGTGGTGCACCAGTTTGTAGTCGGCCGCCCCGAGCACGGGATTGCCGCTGAATTTGCCGAAGCGCGCGCGGTCGATGATGGACTGCGGGTGCTCGATCCGGAAGCCGACGGAGAAAGGCTTGGCCTCCAGATAGACGCCGGCATCGTGCAGCATCTGGAAGGTGTCGCGCGCGCTGTGGCCGACTGCCAGTACGGCATGCGAGGTGGCGATGCGTTCGCCATTCGACAGCAGGACTCCGCACAGCTGGCCGTTATCAATCTCGAGCCCGTCCACTTTCTGCTCGAACATGAACTCGCCGCCCAGCTCGACGATGGTCGCGCGCATCAGCTCGATCATCTTCACCAGACGGAAGGTGCCGATATGCGGCTTGCTGACATACAGGATTTCCGGGGGCGCGTCCGCCTTCACGAACTCTTGCAGCACCTTGCGCCCGTAATGTTTGGGATCGCTGACCTGAGTCCAGAGCTTGCCGTCGGAGAAAGTGCCTGCGCCTCCTTCGCCGAACTGCACATTCGATTCCGGATGCAGCTTGCGCTGCCGCCACAGGCCGAAGGTGTCCTTGGTACGCTCGCGCACTGACTTGCCGCGCTCGATGATCAGGGGACGAAAGCCCGCCTGTGCAAGGATCAGCGCGGCGAACAGGCCGCAGGGGCCGAAACCGATCACTACCGGCCGGCTATCCAGCCTTGCAGGCGCGCGCGCGACAAATTTGTATTCCATATCCGGCGTCGGCATGACCTTCGGCAGCCGCCGCGAAAGCGCACGCGGTTCGTCGGACAGTTCGACGTCGACGGTGTAGACCAGCTGGATTGCCGACTTCTTGCGAGCGTCATAGGCGCGCCGGAACACGGCCATGCTGCGCAGCTCGTCCGGCGACGCGCCAAGGCGAGCCAGTACGGCTTCCTTCAGCGCAGGTTCGGGATGGTCCAGCGGGAGGGTGATATCAGTGATACGCAGCATGCAGGCGGGCTCGAAAAGCATGAACCGGCCAGGCTGGGAAGCCTGGCCGGCGAAGAGCCGCCATTTTACCGAAAGCCCCTGAGCGCGGGGCCTCCGCTTCCGGCCTGTTTACTTGCTGGAAGAGTCACTACCGGACTTGGACTCGCCCGAACTCTGCTCGCCGCTGCTCTTGCCTTGCGAACTGGACTTCATGCTGTCCGTGGTTTCTTTTGCCATCTGCATGTGGGACTCGACGGTACCGATCGCCTTGCTGGCGTAGTTTTTCAGGTCGGTATCCTCGGCTCGGCTGGCTGCGCGCTGCAGCAGCTTGTGCGTGTCCTGATGCGCCTGCTTGCCTGCCTGCTGCATGTATTGCTTGTCAAATTTTGCGCCCGACAGGTCCTGAAGCTTTTTCTCCATCGCCATCTGCTTCTTGCCCGCCTCCTCAGGCAGTTTCACGCCCTTGGCCTGTGCCATCTGCTTGAGTTCATCCAGCGCCTTGGTGTGGTCGTCGACCATTTTCTTTGCAAAGCTTTTCACCTGGTCGCTTTCGGCCTTGTCCTGGGCGAGCTTGCCCAAGCTGATTTCGCCCATGTGCGCCTGCGCCAGCTGGACCAGCATTTTTTCGTCGCGGTCGGTAATTTTGCCGCCCGACGCGCCGGCCGATTCTTTCGATGAGGCGCCGGCGGAGCTGTCAGTCGATTCCTTGGTGGATGCGCCGCCGGAGTCGCCGCCCGACTGGCTCTGGGTGGCCGACGGCTTTTCACTCTTGTCCTGCGGATGTACGGCCAGCGAGTGAAAGAGGAAAGTAGTTCCCAGCAATCCGAGCAGCGCGGCCAGGACCTGGGATTGCATGCGCGTCGTAGACATCGGCATTTCTCCTAGTGTCAGTGCCGGCGCAAATACGCCGGCGGGTTTGAAACAAGCCCCGAGGTCTCCGCAAGCGACATGCCAGCCCGATACGACGGCCCTTGACGCCGAAACCGCCGATCTTTGGCGGAAAAAATTGCGCTCGATCGGAAAAAGCTGCGTCACTGCCAGCGGCTTGTGCCGTAAATGATTGACGGGATATCATCGCGTCCTTCGATGCCTGTCCGGAATCCGGCGTGAGGGCACGAATCCCGATTCCCGACCGGCACGCATACATGAAATCAGGCAGCACATCCCAGGCCGAGCTTTTGCCCGAGGCTTATTACAAGGTCCGCCATTCGACAATCCATGGCAATGGCGTGTTCGCGGCACGCAAGATCCCGGCCGGCGCCCGCATCATTGAATACCAGGGCAAGCGGATCACGGAAAAACAGGCGGCCAAGCGCTTCGGCCTGGATCCGGACAATCCGCATCACACGTTTTTCTTCAGCCTTGAAAGCGGCAAGCTGATCGACGGCGGCGACGAAGGCAATGACGCCCGCTGGATCAACCACTCGTGCGAACCGAACTGCGAGGCTCAGGAAGAGAAAGGTCGCGTGTTCATCCACGCCCAACGCGACATCGCGCGCGGCGAGGAACTGAATTACGACTACGGACTGGTCATCGACGAGAAAATGACCAAGCAGCTGAAGGCCGCCTACGCGTGCCGCTGCGGCAGCCCGGAATGCCGCGGCACGATGCTGGCCATCAAGAAGAAGAAAACCGCGAAAAAAGCCAAGGCGAAAAAGAAAGGCTGAGGCGCATCACGGCAAAAAGGGGCGCTTTGGGCGCCCCTTTTGTTTTGGCTTGCACAACGAAGGATCAGAAGCGCCCGATGTCCTCACGCGCGAGATCCAGGAATTCCGTGCGCATCGCGAGGTTCTGGCGCAACTCGCCCAGCATTGTCGAGGTAACCGTCTCCTCGCCTGCCGTCTTGATGCCGCGGCTTTCCATGCACAGGTGGCGGCAGCGGATGACGACACCGACCGCGCGTGGTTCGAGAATTTCCATCAGCGCGTTGGCGACTTGCATGGTCAGTCGCTCCTGCACTTGCAGGCGCTTGGAGAAGCATTCGACCAGCCGCGTCAGCTTGGACAGGCCGACGATTTTTCCATCGGGCATGTAACCCACGGTCGCCTTGCCGAAAAAGGGTGCCAGGTGGTGTTCGCAGTGGCTATAGACCGGGATATTGCGCACGACGATGAGCTCGTTGTAATGCTCGGCGCCATCCTCGAATGCTTTCAGCACATCGGCCGGATTCTGGCCGTAGCCGGAAGTCCAGTGCTTCCATGCCTTGGCGACGCGCGCGGGCGTTTCCAGCAGCCCGGGCCGGCTCGGGTCTTCACCAATGCTCAGCAAAAACCGGCGCCAGTCGTGTTCGTTGAATTCGTCGGACATGGAATTCTTTCCAGATGAAATAGGGAGGGCGCTTGCCCGAAGCGCAAGATGACAGACCAGAGCTGTCGGTGCCGGTGGTCAATAGGCGTGCCATGCTACCTGAAATTCGATTTTCGTTTTGAACGCTGCCGCGAACGAAGGATTGCGTTGCGCAGGTTTCAGGTGCGGCGTCTTCGGTTATGCTTCCGGTCTTGTTGGGGAATCAACAAACGCAGACCGCCAGACCCGGCGGCACCGAGACAATCAAAAGACATTCCGGAGCATCATCATGCAACTGAGGAAGCTGATTCTTTCCGCTACCGTCGGACTGCTGCCGCTGGCAGCAATCGCCGCGCCTTTTGCCTACGTACCAAATGAAAAGTCGGGCACCCTGTCTGTCATCGACACTGCAACCGACCAGGTTGTTGCCGAGATTGCTGCCGGCGACAAGCCGCGCGGCCTGGCCATGTCGAAAGACGGCAAGACCATTTATGTCAGTGACCAGCCCAACAACGACCTGGTGATGATCGACGTCGACAAGCGCGAGCGCGTGGGCATCGTCGAACTCGGCGAGTCACCGGAGGGAGTATCCAGCTCGCCGGACGGCAAGTGGATCATCGCGGCGTCCGAGGTCAGCAACTCGGTCAACTTCATTGATGTATCGACCGGCAAAAAGGCGTTTGCGGTAAAAACCCGCGGCGAGAATCCGGAACATGCCGTGTTCAGCCCGGACAGCCGGCTGGTTTTCGTCTCGGCCGAGGAAGCCGACAGTGTCGACGTAATTGACGTGAAGCGCCGCAAGCAAGTGGCCTCGATCAAGGTGGGCGACCGGCCGCGCGGCATTGCTTTCACGCCGGACGGCAAGCGCGCTTATGTTGCAGCTGAAATTGCGAGCACTGTCTATGTAATCGATGTTGCCAAGCGCAAGGTAATCAAGCAGATCAAGGCTGGCACGTTTTCCAACGGCGTGACAGTGGCGCCGGATGGCAGCCGCGTGTTCATTTCCAACGGCAAGGACGCCAGCGTCAGCGCGATCGACACTGGCACCAATGAAGTCATTGCCACAATCCCGGTCGGCAAGCGGCCGTGGAACATGGCGATCACGCCGGACGGAAAGAAACTATATGTAGCCAACGGGCGCTCGAACTCGATCACCGTCATTGATGCCGTGGAACTCAAGCCGCTGGGTGAGATCCAGGTCGGCGAACTCCCGTGGGGCGTCGTGATCCGCTAGTGCCAAAGCGGTCTGGAACGCGGCGGCCGCAGCCCCAAGCTGCGGCCGTTTTCATTAGGGGCGGCCACCCTAAAAATCGCCGGCCATTGTCGCTTCCTCAGGTGAAAAATTTTCACTTGTTTCTGGATATAACGACATCCTATAGTCCGATTCCCACTTGCAATAAGGCAGGCTTTTCATTATTTAAATTGCAAAAACAATAATGAAATTTCTGCAGGGTGTCTCGCTGTTTGTCAATAAAAAACCAATCGGAGATTAAATTGGCCAAATCCAACGTTTTTGTGAAGAGCGCGCTGGCATCAGCACTGCTGATCGCTTTCTCGGCCCCCAGCTTCGCCAAGGACGAGAACCTCGAGAAAATCTCGGCGTTCAAGACCACCACTACCTCGCTTGACATCCCGACCGTTCCGCAGACCGGCCCGACGGCTGAGCGCCTGAAGGAAAACCTGAAGAAGGTCAAGCTGCCGGAAGGCTTCAAGATCGAACTGTACGCAGTGGTCCCGGATGCGCGCTACATGGCCGTCGCACCGTCGACCAACATGCTGTTCGTCGGCACCCGCAAGACCACCGTCTGGGCAGTCACCGACCGCACCGGCGACATGAAGGCTGACGAAGTCAAGCCGTTCGCACCGTCGATCAAGTTCAAGAACCCGAACGGCGTCTGCTGGACGAAAGACGGCTTCCTGATCGTGACCGAGTCGAACCGCGTGCTGAACTTCCCGGCTGCCGAGTACTTCTACGAGAGCCCGGACGTTGCAGTCATCACCGCTGTGCAGCAAGGCGGCCTGATCCCGGTTGAAGAAGAGTCCTTCAACCACTCTGGCCGTACCTGCAAAGTTGCAGACGATGGCAAGGTCTACATCACCCTGGGCCAGCCGTTCAACGTGCAGCCGAAGGACAAGATCGACCTGTACAACAAGACCGGTATCGGTGGCATCGTCCGCCTGAACCCGTTCGACGGCTCGGGCAAGGAAGTGTACGGCACGGG
>JAIXTG010000041.1 GCA_027484285.1 Oxalobacteraceae bacterium | reverse complement strand
TAGCGAAGTGTCAGCCGGTTTCGGGACATGTACTCGAGAACAAGGGCTCGCGGCGCCCAGCCGGTGCGGGCGCCCAGGCTGCGGGCCTGGTGAAAGAAGCGCGTGTCCGAGCCACCGGAAAGTCCGATCGACTCGTCGAAACGCAGGCCGCAGCGCCTCAAAAATCCGAGGTCGGCCAGCCAGTTGCTGGTAACGACGGTGACCTGTGAACCTCGCCCGATCTGGGCCAGCATCGCCGCCTTGACCTCGAGTCGCTTGAAGCGCTGTCGCAGGCCGTCCCACACCAGCCGCTCGAAATACGAAGCCTGCTCCGGGCAGGGATGCAGCCGCACCGGACCGCCGACCAGGTCCAGCGACTGTTCGCGGTAAACCCTGACCAGCTCCGGCAGCCAGTCCGGATCGACTGTTTCGTCATCGTCCACGAAGATCAGTGCATCGCAGTTGTGGCGAAGCGCGATATCCAGCACCCGGTTGCGCGCATACGGTATCCCCAGCCGGGGTTCGTTTTCATGGATGACCTGTGCCGGGCGGTTGGTCTCCCGAAAAGCATCGACCACCGCCGAAAGACGCTGCTGCTGGTCGTTCTCGACAAAGGCGAACAGCAATTCGACTTGCTCCGGCCGCCGCATCCCGGAAAACGAGGCCAGCAGCATGGAGAATGTTTTTTCTCTCTGGCGCGTGATTGCACCAACACAGATTTTTTGGGGAGCGACGGATTGCATACTGTCCATTTGCAGAATGAGTGGTGCGGCGATGGCTGAACCGGCGTCACCGACTGCCTGGGGCATCAGGCAGTCGGCATGCATCATCGCCTTGTGACTGCGTTTCCGAAACGCCGGTGCCAGTGGTTGACCAGTTGTCGACGCAACTGCTTCGCTGGCGAAAGCGGACGGAAATTTTCAAGCAGGGTGTAGCCGTTCGAGCGCACGCGGCTGGCGCGCAAACGGGCAAGCTGGATCCCGACTTTGAAACGGTTCAGCGTCCACCACAAAAACTCCTCGGAGTTGAGTGGCTTGCGGGCGTGATCGACGTAGGCATGCATGTGCCGGAACCGGGAGGCATAGGCCTCCGCAGAAGAGCGGTCGCAGATGGCAAACCGGTCATTGATCCCCCGCGCCCACTGCCAGTCCGGGACAGTGATGGAGTTCGGCCGCAGGCGCTCGTGGGACCGGCACGCTTCGACGAAATTGTCATGGTAAAGAAGGTCGGGACGCACGAAGACGATCAGATCGGGATCGAATGAACCCATCGACTTGTGCAAAGCATCCAGCGTGGCCAGTTGGTGAGCCAGGTTTGACAGGGATTTTCCATTGTCATTCCACGAATCGCCGTAACGAAGCAGCGATGGCAAATCGATCTTCTCGAGGCAGGCGCCCGGTTCGTGCAGTATCACGGAACCGCTCTCCAGCAGCGTGTACTCGTCCGGGTCCAGGTCCCCGCTTTCGCCGGACCGAGGATTGGCGATGCGATCCTGGCGAACCAGGCTGGCAAAGGTTTTCACTTCGCCGAGGGCCTGCAGGGGAGCGACGATCCGCTCGCGTAGCGAGCCGAGCGTCCAGGCGAGGGAGCGGGTAATGCCAAAAAATCCGATGGCTATTTTCATTGGGCGGGACTGACGAACTGACAAGACAGGACGGAACCGTTCATGTACAGATTGCGCCGCAGACGGGGCGCTTCACGGAACCGCTTGCAGGGCATCATTTTAAATCATCAGGGCCACGGACTGGCCTCGCGGCGGCGCCGGCGCAGGACCGTCCGCCAGGGGAACAGTCACGCGGACCGCAAGATACGATGCGTTAGAATACGCCACCTCCATGACTGGTCAGCTCGACAGGCGAACAAGTGAAACAAACGAAGCAAATCATCTGCATCAACTGGGGCACGAAATACGGCGCCCCATTCATCAATCGCCTGTACGGGATGGTTGCGCGTCACACCAGCCCGCCCTTCCGCTTTGTCTGCTTCACCGACAGCACCGACGGTGTCCGGCCCGAGGTCGAATGCCAGCCGCTGCCGCCGCTGGATTGCGCATTGCCGACCGGGTCGCCGGGCATCTGGCAAAAGGCACGGCTGTGGGGACCGCGGCTCGGCGATCTTCAGGGCCCGGTACTCTTCCTTGACCTCGACCTGGTGATCACCGGCAGCCTCGACAGTTTTTTCGAATACGGGAATCCGGACGAGGTGATCCTGTCCCAAAACCAGATCTGGTCACTGGGACGCTTCGGACAGTTCGAGCGCCTCGGCCAGACATCGGTGTTCCGCTTCCCGGTCGGGAAGCTGCAGCCGCTGCAAGAGCGTTTCATGAAAGACCCGCAGGGAACGGCCGACCGCTTTCGTTTCGAACAGCGCTTCGTCACCAGTTCCGCGCCCGGTGGCGTCAAGCTGTTTCCCAAGCGATGGGTACGTCATTTCAGGCAGAACTGCGTGCGCCCGTTCCCGCTGAACTTCTTCCTGCCGCCCCGCCTGCCGTCGGATGCGCGAATCGTCATCTTCCCGGGCGGCGTGCACCCGACGCATGTGATCGAAGGACGCTGGGGACGCCATGCCGTCAGCCAGCCGCGGCTGGCGCACTTCCTGCAGGCCTTGTCACCGGGTTTCGATGGCAAGCGCCTTTCCCACCTCAGGCATTTTCTGCTGTCGCCGGCCTGGGTCGAACAGCACTGGCGCGAGTGACAGGAAGCCCGGGCAGCCTGCTCAGGAGGGTTTGGGCATCCGCCCCATCAGGTAGAACTCGGCATTCGGCCGCATCGACACCGCATTCGCAATGCGGTTCGACATGCCGAAGAACGCCGTAATGGCGGCGATGTCCCAGATGTCTTCATCATCGAATCCGTGGCCGCGCAGGATCTTGTAATCCTCGTCCCCCACCGCTGCCGAATCCAGGCAGACCTTGATCGCAAAATCCAGCATGGCGCGCTGCCGCGGCGTGATGTCGGCCTTCAGGTGGTTGACCGCCACCTGGTCGGCCACCAGCGGGTTCTTCGCATAGATCCGCAGCAGCGCGCCATGCGCGACCACGCAATACAGGCACTGGTTCTTCGCACTGGTCGCGGTGACGATCATCTCGCGATCGGCCTTGGTCAGGCTGCCGGTGTCCTTCAGCATCAGCGCATCGTGGTATGCGAAGAACGCGCGGAATTCATCCGGGCGGTGTGCGAGGGCGAGGAAGACATTCGGCACGAAGCCGGCCTTGTCCTGCACCGCGATGATCTTCTCGCGTATGTCGGCAGGCAGGTCCTTCAGTTCAGGGACAGGAAAACGGGAGATGGGCGGCGTGTCCGACATCATTGCTCCTTCGCGAATTGAAGATGGTACAGGTGCGCATAGACACCATTTGAGCGCAGCAATTCCGCATGGCTGCCGCTCTCGACGATGCGTCCATGCTCCAGCACGACGATGCGGTCGGCATGCTCGATGGTGGACAGGCGGTGCGCAATCACCAGCGTGGTACGGCCCTGCATCAGGCTGTCGAGCGCCTGCTGGACCGCCCGCTCGGACTCGGTGTCGAGCGCCGATGTCGCTTCGTCCAGGATCAGGATGGGCGCGTCCTTGTAGATCGCACGCGCGATCGCCAGCCGCTGGCGCTGGCCTCCGGACAGGCGCATGCCATTGTCGCCAATCTCGGTGTCATAGCCCTTGGGCTGCGCGGCAATCACATCCGCCAGATTGGCCGCCCGGGCGGCCGCCTCAATGCGCGCGCGGTCGGGATTCGGGTCGCCGTAGGCGATATTGGCTGCAATCGTGTCATCGAACAGCACCACGCTCTGGCTGACCATCGCCATCTGCGAACGCAGGCTCCGCAATTCAATCTGCGAAATTGGCGTCCCGTCGAGCAGGATCTGTCCGCCCGCCAGCGGGTAGAACTCGGGCACGAGGTTCACCAGCGTCGTCTTGCCGCCGCCCGACATGCCGACCAGCGCAATCGTCTCGCCCGGTGCGATGTCCAGGCTGATGCCGGACAGTGCCGGCTCCGCCACGCCCGGATAGCCGAAGCTGGCATCGCGGAATTCGAGCCGTCCCTGTGCGCGGCCATGCAGCGGAGTCCCGCTGGTGCGCTCGGTCGGGGCATCGATCATCGCGAACACGCGCTCGGCCGCCGCCATGCCGCGCTGCAGCGGCCCGTTCACGCCGGCAAGGTGCTTGAGCGGCGTGAGCGTCATCAGCATCGCGGTGATGAACGATGCAAAACCGCCCACGGTCATCTGGCCGTCGGCCGCCTGCACCAGCGCAATCATGATGATCACCGAGACCGAAAACGAGTTGATGAACTGGGTGATCGGCTCCGTGCTTGCCGCAGTGCTGGCCTGGCGCAGCGTAAAGCCGCGCAGGCGGTCGGAGCGGCGCCCGAAACGCTGCGACTCGTAGGACTGTCCGCCGAAAATCTTGATCACGTGGCGAGCGCGCGTGGTTTCCTCGATCGCCTGCATCATCTCGCCATTCAGCTGCTGGCTTTCGCGGATCAGGCGTTTCAGCCGCTTCGCCGTCTGTCGGATGACGAATGCCACCAGCGGCACCAGCACCAGGGTCACCAGCGTGAGCTTCCAGTTCAGCCAGAACAGGTATCCCAGCAGGCCGACCACGGTCAGGCTGTCCCGAATGAGTACCACGATCACGCCGCGCAGCATGTCGAGGATCTGCTGCACCTCGACCATCATGGTGTTGAGCACCTGCCCGGTCGACTGCTTGTCGTAATAGCCGAGCGGCACGTCGAGCAGCCGGGTGAACATCTGCTGGCGCAGCTGGGCGACCAGCCGTCCGGACACCCAGGCCATCAGGTAGGCCGTGGTGAAGGTGGACAGCCCGCGGATGACGAAAATCCCGACCACGAACAGGGGCACCAGCCACAGCGAGAAGCTGGCTGCCTTTGTGAAGCCCTGGTCGAGCAGCAACTTCAGCATGGCGGCCACCGCCGGCTCGGTAGCCGCCGTCACCACCATGGCGCCCAGCGCGATACCGATGCGGGATTTATACGGAGCGAGCAGGCCAAGCACGCGCCTGAAAGTGCGAGAGAAACCCATCAGTATTCGAACCACACGTTATCGGCGCTGAGCCAGTCGGACAGCCGCGCGCGCAGCGCGTCGTCGGCGCGCACCCGCCATTCGTCCGACAGCCTGATCTCGCCGAGCGCACCGTTCTTCGTGTACTGGACGACGATCGGGCATGAACCCTCGCTTTGCTGGAAGGGCTGCAGCAGTTCGCGCAGCTTGCCGGCATCGGCCTGCCCGTTCATCGACAGCCGCAGCGACTTCACGAAACTCGCGCGCGCTGCCGCGATATCCATCACCTTCTCGGCCGTGATGCGCAGCCCGCCGGAGAAGCGGTCTTCCGACACCTTGCCCTGCACCGCGAGGAATTCGTCTTCGCGGAACAGCGCGCGGTTTGCGTCGTACACCTCGTTGTAGACCGTCACCTCGACCTGGGCGCTGCCATCGTCAAGGGTGACGATCACCATCTTGCCGCGCTGGGTCATCTGGGTGCGCAGGCCGGAAATGATGCCGGCAATCAGCCGCGGCTCGCGCGCCGGAACCAGGTCGGCCAGTTTCACGCGGATGAATTTGCGCACTTCGCCGGCATAGGCGTCGAACAGGTGTCCGGACAGGTAGAAGCCGAGCGCGGTCTTTTCCTCGGTCAGTTTCTGCTTGTCGCTCCAGGGCGCCGCATCCACATATTCCGGGCTGTCGTCGAAGCCGCTGTCGATGCTGTCGAACAGGCTGACCTGGTTGGCGGCCGCCTCTGCCTGGTCGGCGCTGTCGATTGCCAGCCCGACCGAAGCCATCAGGATGCCGCGGTCGACGCCAAAGGAATCCATGGCGCCGGACTTGATCAGCGATTCTATGGTGCGGCGGTTGATCTGCTTCTTGTCGACGCGCTTGACGAAATCGAACAGGTCGGTGAACGGGCCCGACTGCCGGGCCTCGATGATCGCCTCGATCGCGTTCTGGCCGCTGCCCTTGACCGCACCCAGCCCGTAGCGGATCCGGTCGGCTTTCTTCCCCGGGTCGGCCACCGCCGTGAAGCGGTACACCGACAGGTTGATGTCCGGCGGCAGCAGCGTGAGGCCGCAGGTATCGAGTGCGTCCTCGACCAGCACCTTGACCTTGTCGGTATCGTCCATCGCCAGCGACAAGTTGGCCGCCATGAATTCGGCCGGGAAATGCGCCTTCAGGTAAGCGGTGTAATACGACAGCAGCGCATAGGCAGCCGCGTGCGACTTGTTGAAGCCGTAGCCGGCGAACTTCTCCATCAGGTCGAAGATCTCGTCGGCCTTCTCCTGCGACAGTCCGTTCCTGGCAGCACCCTCGCGGAAAATCAGGCGATGCTGCGCCATTTCCTCGGGCTTCTTCTTGCCCATCGCGCGCCGCAGCAAGTCAGCGCCACCGAGCGAGTAGCCACCGATGACCTGCGCCATCTGCATCACCTGCTCCTGATAGACCATGATGCCGTAGGTCTCGGACAGGATGCCCTCGGTGCGGGGATCCGGATAGTCGAATTTTTCGCCGTGCTTGCGGCGGCAGAAATCCGGGATCAGGTCCATGGGGCCCGGGCGATACAGCGCCACCAGCGCGATGATGTCCTCGAAACGATCGGGACGCGCATCTTTCAGCATGCCCTGCATGCCGCGGCTTTCCAGCTGGAATACGGCGACGGTCCGTGCTTCGGTCAGCAGCTTGTAGGCGGCACGATCGTTCAGCGGCAATTGCTCGAGGCTGAAGTCGGCCTTGTCCGGATGCAGGTGGCGGATATAGCGTACGGCACGATCGAGGATGGTCAG
>JAIXTG010000052.1 GCA_027484285.1 Oxalobacteraceae bacterium | reverse complement strand
GCCTCGGTGCTCGCGCTGGAACCGCAGATCATCGGCTGGGCCGAGGCTTTCGCGCGCAAGGAAAACGCGCTGTTCCTCGGCCGCGGCTTGCACTACCCGATCGCGCTCGAAGGCGCGCTCAAGCTGAAGGAAATCTCGTACATCCACGCCGAAGCCTACCCGGCCGGCGAACTCAAGCACGGGCCGCTGGCGCTGGTGACCGAGGAAATGCCGGTAGTGACAGTCGCGCCGAACGATGCCCTGATCGAAAAACTGAAATCGAACATGCAGGAAGTCCGCGCGCGCGGCGGGCAGCTGTATGTGTTCGCCGACACCGACTCGCAAATCAGGGCGGACGACGGCATCCACGTCATACGCATGCCCGAGCACTACGGCCTGCTGTCGCCCATCCTGCATGTGGTGCCGCTGCAGCTGCTGGCGTATCACACCGCGCTGGCACGCGGCACGGATGTCGACAAGCCGCGCAACCTGGCCAAGTCGGTGACGGTCGAGTAACCCCCCCCACCTCCGGACGCACCCCGCTGGCTCCTGCCACCCGGGTGCGTTTTTCTTTTGTGCGCCGATTGGCCCGCCGCTGATCGAATCTGGTGATCAGGCAGTGTCAGGTTTTCTCCTCAAGGGCAGAAAACGGCGTGATTTTCTTCCGCAACTGGTTACGTACCCGCCGGACTGAGGCTCCTCTGAACAGCACAGGAGTCCGGCGGCCAAAACCAACGGAAGGAGATCGCCAATGCGTACCGAACCACCCATCAGGAAATCAGCCAGTAGTTCAAGCGAAATCGACAGCATCAGTTCATCCAGCGGGCACTCGTCGGCCAGCCCGGCCGAACATACCGAGGACGATTACTCCGAAGGCCGGAGGAATGCCACGGGTGCCACTGATTCCACTGACTCCACCGATTCGGAAACGTCGGCACAACGCGTCGTGGGTCCGCTCTGTCCCCCGCCGGTCCGCGCCGCCATAGGCATTTTTTCGGCGCTGGCTGGCCTCACCGGCATGGCGATGCTGATCGTCGGCGGCGTGGGTTTGAACAATCAGCCCGGTCCCGACAATGCGCTGGATCAGGCACTTGTGGGGGGTGGCGGTGCACTGATGGCCCTGGGATTTTTCGGCGCATGTTCAACGCAGCTCCACATCGAGCGACGGGTGTCGTGAATCGCCTTCGCCGGCCGGCCTTCCTGATCATGGCGCCATCCGGCCTGCGGCCGCGTCGGCAGAGCGGCCAATGAACCCGCTGCTGGCCGACGCCGCCATCGCGGCAAACCACTGTCCCGACACCGGCGTCCGGGAGCTGATCAGTTCCGCCCTGCGGGCGCTGGAACAATTGCCACAGCACCTGGAAACCTGGCAAGCCGCGCTGGCGCAGGACCGGACGCTGGCCGATTGCCTGCTGATCAAGGCGGAGCAGCTCGCGCAAAGCAAACTGCTCGCCTGCACCCTGTGCGACCGCGGCGATTTCCTGCTCGCCCTGCCCCTCGCGGTCTACTGCGCATCGTTCGCCCATGACGATCCCGACCACAGCTTCCTTGCCGGCGCCTGCCTGCAGCGGCTCGGGCAGCCGGCGGCTGCGGCGCACTTCTACCGCATCGCGCTGCAACTGGACGAGACCGACGCCGCATCCGCATACCGCCTTGGCGAATGTCTGGAAGCGACCGGCAACCGCGATGCTGCGTGCCACCTGTACCAATGGACAGTTGAATTGGCGCGCGGGAACTTTAGTTTGCGCCGCCTGCAAGACATGGCCGGCAAACGACTTGAGGCGCTCCGGATCACCTAAGCCTGTTTGATCATCGACCAGAGTTTCCGGATATACTCACCCACTTGACGTTAACGTAAGCGTCAATTGCTACTTGAGTAAAGCCGCCACAAGCGGCCAATGCCCGTCCGGAGACCTTCATGACCGACCTGTCCGTCGCCCAGAGCCTGACCGCCTACACCCCCAAGAACAAAGTCCGCTTCGTCACCGCCGCCTCGCTGTTCGACGGCCATGACGCATCAATCAACATCATGCGGCGCATCCTGATGTCGCAGGGCGCGGAAGTGATCCACCTCGGGCACAACCGCTCGGTCGACGAGATCGTCACCGCCGCACTGCAGGAAGATGCGCAGGGCATTGCCCTGTCGAGCTACCAGGGCGGTCACGTCGAGTACTTCAAGTACATGATCGACCTGCTGAAAGAGCGTGGCGGCGCGCACATCCAGGTGTTCGGCGGCGGCGGCGGCGTGATCGTGCCGGCGGAAATCGAGGAACTGCATGCCTACGGCGTGGCGCGCATCTTCAGCCCGGAAGACGGGCAGCGCATGGGGCTGGTGGGCATGATCCTGCACATGATCCAGCGCTGCGACACCGACCTCTCGGTACACGCGCCCGCCTCGCTGGCTGCGCTGACCGGCGGCGACATGGCGGCGCGCCAGCGTCCGCTGGCTTCGCTGATCACCGCGCTCGAGAACAGCAAGGCCGCGCCCGAACTGAAAAAGGCGCTACATGACGCCGCCGCACAAACCAACGTTCCCGCACTCGGCATCACCGGCACCGGTGGCGCCGGCAAGTCCTCGCTGACCGATGAACTGATCCGCCGCCTGCGCATCGACCAGGACGACCAGCTGAACATCGCGCTGATCTCGATCGACCCGTCGCGCCGCAAGTCCGGCGGCGCGCTGCTGGGCGACCGCATCCGCATGAATGCAATCGCCCCGTGGCACGGGCAGTCGCGCGTGTTCATGCGCTCGCTGGCCACGCGCGAGGCCGGTTCCGAAATCTCGCAGGCGCTGCCGGATGTGATCGCCGCCTGCCGCGTGGCCGGCTTCGACCTGGTCATCGTCGAAACCTCCGGCATTGGCCAGGGCGACGCCGCCATCGTGCCGCATGTGGATGCCAGCCTGTACGTGATGACGCCGGAATTCGGTGCCGCGTCGCAGCTGGAAAAAATCGACATGCTCGACTTCGCCGACTTCGTCGCCATCAACAAATTCGACCGCAAGGGCGCGCAGGATGCGCTGCGCGACGTCGCCAAGCAGGTGCAGCGCAACCGCGAAGCATGGATGACGCCGACCGAGCAGATGCCGGTCTACGGCACACAGGCCTCGCGCTTTAATGACGATGGCGTCACTGCGCTGTACAAGGGCTTGCTGCCGAAGCTGTCCTCGCTCGGGCTGAATGCCCGGCCCGGCAAGCTTGCGCCAGTGAACGTGCGCTTCTCGTCGGGTCGCAATGCGATCGTGCCGCCGGCGCGCAGCCGCTATCTGGCCGAAATCGCCGACACCGTGCGCGGCTACCACCGCCGCGTCGAGAAGCAGGCGGTCATTGCCCGCGAGCGCCAGCAGCTCGGCGAAGCAAAGCGCCTGCTGCTGGCCGCCGGCCGCAATGCCGAGCTCGACGACCTGATCACCCAGCGTGACCATGCGCTTGATGGGGAAGCGCGCCAGCTGCTCGACCAGTGGCCGCAAGTCCAGGCCACCTACGCCGGCGACGAGCATGTGGTGAAGATCCGCGACAAGGAAATCCGCACCCGGCTCTACACCGAGACCCTGTCGGGCAATCGCGTGCGCAAGGTCGCGCTGCCGAAGTACAGCGACCACGGCGACCTGCTGCGCTGGCTGATGAAGGAAAACCTGCCCGGCTATTTCCCGTACACCGCCGGCGTGTTCCCGTTCAAGCGCGAAAACGAAGACCCGACCCGCATGTTCGCCGGCGAGGGCGACGCCTTCCG
>JAIXTG010000077.1 GCA_027484285.1 Oxalobacteraceae bacterium | reverse complement strand
AGGATGTCGCGCTCCTTCATCGCACCGAATACATGGTCGGTAAACACGCCGCCGGGCATGTGCCGGATATGCAGCGACAGCAGCGCGTCGGAATGCGGCGGCGTGGCGATGCTGTATGCGCGCCGCTTGCCGTCTTTCAGCAGGAATTCGACATACTGCCCGGCCTTGTACTGCATGCGCTCGGTGGCGGGCAATTGCAGCGAGACGATCATCACGTCATCGGCCGCACGCTCCAGCGCGGCCACCCGCACCGGGACTTTCTTGATCGGGAAGTCGCCGACGCCGAGTACCTCGCGTGCCTCGATCGTCACATTCGACGTCGGAACCGCACAGCAGAACAGGGTATGGCCGGTGGTCTGGTCGGCAGGCGGAAGGGCACGCTCCTGATGCGGGCCCAGTTCCACCGTACCATCGACCAGCCGGCCCTTGCAGCTGCCGCAGGCGCCGTTCTTGCAACCGTAGGGAAGGCCGACACCCGCCCGGATGGCGGCTGCCAGAATGGTTTCGCCGGCCTCGCAGCTGAACTGCCGGCCGCTGGGGTTAACGCTTACCTGGAACGTCATACAATCTCGCGAATGAAAAACAATGGTCTGAAAATCCTGCGCAAGCCGCGGGTGCTGATCGTCGGCTGCGGCGATGTCGGCCTGCGCCTGCTGCCGCTGCTGCGCGAGCGCTTCCGGGTGTTTGCCGTCACCAGCCAGCCGGCGCGGGTGCCCGAATTGCGCGCGGCGGGTGCGACACCGGTCGTGGCCAACCTCGACCAGCCGCACAGCCTGCACCGGCTGCGGGGGCTGGCCGACACCGTGGTTCACCTGGCGCCGCCGCCTTCCGAGGGGGCACTGGACGGCCGCACCCGACATTTGGCCGCCATTTTACCCCGAGGCGGCACCCTCGTTTACGTCAGCACCACCGGCGTGTACGGGGATGCCGGCGGCGCCCAATTCGACGAGACCCGGCCGGTGGCGCCGAAGAATGCGCGCGCGGTGCGCCGGGTCGATGCCGAGCAGGTGCTGCGGCGCTGGGCCAGGCGGGCCGGGGCGCGCCTTGCGATCCTGCGGGTGCCCGGCATCTATGCGGAAGACCGCCTGCCGCTGGAACGGCTGCGGCAGGGCACGCCGGCGCTGCTGCCGGCGGAGGACGTCTACACCAATCACATCCATGCGGATGACCTCGCGCGCATCATCGCGCTCGCGCTGTTCCGCGCAGCGCCACAACGGGTCTATCACACCATCGATGATTCGGACCAGAAGATGGGCGACTACTTCGATGCGGTGGCCGATGCCTTCGGGCTGCCTCACCCGCCACGGCTGCCGCGCGCGGAACTTGCCACGCGGGTATCGCCGATGCTGCTGTCCTTTATGTCGGAATCGCGCCGGCTGCGCAACGAGCGCATGAAGCGCGAACTGGGCGTGCGGCTGCGTTATCCGACGGTCGCCGACCTGCTGGCCGGCCTCAGCCGCCGACCGCCGACTTGATACCGTTCACCCAGGAGCGCGCGGGCAATTTCGTGATGTCACGGATCACCGCTGCGCGCTGGTAGAGGTCGGCGAAATCGAATTGCGGCTCGGACTTGAACGCGATCACCACCACGTTGCCGTCATGGACCTCGGGCAGTGCGAGCACATGGTCGAACGCGCTGCAGATCGCCGGCATGTTGCGGCGGAAGCTGGGATGGTCGCCGAACAGGTTGATGGTGGCGATGCCCTCGTCGCGCAGGCAGCGCGCGCAGGCCTGGTAGAACTCCGGGGAATCGAGCACCGGGCCGCGTGCCGTGGCGTCGTACAGGTCGATCTGCAGCACATCGAGGCTGTTGCGGTTGGCAGGATCGTTCACGAACAGCCCGGCATCCATGGCCAGCAATTGCAGCCGGTCGTCTTCGGGCGGCAGCTGGAACATCGAGCGGCAGACATCGATCACGTTCGGATTCAGTTCGACCGCAGTCACCTCCGCTTCCGGATATTCGCGATAGCAGAATTTGGTCAGCGCGCCGGTGCCAAGCCCGAGCTGGGCGATGCGGCGTGGCTGGTCGACGAACAGCATCCACGCCATCATCTGCTGTGCATACTCGAGTTCTATCCAGTCGGGCTTCCTGACGCGCATTGCGCCCTGCACCCATTCGGTACCGAAGTGCAGGTAGCGCACGCCGTCATGTTCGGACAGGGTGATCGGCGCAAATTTCGGGCGGCGCGCTTTCGCGGGCGGGGCAGGACGACGCGGCATGGCAAAGGGCTCAGGACAACAAAGCCCGCCACTTTACTAGTTTTTCTTCGAACGACAACAGCGCATAGGCGGGAGAAGAGGAAGGAAGCACGACGGTGCGAAAGCCCGCCGCCTCGAATTGCGGGGCAAATTTTCCCGAGGTCTTGCCGTTGAAGGCGATGGTCCGCAGCGTTGGATAGCCCTGGTGAAGGATCGAGAAGTCGGCTGCCTGCGCGCGCCGGATCGACGAGTCCAGGCTGCCCTGCCGCTCGCAGGCGATGATCACGTCCCACAGGCCGATGCGGTGTCGGGCCAGCCGCTCGAGCCGGGCCGCATAGTCCGGCGATACGAGGTCGTCATCCAGAACACCCGACAGCAGCCGCCAGAACTGGTTGCGCGGGTGCGCATAGTACTGACCGGCCGCCAGCGATGCCTCGCCGGGGAAGCTGCCCATGATCAGCAGCTGCGCGTCGGCGCGCATGATCAGCGGAAATCCAGTCAGCAGCGGTGTTCCGGAAGCGGTCATTAAGGAATTGTAGAGGGGACGCAGCCGGGCTGCAGGTTAGAATTCCCGCACCCTTTTCGATGGAGACAGCCATGGCACCACCGATCATGCTCGTCACTGGCGGCAGCCGCGGCATCGGCGCAGCAACGGCCGTGATGGCAGCGTCCCGCGGCTGGCGGGTGGCAATCAGTTACCAGAGCAAGGCGGCCGCTGCCGAGGCCGTAGTGCAGCAGATCCGGGATGCCGGCGGCATCGCGATCGCAGTGCAGGCGGATGTCGGCGTCGAGGCCGATGTACTGCGCCTGTTCGATACAGTCGATGCGCAGATGGGCCGGCTGTCCGCCCTGATCAACAATGCGGGCATGCTGGAGCAGCAGACCCGGCTCGACCAGATGACGCTCGATCGCTGGCAGCGGGTGTTCAGCGCGAATGTATTCGGCAGCTTCCTGTGCGCGAAGCAGGCAGTGCTGCGGATGTCCACCCGCCATGGCGGCGCAGGCGGATCCATCGTGAATGTTTCATCTGCCGCTGCCCGGATCGGCTCACCTAATGAATTCATTGACTATGCAGCGGCCAAGGGCGCAGTCGACTCGATGACGATCGGCCTCGCGAAAGAGGTGGCAGCCGAAGGCATACGCGTGAACGCGGTCAGGCCTGGGCTGATCTACACCGACATCCATGCGCTGGCCGGCGAACCGGGGCGGGTGGATCGCGCCAAGGCCGGCGTGCCGATGCAGCGCGGCGGCACGGCGGAGGAGGTGGCCGAGGCGATCGTGTGGCTGGCGTCGGAGCAGTCGTCGTATGTGACGGGAACGCTGCTGGATGTCACCGGCGGACGCTAGCGCTTCACGCCGATCCGGCTGCTGCAGCTTGCGGCGCCGGCGGTCACGCCGCAGCGGCAGCGCATGGCGCGTGCCGCTGCGGTGCGGATAATGCCCGCGCCGGGCACCCCTTATTTCAGTGCCATTCCCAGCAGCATGTCATTGAGCTTCTTCACGAAGCCGGCAGGGTCGGTCAGCTGACCGCCTTCGGCCAGCAGCGCCTGGTCGAACAGGATGCTGGTCCAGTCATCGAACTTGGCATCCTCGTACTTCAGTCGCTGGACCAGCGGATGGTTCGGGTTGATCTCGAGGATGGGCTTGCTGTCCGGCGCCTTCTGGCCTGCAGCCTTCAGCATCCGCAGCAGGTTGCCGGACAGTTCATGCTCGCCGGCGACCAGGCAGGCCGGCGAATCGGTCAGGCGGAAGGTCACGCGCACGTCGGCCGCGCGGCTCTCGAGCGCCGTCTTCATTTTCTCGAGCAGTTCCTTGTATTCGGCCTGCGTTTCTTCCTTCTGCTTTTTCTCGGCTTCGTCTTCGAGCTTGCCGAGGTCGAGATCGCCTTTCGCGACCGAGGCCAGCGATTTGCCGTCGAAATCGGTCAGGAAGGACAGCATCCACTCGTCGACCCGGTCGGTCAGCAGCAGTACCTCGACCCCCTTCTTGCGGAAGATCTCGAGATGCGGGCTGTTCTTCGCGGCCGTCCAGCTGTCGGCGGTGACATAGTAGATCTTGTCCTGCCCGTCCTTCATGCGTGACACATAGTCGGCCAGCGATACGTTCTGCGCATCGTTCTCGTTGTGGGTGCTCGCGAAGCGCAGCAGCTTAGCAATGCGTTCCTTGTTGGCTGCATCCTCGCCAATGCCTTCTTTCAGCACCTGGCCGAATTCGGTCCAGAAGCTCGCATATTTGTCCTTCTTTTCCTGTTCGTCGGCGTTGGCCAGCTCTTCGAGCATGCCGAGCACGCGCTTGGTCGATCCCTCGCGGATGACTTTCACGTCACGCGACTCCTGCAGGATCTCGCGCGAGACATTCAGGGGCAGGTCGCTGGAGTCGATCACGCCTTTCACGAAACGCAGGTAGACCGGCATCAGCTGCTCGGCGTCGTCCATGATGAACACCCGCTTCACATACAGCTTGATGCCGCCGCGCTGGTTGCGGTCCCAGAGGTCGAACGGCGCGCGTGACGGGATGTACAGCAGTTGCGTGTACTCGCTGCGTCCCTCGACGCGGTTGTGCGTCCAGCTCAGCGGGTCGGCAAAGTCATGCGACACATGCTTGTAGAACTCCCGGTACTGCTCCTCCGTGACGTCGGACTTGCTGCGCGTCCAGAGCGCACTGGCCTGGTTGATGGTCTCGAATTCGTCCTTCAGCACCCGCTCTTTCTTTTCCTCGTCCCATTCTTCCTTGCGCATCCTGATCGGCAGCGAGATGTGGTCGGAGTACTTGCGGATGATCGAGCGCAGCTGCCAGGCGGACAGCAACTCGTCCTCGCCTTCACGCAGGTGCAGGGTGAGGGTGGTGCCGCGCTGCGGCTTGTCGATGGCCTCGACGGTAAAGTCGCCTTCTCCTGCGGACTCCCAGCGCACGCCTTCGGCTGCCGCGAGGCCGGCACGACGGGATTCGACCGTGATGCGGTCGGCCACGATGAAGCCGGAATAGAAACCGACGCCGAACTGGCCGATCAGGGCTGCGTCCTTCTGCTGGTCGCCGGACAGCCTGGAGAAAAATTCCCGGGTGCCGGATTTTGCGATCGTGCCGAGATGCTCGATCGCTTCCTTCTGGCTCATGCCAATGCCGTTGTCGCTGATGCTGATGGTGCGCGCGGCCGTGTCGAAGTCGACCGTGATGGCCAGCTCGCTGTCGCCCTCGAACAGGGCGGCATTGTTGATCGCCTCGAAGCGGAGCTTGTCGGCCGCGTCGGACGCGTTCGAGATCAGCTCGCGGAGGAAGATTTCCTTGTTCGAGTACAGCGAATGGATCATCAGCTGCAGCAGTTGCTTGACTTCGGCCTGGAAGCCCAGAGTTTGCTTTTCTGCGACGGTCATAGTGCTCTCGCTAAAGATAAGTGCTTGAAAAATTGAAGGATTTTTCGCGATATTGAGGCGAACGGCTGCTTTTCAAGGGGGGCGCGATAAAATCCGTCTCCCGATCCCATCCCTCCACGGAGCCCTCCATGTCGATCCCGCAGAAACTGCAGTCCCTGGGCATCAGCCTGCCACCGGTGGCCACGCCGGCCGCCGCCTATGTGATGTTCGTCCGCAGCGGCAATACGCTCTACATTTCCGGCCACATTGCGAAGAAGGACGGCAAGCCGTGGGTTGGCCAGCTGGGCCGCGACATGACGACCGAGCAGGGGCGGGAGGCTGCACGCGCGGTCGCCATCGACCTGATGGCGACGCTGAATGCCGCCTGCGACGGCCAGCTGGATCGGGTAACGCGGATCGTGAAGCTGGTGAGCCTGGTGAATTCCACGCCCGATTTCACCGAACATCACCTGGTCACCAATGGCTGCTCCGAGTTGCTGGGCGAGGTATTCGGCGACGCCGGCCGGCATGCGCGTTCCGCGTTCGGCGTGGCCCAGCTGCCGCTCGGCAGCTGCGTCGAGATCGAGATGATTGCCGAAGTGCGCTGATCAGCGACGCCCGGCACCCGAAGCCGGGCAGGGGAGCATGGACTCGAACCACGTCATCCGGCTTGGACACCGGACGATCCCCTAAGGATCCTCCCCTGTAACACCATTTTGCGCCGCGCCCGTCTCCGGGCCTTGAGCGCTCGCAGCGGCGGCGGCGGCGGGCTTGGCTCGCGTCAATCGCGTTTCCCCTGCTTCCTCTGACAATAGCCGCGAGCGAAATCAGGGAGCATCATGGCGCAGCCAAACAATACATCCATGCCGCAGGCGCTCGTCGCACTGAACGACGAAGTCAATGCGCCGCCGGTTGATATCGGCAACACGATCGTCAGCGAAATCCACGAGTCCGTGGTGCCTGCCCATGCGGCAGCCGCGCTCGATCGGCTGTACGGCAGCATGTACGCGTCATTGCGCCATCTGCAGTTGTGCGGGGAAGACCGGCCGACACCCCATACCTGGATCGGCTACCGGCACGGCGAGATCGTCGGCGTGCTGCTGTTCCGGATTCGTCAGGCACAGGTGCTGGTGCTGACCGAAATGATTGCGCTGGACGAGGAGCTCGCCGACGCGTTCAGCAGCGCAGTGTTTTCACGGTTTTCCTGCGCGCGCCACATCACATTCAATGCAGTGTCCCTGCCGCGTCCATTGCGCCAGCTGACGGTGCAGTCGTTTGAATTTTCCGAGAACTACATCATCCAGTTGCCGTCCTCGGTCGAGGCTTATCTGGAAGCGCTCGGCAAGTCGACCCGCAAGACCATCCGCGGTTACGGAAACCGGCTGCTGCGCGAGCTGCCGGGCTTTCGCTGGGAAGTGCGGCTGGCATCACAGCTGCGCCGCGACGAGCAGCGTCGCATCGTTCGCCGGCTGCATGAGTTCAAGCAGGCCAGCATGGCGTCACGTGGCAAGCGGGCCGTGATCGACCGGCATGACACCGCGCGGCTGTTGCAGCTGGCGTCCGAATGCGGACAGTTCGGCATTGCTACCGTTGATGGACGCATCGTCGGCGGATCGCTCTCCTGCCGTTTCGGAGACAGCTATGTGATGCTGCTGTCGGCTGCCGATCCGGCGCTGGAGTCGCACCGGCTGGGGTTGCTGTGCTGCTACTGGTCGGTGTGTGACTGCATCCGCGCGGGTGCCCGGGAATGTCACCTGCTCTGGGGCCGCTATGGCTACAAGAGCCAGTTGCTGGGCGTACTTTCCCCGCTGTACCGGGTCAATGTCTACCGTTCTCGGATGCAGGCGGCGTTATCGCCGGCGGTGCTGTTGCGCATGTTCATGCTGAAATTGCGGCACGCGGGGCGACAGTGGCTGCAGGCCAAGCTGCAGGAGCGGAACGAACCGATGGCGCGCGCGCTCGGATGGGGCGTCAATTGTCTGCGTGCCGTGGCAGCGCGCCTGCACCACCTGCGCACGCGCTGAGCCTCTCGCCGCGCGACGGTACGCTTCCTGCTTCAGTTGGCGCCCGTTCCCGATGCCGGAGCTTGCAATGACGACCGCCGGACCTGTGCAGTTGCGCATCTTTCGCTACGATCCCGAGCGCGATTCCCGACCGTATTTTCAGGACTACCGGGTCAACTGCGACCCGGGCGAGCACATGGTGCTCGACCTGCTGATGCACATCAAGTCGTTCACCGACGACAGCCTGTCTTTCCGTCGCTCCTGTCGCGAAGGCGTATGCGGATCGGACGGCATGAATATCAACGGAAAGAACCGCCTCGCCTGCGTGACGCGCTTCAGTGAACTCGAGCAGCCCATTCAGTTGCGCCCATTGCCGGGCATGCCCGTCATACGCGACCTGATGGTCGACCTGACGCCTTTCTGGACCCAGTACCATTCGATCCGGCCCTGGCTGCAGAACGCAGTCCCGCCGCCCGAGCGCGAGCGCCTGCAGACGCCGGAGGAGCGCGAGCAGCTGAACGGATTGTATGAATGCATTCTGTGCGCGTGCTGCACCAGCGCCTGCCCGAGTTTCTGGTGGAACCCCGACCGCTTCGTCGGACCGGCAGGATTGCTGCAGGCCTATCGTTTCATCGCCGACAGTCGCGACACTGAAACCAGTTCCCGACTCGACAATCTCGAAGATGCGTACCGGCTGTTCCGCTGCCGGACCATCATGAACTGCACTGACGTCTGCCCGAAAGGCCTTTCGCCTGCCTACGCGATCAGCGAGATCCGCCACATGCTGGTACGCAGGACCATCTGATCCGGCGTTCGCCGGCGCACTTCCGGGCTGCTCAAAAAAAATGCCCCGGTCGCCCGGGGCATTCATTGCCGGCACAAGGCCGGGCAATCGTCAGAGACTGCTGCCGACAGCGGTGGTGGTACCCGTGCCGGTGATGGTGGTAGTCGGCGTCACCGTGGTGGTTGCGCCACCGGTGCCGGTACCTGCCGTGGTACCGGTACCCGTAGTGCCGGTGCCCGCCGTAGTGCCGGTACCCGTGGTGGTGCCAGTGCCCGTGGTCGTACCAGTACCCGTGGTCGTACCAGTACCCGTGGTCGTACCAGTACCCGTGGTCGTACCAGTGCCCGTGGTGGTGCCAGTGCCCGTGGTGGTGCCAGTACCCGTGGTGGTGCCAGTGCCCGTGGTCGTACCAGTGCCCGTGGTGCCGCCCGTGCCCGTCGTGGTGCCCGTGCCCGTGGTGGTGCCGGTGCCCGTGGTGCCACCCGTACCCGTCGTGCTACCCGTACCGCTCGTGGCATTCGGCCTGTTGCCGCCGCCAGCCGCTGCCGGCCGGTTCGTGCCCGAGGTGCTGACGATCTGGCCGCGGAGTTCGCCATTCGGGAAGGCGGCCGACACGACCTCGTAGTACATGTTGCCGGCATTGAGAGCCGCGATCTGCGTGTCGTTCAGCGTTACGCGTGATGCCCAGATGCCCGAGCCAGGGCTGAGCTCGCGCAGGCTGGCAACCACCGGGCCGACTGCGTTGGCGGAGGCCTGTCGGATGTTGGCTCCGGTGCCGTTGATGCCGGTAGAAATGATTACCGACCTCAACGACCGGTCACGCGGATGGTAGACCGTGATGGCGGTGGCCGATCCGGTGCTGGCGGTCGACGGTATCACCAGCGAGCCCGAGAGCACGTTGGTGAAGAACACCGGTCGCTGCGCATTGGCGGCCGCATTGCCCTGGTT
>JAIXTG010000424.1 GCA_027484285.1 Oxalobacteraceae bacterium | reverse complement strand
TTGGCGGGAGCAGGAGGCGGCCCATTGCAATGGACGATCGATCCGGCCAAGCTGTGGCACACGCATGAGGTGTTACAGACAACCGATGTGCATCAGGTGATCATGGGCGTGCTGCTGGGTGCGGACTATGTGCCGGTGTTGGCCCGCCAGCCCTTGCGTCGAAAGCCGTGAATTGAGGGTCGCCGATGGTCGTTGATGGTCACCGGATGGACACCGACTTACCGACTATCACTTCTCACCGGCCGCGGTTACTACGGTGAATTAACCGCTCTTAGGTCGCTGCAATCGGCGGCCATTGGTAACCGGATGGCGACCACCCGTCTCGGGGCGGCAAAAGCGTCGCATAACCCATTGATTTGACAGGGAAGTTCTAGTACCAGGACTAAACCGCTCACTACTGGTGTGGATCAGGGCGCAGCTTTCACTGGCGGTGCTGGCGATGACACCTTCGTGGCAAGCAACACCACGCTGACCATCCTTGACAACCTCAATGGCGGTGCAGGTACCGACACGCTGGCAATCACTGACGCGTCGAACACCGCATTCACGCTGCCGGTCGATACGACGACTATCGCAGGCATCGAAAACTTCACGATCCTCCACGCTGCTGACGCAGTGACCGACTCGGTCACCGTTGATGTGTCGACACTGGCTGATGCACGTGCTGTCACCGTAACCAACACTGGCTCGGCAATCACCGGCGCTGGTACTGATGGTGTCGCGATCACGACCAAGGCGAACGTCACCTCCGTTACCGTTAGCGGCAACGCCACCAACCAAGACGTCGGTACTGCAACCATCACCGATAGCGGCACGAACGGTGCGTCGACCACTGACAAGCTGGCTACTGTCACGCTGACCGGCCTGACCGGTGCTGTCGCTCTGGCTTCCGAAGCACTGACGACCCTGAATCTGAACGCTGCTGGTGGTCTGGTCACCAACACCGACTCCGTGACGACCGATACCCGTGCACTGACGATTAACGTCAATGGCGGCACGAACGGTGGCGTTACCGACGGAGGCGCAACCTCCTTGGCTGTGAACGTTAAGGCCGACACGGCTGCACTGGGCACCGTTACCGCCGCTGTTGCAAAGACCGCTTCGCTGACCGTCGACGGCAAGCTGACCGCTGGTACGGTTATTGTCGCCGCTGCGGAGACGGTGAACGTCGCTGCTAGCGCTGAAATCACCGCTTCGACCGTCACGGCTGCAGCCGCAACCGCGCTGAACCTGTCGGGTGCGGGCGACATGACCATCACCCAAACTGCTGCTGCAGACGCTGTGATCACCAGCACCGGCGCAGGCGCACGTACCCTGAACACGGCAATTGCTGCTGGTCAGAAGTATGTTGGTGGCGCTGGTAAGGATACTGTCACTTTTGCTGCAACTGGTACCACTGCTTCGACGCTGGGCGATGGTGATGACACCGCCACTTTCACCGCTGTCGCGGGCACTGGCGGCTCGGTTGACGCAGGTAACGGCACTGATACGGTGAGCCTTGCTGCTGCAGATGCTGTCACTTTGTCTGCGAACGCGAACTTCGAAGATGATATTGCTAACTTTGAACGAGTCAGCGTCGGTGCGTATGCCGCGTCGACTGGCGCAGCCAACGCAGATAACTCGACGATTTCGCTGGCCAACCTCGACGACATCAATTATGTGACTTCGGCGGGTGCTGGTGCGGCTGCTGCTGCTCAAACCTACACCATCTCCGGATTCAAGAGCGGTGGAACGCTGGCTATGACCGGCGCCTTGGCAGATGTAGATGTTACCCTCGCGCTGACCGGTAGCTTCACTGGCGCTTCCGACACATTCAACCTGCGTGCTGCAGCGACAAATGGCTTTGCAAACGTCGGTGCTGTGACGCTTGCTAACGTTGAAACTGTCAACGTCACGCTCGATGACACCGACACGACGGCCGCTACGACCATGTTCGACCTGAACGTGGATGCAACGTCCGCAACGAGCGTGGTTGTGACTGGCGACGCAGGTATTACGTTTGCCAACTCGTCGTTGACGGCGCTGCGTACTCTGGACGCTTCTGGCGTTACGGCTACGGGCGCGGCCGGTGTGGTGACGTTTACTGCAAACGCGTTCGACACCACGGTTATCGGTGGCGCTGGTAACGACGTTTTGACTGGCGGTGCTGCTAATGATGTTCTGACCGGTAACGCAGGTACGGATGCGTTGAACGGTGCAGGCGGTGCAGACGCCATCAACGGCGGTGATGGTGTCGATACGATCACCGGTGGTACGGGTGCTGACGTTTTGAATGGTGGTGCAGGCAACGACATCTTCGTTTTTGCTGATGGCGACTCGACCACTTCCGATTTCGATAGCATCAATGGCTTCACCACGACCGACGTGATCCGTCTGGCTGCAGCTGATAACGTTGCTGGCGCTTCTCCGGCGGGTGGTACTGCGGCCGCTACCGACGTTCAAATCTCGGCTGGCGGCAAAGTAACGTTCGCTGCTGCGGACGACACTCTTGCTGAGATGCTGGTGGCGCTTGCTGCTGACACGACCGACATCGCAGCAAACGAAGTCGTGTTCTTCGAGTTTGGTGGTGATACCTACATCTTCAACAATGTAGGCAATACCGACGACCTCATCAAGCTCGTTGGCGTGACCGGCCGTACGACCCTGACTGAGTCGACCACTACCGCTGGTGATTTCACTCTGGCTTAAACTCCTACAAGTGAAACGCTTACCTTGCGGTAGGCGTTTGAAAGAGCTGAACCCCACCGCTCACAAGGCGGTGGGGTTTTTGTTTTCTGGTGCCGACTTCTTCGTCGGTAATGTTCGCTAACTTCTCCGTCGAAATTTGTGTGCGCTCGGTGTAGCGTCTTTTACTTCAGATTTCGCGATACGCGATCTTTTTTAAGATGTTTGTTCATTGGTGCGATTAGTTAATTAGCTCAACTCTGGAACCCCATGTCTTCTTTTACCTTCAACGGCCACACTTACGAAATCGTTACTACCCCAATGTCGTGGCTCCGTGCACGCGATTACGCGGTCTCGCAAGGCGGCTATCTCGCCATCGTCGGCTCGAAAGCGGAGAACGATGCAATCTATGCCCAAGTCGCCTCTTTGTTGTCGAGTGCCCCGCGTGCCCCTGACGGCGGGGATTCTGCCTACGTCTGGCTGGGGGCTTCGGACATTGATTCAGAAGGTAACTGGAAGTGGGTGGATGGCACCGGGGTGACCTCCGGCTATACCAACTGGGGCGTCGGTGCCCAAGCCACGGTCGAGCCCGATAATTACGAAAATCAGGACGCGATGGGCATGGGGCTTGAAGGCTGGCCCCGGGAGGTGCCGAATGCCTTGGGCTACGCAAGTCAATGGAATGACGTTAGCGATACCAATGCCCTGTATTTTGTCATCGAATCCGTACCGCTGACACAGCCACCGGCATCGACTGCCGTGGAATCGGCAGTGAGTTACACGCTGGCCAGCGGCCAAACGAATTTGCGTTTGACCGGTACCCAGCCGCTCTCCGGCACCGGTAATGCGGGCGATAACACGCTCACCGGCAATGCCGGCAACAACAAGCTTTCTGGCCTCGCAGGCAATGACGAGCTCACTGGCGGCGAGGGTAATGACCAACTGCTGGGCGGCGACGGGGATGACTTCCTCGACGGCGGAAGCGGTGCCGACAAGCTTACGGGCGGTTCAGGCGATGACACTTACGTCATCGCCGATGCCAATGCCAGCGGCAAGGCGGCCGACACCGTGACCGAAAAGGCCAATCAGGGTAGTGACAAGGTCATCAGCAGCATGAGCTACACATTGCCGAGCGACGTGGAGGTGCTGGTGTTGAATGGCGGCGGAGATCTGCAGGGCACCGGCAACAAGGTTGCCAACACGATCACCGGCGGCGTTGGCGCAAACACCCTCGACGGGAATGATGGCAACGATACCCTGACGGGCGGCGGTGGTGCCGATCGCTTCGTCTTTAGCACCAAGCTGAATGCTGCCGCCAATTGGGATCAGATCACGGATTTCACCAGCGGGCAGGATCATCTGGTACTGAGCAAGAAGATTTTTACTGGCTTCAAAACCACCGCTGTCGGGCAGTCGCCGGCTGCTGCTCTGCTGGGGGCCTTCGGTAGCGCTGATGCAAGTGACAGGCTGCTTTACGATGCATTGACAGGGGCTATGTACTACGACGCAGATGGCAGCGGGGCCAAGGCCGCGGTGAAATTTGCGGGGCCTCATAGGACACTCACTCTGATCGACCGATCCCCGGCCATCCATCCCGGAGAAATTCCGTAGACCTCCTGCATCACGCGCACCCAACCTAAGAAAAACCCCGCCGCCGCAGCCCACGAAATCGGGTAACGAGCGCCTGCCCCCGTCTTTTCCTGGCGCGACCACACAAGCAATGCGTACCCGCCGTACTACGCCCCACTTTTCTCGCAGCTTTGTCTCTAAACTGATCTCGGCCGATTCTGTCTGTTCTCCGCCACGCGCACTTGACCTCGTTTACGCGCCACTTCTAGATTCCGCCCTTCATCACGGGCGTGATGAAACGAGTGTGACGGCTCGAGCGACTTAACATCGGCTAAACCCAAGGGTTTGGTTCGTACCGCTTTCCCGCTTCCATGGTGGGCTGGGCGGGGAAGCCGCAAGGCTTGCCGGTTAGTTCGCCCGGTCCGTCACCTCGTCCAGATCCACCACCCTCAATGACGGTGAGGGTCCTCTAGCGAGCTGAAAATCATGAACACTTCCCGCTATCCCCGGCGTCCGCGCCATCGCATTCCCGTTCGGCCTTGTGCACCATTCCCGCAACTCCGACATGTCACCGTTGGCACGCTCTGGTGCCGGGACGCCTGCACTCCCTGGATCCGGCTGCGCGGCCACTGGCTCCGGCATGCCGGCTTCACGCCGCAGTCTCTGGTCTCGGTGCTGGTGATGCCGGGTCGGCTTGAGCTTACGCTGGTGGCGCCGGCGCAAAAATAATTTGCCGGGTAACGAAGGCAAGGCCGCGGCAGGCGCTGCTCCGGCCTTGCCTTCAGATTGGGACACTCACTCTGTTCAGCCGGTGTTCGGCTACTCAACCGAAATGCATGCGTTCTTCAAGTTAGGTTGTGAAGGCATTCGCGTGAGCAGTCAGTCGTCACGACACAGCTTGGGTGTGATCGCCCCGCTTCGACGGAAAAGCAAAGGCGAAGAATCAGGCAGCGCAAACGCTGGATCGATGAGCCATAGCCTCGGCGAGTCGACAAGGCCGAACGAGGCATGGGACACTCACCCTGTCCGTCCCCTGACCGCACGCCTTCCCAGCCCAGCAGCCAGCAATGCCATCGCGTGTTATCAAGCCTCGAAGCAAGCCGGTGCCGGGACGATGCCCCCTGGTTTTGGCGTACCGGCTTGCCACATCGATGAAGCCGATTGCGACAGCTCTCTGCCACACCGACGTGCCTCGGCCTTCAAGCCGCTTGCAGATGACGTGCTTCATTACGGCCAAGATGAAACGAGCGTGACAGCTCGTACAACAGGCTGCCGCAGTGCTCGCTCGGCCCGGGCTACTCGCCTTCGCGGCCATTGGCTGAAACACGCCGGCTTTACGCCGCAATCGCTGGTGTCGGTGGGGGTGATGCCGGGACGGCTGGAGCTGACATTGGTCGAGCCGGCCCGGAAAGAATAAAAAAAACCCCGCCGCCTCGCGGGCGGTGGGGCTTAGCCGAGCGTGAGGCGGCTCAGATGATCAGGATGTCGGCAGCCTTCAAGTCGGTGATGCCTGTCAACGTGGCCACCAGCTCGGCATGGTCGGCGCCGCTGCCGTCCGCGTCGTAGTAAAGCTGGCTTGTCAGCGAATTGAACACGAAGCGCTGGCTTGTCGATTCGGCTGCGCCCGAGGTGTTGGCGACGAAGTTGCGGGCCGCGAGTGCACCTGACTGCAGGCTGCCAAATGCCGCTGCATCAAAGGCCAGCTTGTCGTGCTTCGAATGGAAGTCGGTAATCGTGTCGCCGGCTTCAGACAGTGCGCGGTACAGGAAGGTATCCTTACCGCGGCCGCCAGTGAGGGTGTCGGCCCCGTCGGCGCCTGTCAGCGTGTTCTTTTTCCAGTTGCCGACGAGGGTGTCATCGAACTGGCTGCCGGTCAGGTTTTCGATTCCTCTCAGCCGGTCGATGCCGGCGCCGCCGGTGTCTTGTGCCTTGCCGGTCAGCTTGATCGTCACTGCCGAGCCGGCACTTTCGTAGCTGGCAGTGTCAACGCCGCGTCCCCCGCTGAGCACATCATTGCCTGCGCCGCCGTCGAGCACGTTGGCCGACTTGGTGCCGACCAGCGTGTCGTTGAAGCTGCTGCCGGTCAGGTTGTCGATGTTCTTCAGCAGATCTTTGCCGGCACCACCTGTGTCCTGCCGAACGGTTTTCGACAGTCGCACCTTCACGCCCGAAGTGGCATCGCTGTAGCTAGCAGTATCGTTGCCTGCATTGCCGTCGAGACTATCATCGCCGAGGCCGCCCCACAAGGTGTCGTTGCCGTCGCCGCCGAAGACGGTGTCGTTGCCGACGTCGCCATGCAGCTGGTCGCTGCCGCCTGCGGAGCCGATCACGTCGTTGCCATCGCCGCCGTGCAGTTCGTCGTCATCGTCGCCAAGCATGATGTCTTGCGAGCCCATGCCGGCGAAGACGATGTTCTGTCCTGCACCGCCACGCACAGTGACGTTCTCGCCGACAATGACTGCGAATTCAATATTGACAAGCTCGAGCACGGTGTTGTCAGGCAGCGCTCGTGCATCGATGACGATCGCTTCCACCGGGCGCCCGGTGCCCGAGGGCAGCGTGAGACGATCCGCGGTGCCCGACACGGTGATCGGCTCGTCAGGTGCCGTCGACTGGTTGTCACCCACGGACAGCGCAATCGAATTGACAACCAGCGGCCCGCGCTCAGATTGTTGCGCCAGCTTGTCCAGAAAGGCTTCGCCACCGATCAGCATGCTGGGCTTGTTTCCTTCGGTGGTGCCAGCGGTCAGTTCCACCAGCTCGAGCAGGGTTTGCAGCGCATCGGCATTGGTTGCCGGCGTGCGGGCGCCGGTCGAGGTCAGGCCGAAGCCTGATGGCAGCGCCGCGAAGGTAATGCCCTGCGAGAGCGCGGTGTCACCGTAGTACAGCGCCAGATCGGCGCGTGAAGTGTCGCCGCCCTGGTCCTGTCGATCGCGGCTGACTGGGGCGACGGTTATTTTGTCGACCACTTGGCCATTGCCAAGGGTCGTGGTCTCGGTAGTGACCTGGGCGCCATCGATGGTAACGGTCGGCGGTATCACCACCGGTGCGGGAACATTGTTCGTTACAGTGGCCGCGGTCGTGATCGGCGCGGCGTCATTGCCAAGCGCATCCTGAACCGCGCTGTTGGTCGTGGCGTCGTTGGACGCTGGCGCGGTGTATGTGACGGTCACCGCGTCGCCCGAACTGATTGCGCTGGCCAGCGTCAGCTCGACCGTACTGGCGCTGACAGCGACGGCGCTGACTGGCCGGGCGGTGCCGCCGACATTGACTGCAAAGGCACTCGATGCCGCCGTTGTCGCATGAAGCGACTCGCTGAAAGTGAGGACGACCTTGGTTCCGTCGCTGTTCGTGGCGGCAGACACGAAGGTCGGACCCAGGCTGTCGACAACGACCGTGGAAGTGCTGCCCACGGAGTTGAGGGGTACCGTCGCGTCATTCCCGGCGCTGTCACGCAGCGTGCCGCCATTGGTCTGCAGCGCGCTGACAGTGATCCCGTCGCTATCGGTCAGGCCGCTTTCTACGGTGTAAGAAAACACCAGGGCCGAACTGCCTGACCCGGATGTGTAGGTCGCGTACTTGGTCGCACCGCCAATGTCCAGGGCAAGGCGGGGGGTGCCGCCAACGGTGCTGACCGTGACAGCCTCGCTGACGTTGACGGTGAAGCTGAGCGTATTTCCGGCTTTGTAACTTCCGCCGGCGGGTACCGAGACACTGGCGACTTGCGGCCCCGCGGTGTCAACTGCCAGTGCCTTGTTGGCACCGAGGGAGTTGGCGGCACCCGGGGAGGCCAAAGTCAGCGTCGCATCGGCACCCCCTGCGTCCCTGATCGTTCCGCCGTTGAGCGCCAAGGCCGTGGTGCTCACGTAGTCCAGATCGGTGGCACTGTCGCCGGCCTGAAGGGTGTAATTGAAGGTGAGCGTGCTGGTGCCTGAGCCGCTCGCATAATTAACCGTGCGATCCGTCGCACCCGTTTCGAGCGTCAATTGGGGGGTGCCAGTGACCAGCACCGCTTCGTCGAAGCTAACCTGGACCGCGATGGTTTGTCCGGCTTTGTAGGTACCGTTGGCAGTGCTCGATGTGACCGAATTCACGGCCGGCGCCACGATGTCGGCTGCCAGAACACCCGAGGTGCTGCCCACGCTGTTCAGCGTGAGGGTCGCATTGTTGCCGACACTGTCGCGCAGCGTGCCGCTGTTGGTCTGCAGGGAGGAGACAGCGATGCCGTTGCTGTCAAAAAATCCGTTCGCCACCGTGTAGGAGAATACGAGGGCGGTCGTGCCGCTGCCGCTGGCGTAAGTGGCGTAGGCGGTCTGGCCGCCGATGTCGAGCACGAGGCGCGGCGTGCCGGTGACGGTGACGTTCTCACTGAAGTTGACCGTAAAGCTCAGCGTTTGGCCCGTGTTGTAGGTGCCGTCGGCGGGGACTGAGACACTGGAAACGGTGGGAGGCACGCTGTCGACGAGGACGGAGGTGGTGCTGGCGACCGAGTTCAGGGTCAATGTCGCGTTATTGCCTGCCGCATCGCGCAGGGTGCCACTGTTCGTCTGCAACGATCCTACCGCAATCCCGTCGGCGTCCGCCAAGCCGCTCTCAATGGTGTAGGTAAACACGAGGGCCGACGTGCCGGATCCAGATGCATAGGTCGCATATTTGGTCACCCCGCCGATGGTGAGTTCGAGGCGTGGCGTGCCACCACTGGTGTTTGCTGTCACCGCTTCACTAAAATTGACCGTGAAGCTCAGGACATCGCCGGTCTTATAAGTGCCGTTTGACGGGGCAGTCACGCTGCTAACTGCAGCAGATGTCGTGTCCAGTATGTAGGCCTGAGACAGAACCTCGTTCGATGCATTCGTGCCAGTGTTAACAACACGAACCTTGAGCGTGTTGCTAGCCGAAAGCGTTTGTCCGCCAAGGCTCCAGTTAGCGCTACCTTGGGTGGTGGTGGCGGTTGCCCAAGTGGTACCGTTATTGAGAGAAACTTCTACAACTTCGCCAGCCGCCAAAGGATTTGCGAGGACACCGCTAATATCCTGCGCAGCCGTGTTGGTAATTAAATCAGATGTACTCGAGCCCGTGTCTGCAGAGAAGGAGGCGGTGACATTGCCCGTGACTGCGCCACCCACTTGGGGCGTGCCAGACAATTGTGCACTTCCACCCAATTCGATGGTGAATTTGTCCATCTTCGACATGCGGCTTCCATCGGCACCGAAGAAAACATACAGGTCGGTAGCCCCGGCAGCGGTAGAGTTGGTGACCCTTGTCGTGTGGTGGGTCTGGGATGCCCCTTTCGCGCCCGTGGTCGTATCCGTTACCGGGAAAATGTCGAATGTCAGATCAAAACTACTTGTGCCACTGACCCGCTCAACTTTTAATTCGTAGTAAAACCAAGTGCCTTGGGCGGGGGTGGCCCAATTCAAATTGGTAAAGCTTCCGTTATTAAACCAACTGCCTCCCCCGCCATGAAAGGAAATGCCGAAGGAGGGGTCGGAAGGCGCAGCGGCGGATCCACCCGCATTGGCTTGCGATACGGTCGTAAAACCCAACGAGCCATACCCTGCGTTATAGGCGTTGTAAAAATAAACACCTAATGTATAAACGCCATCGTTCGTAACGGTGTACGACTGCTTTGTTGTCCATATTTGGTCGGAGCCATTGGGAACCACCACGCCGCCGGCGCCACCCAGCCCGGCCGTACTGCCCCAAGTAAAACCGCCGCCGTATGCGTTTCCTCCTGTGGAGGCGGTAAAGTTGTCCGTAAAGGATGCCGAATTATCAAAATTTTGAACGACGAGGATAGGCATATTTCCCTGAACTTCCTATTGATATTGTTTTATGTTTCTGAGCCTTGGGCTGTTTTCGCAAACTTCGTCCAAAGACTCTGTAAAAATTGGCAAAGCTTCTTCTCGCGATAAATCGTTTGCTCCGATGTGCCGATTCGTCGAATCAGGTCAGCCCAGAGCCCCTCTAATTCCGCTTTTTTCAAGACGGCCACGATCCGCGCGACCGAACTTCACTGCTTTTCTTGGCACAGTACCTCCCTCGTTGGAGAAAGGGCACCCCATAACGTGTCTTGCGTTTGCGCCGAAATTTTGCATTCAAATCGCACTCAACCCACGACTTGAGTGGTTTGACTTGCGCGTGATATCGGTGGCCAATTCAACGATTAGTGTCAGCGATATATTTCAATATTGCAACTAAAATGTTATTGGATTGAAAGGAATATGTAAGCTTTGAAGAGGCACCAGCAAAAATATTTCTTGGCGCGTGCAAAGAGGTCGGGCAATGGCTTCGTGCCTGACGGTTAATGAGTTTCGATGAATTCTGAGTTACTTGCCGGCTGATGGCAAAGTGCTAGGAAAGCAAAGGGATACGCAGTCTGTCTCTCAGCGGAAGAATGGGAACCATGGGAGGAAACAATGGGACACTCACTCTTCTCGTCCTGTAGTCGTCCCACTCCCCCACAAGGCGGTGGGGTTTTTGTTTTCTAGTCCTGTTTTTTCGTCTCTGCCTTCACCCGCTCCGGCCAGTCTCCCGGCGTCTGTCCGACCTTCCTCTGTAATTCCAGCGGCTTCGCATCCGTCGCCTCCAGTAGGTTCGCCAGCAGTGTGGCCGTCACTGGCAGGCTGCCCGGCCGCCTTCTCGAGTTCTGAGGCGTGCTGATTTCCAGCCATCGGGCCAGTTCACGCCCGGTACGGGCGCGCAGCACCCAGCGGTCCGAGTTCAACAGGGCATTGGGATCGACGGGTATCAGGATGGAGTTGGTTCTGCCCGAGGGTACGGGTGGACGTGGCGCGACGATGTGCTTCGGCTTTCCGTCCTGTGACGGAAAGCCGAAGCACTAGAGGGTACTTACAGAGCAAAGATGATGTCCTTGTACGACAGCGTCGGCACCCCCTGCAAGACTGCAATCACCACGGCCTGACCTGCGCCGTTGCCGTCCGCATCGTAGTACAGCGTCGTGCTGGTCGTGTCGTAGATGAAGTGCTGGGCTGCAGTTTGTGCGGTGGCACCCGCCGCGGCGATGAAAGTCGCCGCTTTCAGTTTGCCGGCTTTCAGAGCGCCGAACTCGCTGGCCACGAACGACAACTTGTCGCGTCCCGAGATGAAATCGGTAATCGTGTCGCCACCGTCGGTCGCCGACGCGAAGCGGAACGTGTCGCGACCTGCCCCGCCGGTCAGCACATCCGCCCCCACGCCGCCGGTGAGGACGTTCCCCCGGGCGTCCCCAGTCAGCGTGTCGGCAAAGCCGCTACCTAGCAGCCGGGTAAACCCGGTCAATGTATCGGAACCAGCACCGCCAGTATTCTGCGCAGTGCCCTGCAGCGCGAGGCTCACCGTCACGCTGGCCCCGGCTTTTTCATAGGACGCAGTACCGCCTTTGGTTTTAAGCACGTCGTCTCCTGCCCCGCCCTCAAGCACGCTCTTGCCGTACCCGGTGAGCACATCATCGAATGCGCTGCCGCTCAGGTGTTCGATGCTTTTGAGGCGATCGATGCCGGCCCCGCCGGTATCCTGTGCTTTCTTGCTTCCCAGGCGGACCGTGACTCCTGCAGTGGCCGACGCATAGGATGCCGTATCGTGGCCCTTGCCGCCGTCGAGAGCATCGTTACCGCCGCCCCCCTCGAGGACATTGTTGCCCTTGTCGCCCGTGAGCTGGTCGTTGTAGTCGCTGCCTGCCAGATTCTCGATATTGCGCAGCAGATCGCGGTCGCTTCCGCCGGTATCCTGCGCTTTTCCCTGCTTGCGCAGGTCGACCGTCACGCCGGCGGCGTCGGCAAAGCTGGCGGTGTCCACGCTCGTGCCGCCGTCGATGGTGTCGTCACCGATGCCGCCCCACAGGATATCGTTACCGCCGCCACCAAAGACACTGTCGTTGCCGGCGTCACCATGCAATTGGTCATTGCCACCCTCGGAGCCGACCACGTCATCGCCATCGCCGCCGTACAGCTCGTCGTCATCTTCGCCAAGCAGGATGTTCTGTGAACCAGCGCCGGCAAAGAGGATGTTCTGTCCTGCGCCGCCGCGGATCGTGAGATTCTCACCGACGACGACCGCAAATTCGATGTTGACCAGTTCCAGCACGCTGTTGGCCGGCAGCGCCCGGCTGTCGATGACGATCGCTTCCACCGGGCGGCCGGTACTGCCACTGGGCAGCGTGACACGGTCGGTGGTGCCGGTAATGGTAATCGGTCTATCTGGGGCGCTGGTCTGGCCTTCTGCAGACCTTAGAGTGATGGAATTAACTACCAGTGGGCCGCGATCCGACTGCTGTGTCAGGCGCGTCAGGAACCCCTCGCCACCACTGATCATATTCGGCTTGGTCTGCTCGATGGTGCCGGCAGTAATTTCAACCAGTTCGATCAGGGTCGCCAGTGCATCGGCATTGGTGGCCGGCGTGCGCGCGCCGGTCGAGGTCAGGCCAACGCCGGTCGGCAAGGCGGCGAAGGTGATGCCTTCGGACATCGCGTTGTTGCCGAAGTACAGCGCGATGTCGGCGCGGTTGCCGTCACCCGACTGCTCCTGCCGGTTGGCCGGGACGGGTTCAATCGTCACCTTGTCGACCGTACGGCCGTTGCCGATGGTCGTGGTTTCGGTGACGACGGTCGCGCCATCGACCACGGTAGTGGGTGGGCCTGAATTTTGTGGGGCGCTCACAGTCAACGTCACCGCAGCGGCGGTTGACGTACCCCCATCGCCGTCGGTCAGTACCACGTTGAAGGCGCGCTCTCCAGTCGTCGCGGATTTGTAGCTCAGATTTTGCAGCAGGGTCGCGACGTTGGTTGCGGTCGCACTGGCGTTGAAAGTAATCCTCAGCGTCGCACCGGCCTGCCCGGTGTTAGTGGCGTGGACAGTGCCGATATCGGTAGTGCCGACGAAAATTTTCTCGCTGGCGGCAAGGGTAGCATCGGCGGTGCCGACGTTCGCACCGGCTGTGACGGTGGTGCCGTCGACCACGAAATCCCCATCGGCCGTTCCAGTCCCCGTGGTGATGGTAAGGGCGCCGGTGTCAAAGTTGGCGGAGTCAATATCAGTAATTGCGACTGGGATATCAGAGTTCAGGCTGATCGGAATATTAACCGTGCCATTGGTTACGTCGGAGTTTAGGTTTTGGATTATTGGTACGTCATTGGCTGCTGTTACGGTGATCGATCTCGTTCCTGCCGAGCTATTGGCTGTTCCATCGTTGACAATAAATCTGACGCTTCGGGTGCTAGTGCTAGGCGCATCTGATGTATTTGCGTAGGTTATGGCGCGTAGCGCCGCCTGCCATTCTGTGAGCAGCGCTGTGTTGCCCGCAGACGTCAGGGTCAATACACCGGTGGCCGTGTCATAGCTGCCGGCTATGTTGCCCATCGATGTGCCGTTATTTGTAAAAGCCAGCACATCAGCACCGCTTTGGAAAGCCGTTGTGATCGAGACGGTCGCCGAAGCAAGAGTTATGCTGTCCACATCCCCCAATGTCAACGATGGGTTAACGGTTGCTGCAACCGCGTTTTCAGAGAACGAAGTGCTTCCTGAACTCGTCAACGTAGGCGCATCATTAATTGCAGTGATGCTACTGCTTATTGTGTTTGTATTTGCGGCAATTCCTGAAGCGCCACCATTATTAGAGGCATTCAAGGTTACACGGGCTTCAGTAATTGTATTAGAGCTAAAGAAATTTACGCTGCTATCGAGCGCACGGACAATAAGAGCGGTTGGCGATCCGTTGAAGTTGGCAACAGGTACAAACCGTACTTTTGTTACGGAGGAAAGTGCAAGTGCCTGAGACTCGCTGACCGTGCCAACATCGAACCAATTCGCACTGTTAGTACTGTACTGCCAACTTCCTTGTGTGCTCGCATTGGCATCGTTTCCAACCAGTGCGACACCGCTTAGGGTGTCATTTGTGTCGGTATCTGTAAAAGCCAGGCCCGCGAGAGCATTAATGGATGCGCCGGACGGCGACAAAGAGTCTTCATCAACCGCCGCCAATGTTAAGTTGCCCAGTCCTGTGGGGGCTGTATTCGAACCTTCGATGAAATCGACATTGAATGTCTTTGTTCGCCCCTGCACTGACGAAGCGTCAGCGCCGGTGAAGGCTGCATTCTGAAAAGTAATTTGAAGATTGGAAATGTCATTTGTATTGTCGTGCGCAGTTGCACGGCCGGTCAGGCGAATTTCAGCTGTTGTCGCGCTTGTCCGAATAACTTGTGCAGACAAGCCGGCCGGAAGATTTTCAACTGAAGCCTTGGCGGATATTCCGCCAACAGTGAAATTGTCATCGTTGATTCCTGTGAAAGTATCACCAATAAGGGTGATTGCAATGACAGTAGTGATCGACCCAGTGTTCGCGCTTCCCTCTGCAACAGTGTTAACCGAATATTGAAGTTTTGCACCAAGACTACTAATAATGCTGCTCAAGTTTGATACGTCACCGGCCGCGTAGTACCAAGTGAATGACGAGCTTTGGTTGTGTGCGATATCCGGCATCCGAACGTACATGGCGTACGAATCATCCCCGGTCAGCGTGGTCGGTGCGGTTGAGGGGTTTTGATTGATAACACTGGTAAAACCTAAACTTTGGTTGACAGTCGTGTAGACATTGTCCAGCGAATAAAACACCACGCCAGTGTCACCGCTAGTAATTTGCAGGGCTTTTGATTGGTCGGCGGCGTTTGTGGTTGCGCTGAAAACCCCGTTGCTGATATTCCCGCGAGTCTTAGTTGGCGAATCAGTGTCTCCAACCCAGTCATCTCGTGTTCCCACCCAATATCTAAGATTGGAGATGGTTTCCGCATCTGCATCAATATTGGTTACGGTGCTTGTGACTTTGACGAATGACGCGTTCTGTCCGAGTTCGTACCGGTTCGATATGCGGAGATTGTAGGAGCCGACGGTCAAGTCGCCGTACGAAATAATTGTGCCGTACCCAACGGTGCCTGATGTGGATACAAAGCCATCGTCGTTAACCATCCAATTGGATAACGTCGAGTTTTGAACTACGGTGCCGCTTGTATTCCACGTATTCGTTCCATCGCCCCCTGCCGCGATTGCAGAGTCGAGCGGATAGTTGGAAAACGTCAGTTGCCGGAACCGTGTCGTGCCGTTAACAGAGCCAAGATAAAAAGGCTGCAATAGGTTTCCAGCGCTGTTCAAAGACGATTCGGTTCCATTGCCGAAACGCAAAAGTCCGTTGTTAAATGTCCAGGATCCCGTAGCGCCCGATGTCACGGCTAAGGTGTGCTCGTAGTCGGGGGCTGAAAAGGAGCTTGATTCTATTTCGCCGGTTCTGATTTCTAGTTCCCAGTTTCCCCGTTTTAAGGCTGCGCCAGTGAGATCGTTGGATGCTGCGACATCAGCTTCAGTCAGTGTGGCTAAGTTTTCGATAAATGCTTGGCCAATAGGTCCTTCAGCTACATTGCAACCGTAAATGAGTAGATCGCCGTCGCTGGTAAGTGATGAACGGATTGCTAGGAGTTGGTCTGTACGGCTAGCCAAGGTGCCCAAGCTTAGTAAGTCATTACCTAAATCGATTTGGCCCGGGCTGCCGTGGCTAAATACATGGATGGCACCCAATCCACTACGTCCCTCAAGAATCGCAGCCATTTGTGCCAAGGCATCGCCCTCGGCATCAAGAACATGGAAGTCAGTGCTGGAAGGAAGCTTTAGCAACAACGTATCGAGGTTAGGTACGTTGCTTAGGAAAAAGGTGATTTCATCGCTGACAGATGAGGTGCTGCTGACGTTCATCACGGACTCCAATGTGGGCAAATAAATAGCGAGCGCTTGGTGAAAAACTAGTTATAAGTCATTTAACGGGTAAACATTGTCTGAAGAAATATACTTGCCACAAAAAAATTTTAAAAATTTTTTTGGCCGGCGAAGGTGTTTTGTAGGCTTTTTGGGCTGTCGATTAAGAAATGCTTGTGTTTGCAAGAGGACAAGTTTCGTATTAAATTGATAGCGCTATTAAGTAAATCGTGCAGTTAAAATAAATTCTAAAAACTGCTGCTTTCCCCTCAATACGTCGACTTTGTGAAGTAATCGAAAAAGCTACAGCGCAAGAAAGCCAAAGACTTGGCGTTCCCTGCATGCGCTGATTACCTGGCGCAACTGCCGGCACCGCAGACGAAGTCGATATTGGAAGCAGCGATACGCAAGGTCGCTGAGTATCGGAAGCTAGCAACGGTCGATTTTGCGGAGTTGGTATTGCCGACTGAAAAGAAGGTCGAAACTGGGCTGAGGGCAGCAGTTAAGGGATCGAAGCGGGCGGCTGAACCGGTGCCCGACGCACCTGACCGGCAGGTATTCGTGTTCCGATGATTTGGCTGGCTGGTCAAGCTTGGCGTGCTGAGGTCTCAGCCTACCCCCTGGTGGCATATCTCTTGAGACGATCGCCTCTCTAATTAGTCACCTTGCGTGGCGCTGGCTCTTAGTGAGGCGCGCCACACGGCAGCCTATCTCTGCAGTACGGCGGCCTCATCGTGGCCCGGATCAGCAAACCTCGCAGTGCCACCTCCGTCGCAGCCGGCGGCTTCACCAGCAGGGTGGCCGTCATTGGCAGGCTGCCCCCGTATCTTCGCAAGAGGCGGCGTGCTGATATCAAGACACCGGGCCAGTTCACGCTCGGTACGAGCGCGCAGCACCCAGCGGGCCCAGTTCAGCAGGGCATTGGGATCGACGGGTGTCAGGATGGGTGGCGGGTGGCGAGACACGATGGCTTAGCATGTAGCGGTCCAATACGTAATCCAAAGCGCCGCGTCCTACGGGCCAGCAATTATCGACTTCAGGGAAAGCGCCTTCACGGGGCTGCAGACGCGTCCTCGGGGGACATGCTGGCCGCTTCCCCGGCGCCATTGGGGCCTGCGCTTCTCTAGTTATCGCCGTCTTGTGCAGCTTGCAGCGTGATTCGTCTGTGCGTTGCCTAAATCTGACGCTGCAGTGCATGATGAAACGGTGGCTTTGCCGCTGCGGGGCGATGCGGCGAGGAAGGCCAAATCTTCCTGTCGCCGTCTTCCCAATCAACCAGGGCGTGCAGGGATTGCTTTGGATATTTATCGCGGTAGCGCCGGTGCGTAGCCTTGACGCGTTCAGCGTCCCGGGGTCGCTGCCGGGCGCTCGCTGCGCCTAGTCAACTCCAGCAATTCCCCAATGGCGGTTGACAGCTGCCGGTTGATCGTTGTCTGGTAGCGCATGAGCCGATCGAGCTTGTCCAACTCCGGCACCGATGCCGCTTGCACGGCCTCGGTCAGGGCTTCCAGTTGCTGTTCGCGCGTCTGGGCATTGAAAAGCGCCCTGCGGTGCTGGCTAAACCACATGACCGCGCGCTGCAGTATTTCTGGGGCGACCTCGAGCACGGCCGCGGCAATGTCGTCATCGACTGCGCCCCCGGTCGGTTTGACATCAGGCGCTGCAGCTAGCTCGTCGCGGTTCGCCGCTGCCGCGACGCGCGCGGACTGCGCCGGGTCGGCCTGCCGGGTCAATAGATACTCACTTAACGTGAGCTTGTGCCAGCGCGCCTGTTCGACCAAGTAGCGGCACACCTTCGGCACGATGGTCAGGAATTGCTGATGGGTCGTCAACAGCGCCGGGTCGCCGACCGCACGGATTTCGCCCACGGCGGCCATCAGCTGGGCTTCTGCCGACGCCGGGGGCGCGCGTCCTTGCAGCCGCGCGATTCTCGTCACCAGCAGATGCGCTTGCTCGTCATCCGACAAGTGCAGTGCCGTGCAGGCGCGCTCGAAGGCCGATTGTGACCGCCGCTCGACGATGAAGGCGGCGTCCATCACCCCTTGTATGCGCTCGAGTTGCACGGCCAGGCGCGCAATGCGTTCGAGCTGCAGCTGCACCAGCGGGTGCGGCGTCGGGTAGTGCATCTGCAACGCCGTCAACAGCTGCGCATAGCGGGTGCGCTCCGCGTCGTCGAGCAGCTGTGGGCTGGTGGCGCCATGCACCAGCGCATTTTTTGCCGAGCGCGCTTTGCCAGCGACCGTGGTGGGGCCGGTGGCGCGGCCCGCGCGGCGGCGGGATGAGTTGCGCAGGCGGCGGGAGGACGCAAGGGGCATCGGGGACGACTAAAGGGTGGGTGTGCCTATTTTGCGAAACGAACCCTGCGGCCAGCAAGGGCTCCTAGAGGCTGCTCAAGCGAAGCTCAGGCCGCCGCGCACGGCGCTTGCGGACCAAAGAAAGCGCTGGCTTTCTGTGGCAGCCCGCGTATAGTCAGTCTGGCACCCCCCGACCGATACGACTCTTTCCCGCTCGACTGCCTGCTGCGCACGTCGTTCCCGCTGGACTCCTTTCGGCCCCCCATCCTCTCAGGAGTCCACGCCATGATCCAATCATCCGAACTCGACGTCAGTACCACCGGCATCCGCTTTCCCGTCAAGCCGGCATTCCGCTTCGGTAACAAGCAGGCCATGTCGTCGCGGTCGTGTTTTGTGTCGAACAAGACACTCACCGACCTGGCGGCGCGCCGGCTGTTCAGCAGCTATTTGCCGGAAGAGGTGTTTCGTCGCTATGAGCAGGAAATCACCGGCATCGCCGCGCGCCTGGCGCAGGCCGGGGTAAGCGACGCGGCGCTCGTCGTTCGCTACGAGAACTTCACCACCACGAACGACTAGCCGATCGGCAGGCCTTCAGGCAGCCGACTCAATCAAAGGGACACCGGCAAGACATGCCGCGCTCTGCGAATGGCCGATGACAGGCCGAACAGAGTGAGTGTCCCATCGAAAGAACATGCTCAGAAGCGCCGCTCCAGTCCCACCCCGATGGTGGTCAGGCCGAGGGCGCCGTAGCGGGTGGAGGGCAAGCCGCCGGTGCTGTCGGCGGGTAGCCGGACATAGCCCAGCTCGGCAAACAGCCGGGTGTTTTCCGACAGGTCGCGCTGTACCTGCAGCTTGAGGCGGTAGGCGAGGCCGCTGGCGGTTTTGGCGCCGAAGCAGTCGCACGGCTGCAGGGCGTCCTGTGCGGATGGCACGGACACGCGTCCCCATCCCAGCCCCACTCCCAGCCAGCCCCGGTAGCGTTCATTGTTGTAGAAGCGGTAGAGCCCGTTCACGAACAGGGCCTGGGCATCGATCGCATCGCGCCGCGCAACCGTCGTGCCATCCAGCGTGATCGACGTGCGCTTGACGCTGCCCGCCCACAGCTCGCCCTCGAGCCGGTAGTGCTTCGGCTCTTCATTCTCTTTTTTCGATACGAACTCGCGGCCGAAGGCCAGCGAGCCTGCCGGTCCGGCGTCGTAGCCGACAGATGCGTTTGCCGATACCCCGCCGCCGAGGCTGACGCGCGCATTGCCGCCCGAGACGGCGACGCCGTGCCCGAGGGTGATGTTGGCGTAGAGGGAGGGTTCGTCTGCGTCTTGTGCGGCCGAAGCAGCATTCGCAAGCGCCAGCAGGAGGGCGGCAGCGATGCCGCCTGCCAGGGTAGTTGTGTTCATGGGTGGGGTCACTTTCAGCAGGGCAGTCATCGTCATCACTGGCCAAACAGGGAGGCGATCGGGTCGGCCGATCCGAAGATCGCGCCCATGTCCTTGTAGCCGAGGCCGATCAGGTTGGCCTGCGTGGCCGCGTCCTGGCTCATCAGTTCGGTGCGGCCTTTTTTGTTCAGGTAAAGGTGGACGTCGAATGCGCCTTCGCCCACTTCATACACGCGGCCGAGGTTGATGTCGGGGCGCTCGACGTAGCAGCGGTAGGGCAGCGGCGTGCCTTCCGGTGCGTAGAAATAATCGCCGGTGAGCTTGTTCTGCCACGCCTTCAGCGCCACGGTGTCCGGATCGTTGGCGGTGGTGACGTAGAAGTCCAGGCGCGAGTCGATGCTCTTGGCCACGACGGCCATCGGTGTTTCTTTTTTCTTCTGCAGCAGCGAATAGACCGGCAGGATGTCCGTCACGGCCAGTGCACCGGGGTCGATGATCGTGCCGTTGACGAGGCCATCTTCGTCGCCGGGGCCGCCATCGGTCAAGGTGACGATGATGCGGTCCACCCGGCCGTCATTGTTGGTGTCGATCAGCGCCGCACCGTCGCCGCTGCCCTTCAGCGACGCAAGATTGGCAAAGTCGGTCCAGGTGCCGGTGGTCGCGTTGTACTTGACAAAGGCGGTGGCTAATACGCCGGTCGGCAAGTCGATCGTGACACGGGTCTGCAGTCCGGCCCTTGCCGGATCGATGTCAGTCAGTCGGGTGTTGGTCGCCGATGTCACCGTGAAATCGAACAGGGGTGTCACCGCAGTGACCGCAGCCGGCAGCGGGATGGTGGGCAGGTCGCTCAGGAACACGTCCACCAGCTGTGCGCCCGCGTCGAGCTGAACCGCCTGTGCGAGGTTTTTGACGTTGACGTTGCCGGCCATGACCGCACCGAAGCTCGTGGCCGGGGCATCCTTGCCGGCGTTGTAGGCAAGCATCGAGGTGAGTGGCAGCTGCGCCACATTGTTCTGCAGCCAGTCCTTGATGCCGTCGCGGTTGAAGTCGCCGTTGTTGGCTGCCAGCTCGACCGAGGGCGCGACGCCGTCGCGGTCGGTCACGATCGTCACCGTCACAGGCGCGCTGCCGACCACGTTGCCGGCTGCATCAAGAATCTGCGAAGTGAAGGTGTAGACGCCGTCGTCGAGCAGATCGGTCGGCACGCTGATCCGCCCGGCCGCAATGTCGGCGGCGGTCACGGCGGCCGAGCCAATCACACTGCCGTCCGGCGCCAGCAGCCGCGCCGATCCGCCGGTGGTCAGCAGGTTGCCGGCATTCAGCGTGAACTTCGGCTCGATCGTCGCGGTCACGCTGTCGCGCGCACCGGTGTCGCTGGTCGGGTCGAGGATGGCCGAATACGACGCCGGCGGCGGTGACGTCGACGGATCGGCGAAGTCGACCACCAGGTTGTTCTTCGTCGCATTGCTGATTGCCGCGGCGCTGCCGCCGGTAAAGGCCGTGTTGCCAAAGGCGACCGTCAGGTTGCTGATGTCGTTGGCATTCGCATGGCTGGTCGCCGTGCCTGTCAGCGTCAGCGTGGCCGTGGTGCTGCCGGTGCGGGTCACGACTGCCGTCAGTCCGGCCGGCACATTAGTCACGCTGACCTTGCCCCCGGTGACGAGGTTGTCGCCATTGCTGCCGGTGAAGGTGTCGCCATTGAGCGTGATGGTGATCGTGGTGCTGACCGAACCGTCATTCGCGCCGGCTTCGCTCAGGGTGCCGGACGAATAGCTCAATGCCGGCGGGTTGGCGAAGTCGACCACCAGGTTGTTCCGGGTGGCGTTGGTGATCGCGCTCGCACTGCCGCCGGTAAAAGCGGTATCGCCGAAGGCAACCGTCAGGTTGCTGATGTCGTTGGCGTTCGTGTGGCTGGTGGCCGTACCGGTCAGCGTCAGCGTGGCGGTAGTGCTGCTGGTGCGGGTAATCACCGCCGTCAGTCCGGCCGGCACGTTGGTCACGCTGACCTTGCCGCCGGTGATCAGGTTGTCGCCATTGCTGCCGGTGAAGGTGTCGTTGGCCAGCGTGATGGTGATCGTATTGCTGATCGTGCCGTTGTTCGCTGCTGCCTCGGTCAGGGTGCTGCCGGAGTAAATCAGCGTCGGTGCCGCATCGAAATCCACGACCAGGTTGTTCGTCAGGTAGCCGGTGACGTTCGCGGCCGTCGCAGTATTGGTAAATGCGCCATTGGCAAAGGTGAAGGTCAGGTTGCTGATGTCATTGGCATTCGCATGGTTGGTCGCGTTGCCGGTCAGCGTAACGGTGATCTCGGTACTGCTGGTGCGGGTGAAGCTGGCCGTCAGCCCGGCCGGCACGTTGGTGGCGGTGATCAGGTTGCCGCTGACGACGTTCGCATCAAAGGTGTCGCCCGTGAGCGTGATGGTGATCGTGTTGCTGATCGAGCCGTTGTTGGCCAGCGCCTCGTAGAAGGTCGTGCCCGAGTAGCTCAATGCCGGCGGGTTGGCGAAGTCGACCACCAGGTCGCTCTTGCGGTAGCCGGTGACATTGGCAGCAGTGGCGGTATTGGTGAACGCGCCATCGCCGAAAGTGAAAGTCAGGTTGCTGATGTCATTGGCGTTCGCATGGCTGGTCGCGTTGCCGGTCAGCGTGGCGGTAATCTCGGTATCGCTGGTGCGGGTGAAGCTGGCGGTCAGCCCGGCCGGCAGGTTGGCAGCGGCGATCAGGTTGCTGCTGACGACATTGGCGGCGAAGGTGTCGTCCGTGAGCGTGATGGTGATCGAGGTGCTGATCGCGCCATTATTGGCGCCGGACTCGCTGAATGTGTTCCCCGAGTAGCTGAGCGCTGGCGGGTCGTTGAAGTTGACCGCCAGATTATTCTTCGTGGCGTCTGTCACAGCGGCAGCGCTGCCGCTGGCGAAGGCAGAGTCGCCGAAGGTGACCGTCAGGGCGCTGAGATCGTTGGCGTTTGCATGCGCGCTGGCCGTGCCGGTCAGGGTCAGCGTAGCGGTGGTGCTGCTGGTGCGGGTCACGACGGCTGTCAGGCCGGCTGGCACGTTGGTGACGGCCACCTTGCCGGCAGTCACCAGATTGTCGCCATTGACGCCGGTGAACGCGTCGTTGGCGAGCGTGATCGTGATGCTGCCCGCCACCGTGCCGTCGTTCGCCGCGCTCTCGGACAGGGGGCTGCCGGTATACGAGAGTGCCGGTGCGGCCGCGTCGAAGTCCACGACCAGATCGTTCCGCAGATAGCCCGTGACGTTGGCAGCGGCCGTCGTGTTGGTAAATGCGCCGTTGAGGAACGTGACGGTCAGGTTACTGATGTCGGTCGTGTGGCTGGTCGCGTTACTGCTGAGAGCCAGCGTGGCGGTCGTGCTGCTGGTTCGGGTAACGACAGCAGTCAGGCCAGCCGGTACGTTGGTAACGGCCACTTTGCCGGTGGCGATGAGATTGTCGCCGTCGGTGCCGCTAAAGGTATCGTTCGCCAGCGTGATCGTGACCGTGTTCCGGATCGCCCCGTTGTTGGCACTCGATTCATAGAACGTGGTGCCTGAATAGCTGAGGGTTGGCGGGTCATTGAAGTTGACAGCCAGGTCATTGCGAACAGACCCACTGACATTGGCAGCGCTTGCAGTGCTGACAAATGCACCATTGGCGAAGCTGAAGCCTAGATTGCTGATGTCGTTCGAATTCGCGTGATTCGTTGCGTTGCCAGTCAGCGTCACGCTGATCTGCGTATCGCTGGTGCGTGTGAAGCTGGCCGTCAGCCCGGCCGGCAGATTGCTGGCCGTGATGAGATTGCCGCTGACGACGTTGGCGGCAAACGTATCGCCTGCCAATGTGATGGTAAGCGTGGTGCTGATCGAGCCATTATTGGCGACCGCTTCATTGAACGTCGATCCGGAATAAGTGAGGTAGGCACCGTCGTTGTCAAGGATGGTTGCCGTCCCTGTCCGGTTGCCTATCTGCAGACTGAGTGTCTCGCTCGCCTCGAGCGCCGCGTCATCGGTCGTCACAACACTGACGGTGAACGAGGTCACGCCCGATGGCACGGAAATCGTACCGTCGGCGTTGCGCGTGACGCCATTGCTGAAGGTATAGGTGCCGTTGAAGTCGCTGCCGCTGGTCGCGCTGCCGCCGGTCACCAGCGAAAAATACTGGGTGGACGTCGGCGCCTTGTTCATCGTCACCGTGAACGTGAGCGAGGTTCCCTCGAGCACCGACGAAGCAGTCAGTGTGATGGTCGACGGTTGCGGTGCATTCGTCAATTCGTCATTCAGCGCTTGCAGCAGCCCGGCAGTGGCGGCATTGCCTGAGCGGTTCTGTCCATCAGTAAAGCTGAAGTTGGACACATACGATTTCAGTCCCAGCGTCGAACTCGTGCCGCTGGTCGAGCCGCCGCTGATGATGAACGAGCTGGCACCATTGGTGATGGTCGCCGACTGGGTGGCACCGAAGATGAAGCCGAGCACTTCAATCTTGCTACCGGTCGTTTCGCGCCAGTTCAGGGCGCCCGTCAGTGAATGGATCGTGCCATCGGTCTGGTAGATTTTGATCGTGCCGGCAACATCGTTACCCTGCGTGGCGACCTCGTCGAACAGCCCATCGTTGTCGGTGTCATCCTGGACAAACGCGATCTTCTGAATGCCGAGGGTCGAGAATGTCTTGATGTTGTCGGCCTGATTGGTGTTTCGGCCTTGCGTGCCCAGATAGCCGCTGGTGAAAAACACACTGACATCGGCCAGCACGAAGTCCATTTGCTGCAGTGCTGCTTCCGACAGCACAAGCGACAAGGTTTTCGAATCGGTGCCGGCATCGGGCAGCGGAACGACCTCCAGATTCTGGAAACCGTTTGTGCGACCTACGGGCGTGACCGAGCCATAGACGGTAGCCCCGGTGAGACTTTCCAGAGTGCGCGCCAAGCTGTCGTCGGCCATGACGCTGCAGCCCCACAGCACGATCTCATCGGCCTGCCACGTAGTCAGCAAATTGGCATGCCGGACGAGGTCGGCCGCAGTCAGCCACTGGTCGCAGATTCTGATGGCACCGGGGCGGCCATGCGTAAACAGATGCAGGGTGCGCAGCTGTTCCCCGGCCAGGACGGTCGTGATCGCCTGTAGCGGGTTGCTGCATTCGCGCAGCGCAACCACCGGCAGGATGGCGTCCTGCAGCAGTCCGGCGACGTCGGGAGCGGCGCCGTCCGCAATGATTAGATCGGTCGGTATGCGCAATCTCGGCGCAGCGTGACCTTGCAAATTTGACGGCAACAGTGACTGCGACATTTTTTCCCCGGGTGGCTGTAGTTGTAAATCATGATTTCTTTTGGGAAATAATAATTCGTCGCTAAGTAAATCTCCAGTGTGGCAGGGTTTATTTTTAAAGGACGGGGTCATTAGGTGAAACTTAACGTAGGAAACCAGTAGGTATTAATTAACGAGGCAGGCGACAGACTCCTTTCGACTCCTCGCGCACCATCGATTAGTGATTACCTTGGGATGAATTGACTGAGTTTCGTCGAGCCTTGGTTTGATTGTTTTTTGAGAAATCTCAGCCGTCTTGCTTGCCCCCTGTTCACACTGGTACCCGTCTCAACGGCAACGTTAATGACGGCGTATTTCAACAGCGACCAGTGCGAAGGAGCAGGACATGGCGGGATTAATTGCCACCGGAAATGTGGCGGGATTGTTGCAGCTCGATGCGGAGGACTTGCGGCTCGACGACAGCCAGATCGATAGCGTCCTGGCGCAAATCATCAGCGATGCCAGCGCAGGCTTTCAGGCATTGGTTGACGACAATTACGATGTCGACGCTGTTTCGACGACGCAACTCCAAGCGACGATTTTTGGCAGCGCTCCCGGCCAGCTCACCGTGCGCGGAACAGGCTTCATGCTGTTTTCGGGAAAAATCAGTTCGCTGACGTTCGATCCTGCTTCCGCCGGCTCGTGGAACTGGCGCTTGAGCGGCAGTGGCAGCTGGTCGGCCAGCAATGTGCGCGTGTCGTCGATTACCGCAGCGGAGATCTGGAATGACAGCCGATCGATTACGTATGCCGTCCGCGGCAATATCGTCACCGATGCCAATCTGAATGCGTCAGGCACCCTCAATTCGCTGACCGTCACCGCCAATGGCACTACCCTGGTGATCAAGGGCCAGATCGATATCAGCGATGACGCGCGGGGCACGATACGTGAAATCAGTCTTTCCGATGGCGCCGGCAACGCATTGAATCTGAAAGGGGCGTTTCCGGCGGCCTCCCTCGGTGCGTTGATTGATTCGGCATCGAATGTCGGTGAAGTTTTCGACAGCCCGCTCCTGTTGGCCGGCAATGACACCATGGTTGTTCCATCGAATGCGCGTGCGTGGTCTGGCTTTGGCGGCAATGACCAGATGACCGGCGGCGCGCTCGGCGACACGCTCGACGGCGGGCTCGGCAACGACCGCCTGCTCGGCCTCGCCGGCGATGACTCCCTGCTGGGCGGTGCCGGCAATGACATAGTCGACGGCGGCGACGGGAATGACACGCTCGGGGGCGGGGACGGCAATGATCGCCTGGTGGGCGGAACCGGCGACGACGCACTCGCTGGCGGGACCGGCAATGATGTGCTCGAGGGCGGCAGCGGCAATGATGCCCTCGACGGCGGCGAAGGCAATGACCGCTTGACCGATCTGTCGGGTCACAACACCGTGGTCGACAGCGGCGGCAACAACAATGTCATCACCGGCGCCGGCAACGATGCAGTGACCACCGGCGGCGGCAACGATCTCATCCGCACGGGCGAGGGCAATAACACCGTCTCCGGCGGCGCAGGCAACGACCGCATCACCGCCGGCAGCGGCAACGACCTGCTGCAGGGGGGCGATGGCACGGATGGCATCGTGGCCGGGGCGGGCAACGACACATTGTCCGGCGGTGCGGGTACCGACCAGCTGACCGGCGGGCTCGGCGCAGACAACTTCCTGTTCGGCGCAGCGCCCGACGGCCTTGCCGACCTGATCCGGGATTTCCGCTCGGCCGAGGGCGACCGGATCGTGCTGTCGACCGCCGTTTTCTCGATGCTGTCGGTGGCCGGCGGCCTTGATGGCCGTCTCGTTTCTGCGCCTGCCGCCGTGGCGCTCGACGCCGATGACTACCTGTTGTTCGACACGGCCACGCGCAAGCTCTTTTACGACGCCGATGCCAACGGCGCCGGCGCCGCCATCGTGCTCGCGACCCTCGCCGGTGTCGGCACGCTGGGTACGGGCGACCTCATGCTGGCCTGAGCGCATTTACTGCATTAAACCGGTTCCGGAGGTCGGGCGATTTTCGGGATCGGTCCAAACTCGGCATTAAAAATGACTCAAGTGAGGAGGTGATCAAGGACGGGTAGAATGCAGTCGCATAATTACCAGCCACTGCGCTAACCGATCTGATGATCCAAGCCTCCAGTCACCCTTTTGTGTGCCGGCGTTTTCTGATCCGGGTGGAATCGGTTCGCGGGATTCCCGAATTCCCCGGGCTGGATATTTTCAAAGAACGGCTGCTGAATATATTGGCGGCAGACCGCTGCAAGGTCGGCAAAATATCGTTGCTGCAGGCGGCCATATTGAAAGCGGGCCTGTCGCCCTCAACCCTTTGCCGGCGCCTGAAATCGCTGCGTAAAAATGTTTATCTGGCAGCGGGATCGACGGACAGTACAGGCGCGCAAAATCCCCCATTCCCGCCGCTGTCTCCAATAAATGTGTCGCGGCGCCGGGTCATTGCCCGGGCAAGGTGCAGCGCGCTTGAATCAGCAGATGAAGCCCGCGTGGATCCTGTCGTCGGCACTGGCCGTGGCTGCGCTCTGGGTAGCGCTGTTCGAGCTGAACGGCTGGCTGTTTTCTTCGATGCAGCGCACCCCCTTCGTCAGCTGGATTTTCCTGCCTGCTGCGCTGCGCATGCTGGCGGTGCTGAGCCTGGGCTGGGCCGGTGCGCTCGGGCTGTTTGCCGGTGCGGCGATCACCAACGGCAATCTGTGGTTGCAGAACTGGCACCAGGCGCTCGTGCTCTCTGCGGTGTCGGCCTTGCCCGTGCTGCTGGCCAGCGAAGCCGTGCGTCGTGCATTGGCGCTGCCAAGTTCACTCGTCGGCATGCGCACCCTCCACCTGCTCTGGTTCAGCGGCGCCGGGGCCATCGCCAGCGTCACCGCTCACAACGTGTTTTTCTTCATCACCGGCCACAGCGACAGCCTGGTCCAGCATCTGCTGCCGATGCTGGTCGGTGACATGCTCGGCATGTTCATCGTGCTGTACCTCGCGTCACGCGTGCTCCGGCGCGTACCCCTTCCGCCCATGCGAAGAGTTTGAAGGAGTTTGGAGGGACACTCACTCTGTTCATCCTTTGTCCGAACACTTGATGCATTACCGGCTCTCGCGCCCGGCCTGATCGGCCTTCGTCGCCCGCTGCCCCATGCCTAAGCCCCGCGAATACCGCAACTCGCGCCGCGCGCAGTGCTCGGCGATGGCCGCCGGCGAGCCGATCGCGTTGCCAAACGTTTTCATGAGCTGGCCGGACATGGCCAGGAATGCCTCTTCACTCAGCCCAAGTCGATGAAGCGCCGGTGGCCGGGTTTCGGTGATCGACTGGTCGCGCTGCTGCTGGCGAGCGCGCCAGTCGGCCAGCCTGATGTACTCCCCCAGGTCGAACGGGATGGCCGATGGCGCTCGGCCGGTGGCATCAAAGGGCATCAGCCCCGGCTCCTGCACAGCGCCCCCGAGTTCGCGAAGCCGCGCGTGAATCGACGTATGCGACGACGCCTCGAGCGTGGTGGCCATGCCGGCGCGTACCGGGTTCAGGTCGACGTAGATCATCGCGGAAATCAGGCCCGGTAAATCGAGCAAGGCCTGGCTTTTGAATCGCCCTTCCCAGAAGCGACCGCTGCATTGATCCTCCGCGTTGGCACGGCGCGATATCGATTCATTCAACAGCCGGAGGAACCACGACAGATCCTGCAAGCGCTTGCGAAAAGTCGCCGCCAATCTGCTGATCTGTTCGAGTTCGGCCGGGCCGGGTGCCGGTTCCTCGCCATCCAGATAACGCCGGACCAGCGGCGGCCCGGCAAACAGGCGGGTCCAGCGCTGCAGCACTTCACGCTCACTCCACGTCGCCGCCCGCTCGGGCGCCAGGTGTACCACCAGGTGGTAGTGATTGCTCATCACCGCGTATGCGGCCACGTCAATCGCGAACAGGCTGCCGAGTTCGTAAAGGCGCTCCGTCACCCAGGTGCGGCGATGGTCAAAGTTGCGGCCGCTGGCATGGTCGATGCCGCACAGATAAGCCCGCCTGACACAGCGGGAAACGCAGTGATACCAGCGCGTATCGGCAGGGTGAACGAGGCAGGAGCGAGGACGAGTCATGGCGGCGGACAGGGGCAAGGGGACGCCAGCGTAGGCAGCGGATGCCAGCCTGAACAGCATCATGCGGCTAATTCATGAAGGCAGTGGGGACGCCGGATCGCATGCCCGGACGAGGTATTGTGCGAACAGAGGATGGACAGAGTGAGTGTCCCATCGGAGGAGATTGCCAGTCTGGCAATCGCGCTAAAGCTTCGCCGCTCGGCTCCGATTCCACTAAGGCTAACCCTCGCCATTGGTGGATCTCATGAGTGTCTTGTCCGGATTGACTGCTGAACAGATTGCCGCGCTGACGACGGCGCAGATTGCTGCGTTGTCGCCGTCGGATATCGCCCAGCTGTCGGCAGCGAATATCGTCGCGCTGAAAAAAGAGCAGCTTGCAGTCCTGTCCGCAGCACAGATCGCCGCGCTGCGGCCGGCGCAGGTGGCGGCGATTGAAGCGGCGGACATTCCTGAACTCAAGGTCGCGCAGGTGGCGGTGCTGTCGGCCGCGCAGGCGGCGGCGCTGACGGCCGACCAGGTCAAGGCGCTGAAGCCGGAGCAGGTGGTGGCACTGAGCACCGACGCGATTGCAGCGCTGTCGGGCACGCAGCTGGCAGCGATCGAGGACGCGGATATCGCCGCGCTCACCAGCATCCAGCTCAATGCGCTGACCAATACCCAGGTCAGCCAGCTGACCGCCGCCCAGATGAAGGCGCTGAAAGCCGAGCAGCTGGCATCGATGTCGGAGGCGAAGCTGGTGGCGCTGCTGCCGGCACAGGTAGCAGCCATCGAGGCGACGGATCTGGCCAGCCTGTCGCTGGCGCAGCTGAAGGCACTGAGCCAGCTGTCGAGCGCCGAACTGGCGGCGCTGCCGACGGCGTCGGTGTCCGAGCTGACTGCCGATCAGGTCGCCGCGCTGACGCCCGAGCAAATCAGGCAGTTCACTGCCGCGCAGGTCGGCGCAATGACGGCGTCGCAGCTGGCCGCGCTGGGCAAGATGCAGATCCAGGCACTGGACCCGGCGGATGTGGCCGCCATCCTGCCGCAACTGTTGCAGGGACTGTCGGCCAGCCAGCTCGATGCACTCGCCCCTGCCCAGGTGGCGGCACTGACGACGGCGCAGGTGGCGGCGCTGGATCCGGCCAAGCTCAAGCTGGCGAGTGCCGCGCTGGTGGATGCCCTGTCGCCGGCACAGCTGGCGGCACTCGGGCCATCCCAGATCGCGGCCTTGCGGACAGACCAGCTCAGGGTCCTGTCCGCTGCAGAAGTCGCCGGATTGTCGGCGGCGCAGCTGGCCGCGCTCGGCATGCCGCAGCTGGCCGCGCTCAACGCCGGCGCTTTTGCGCTGATGAGCCGCGAACAGTTGCAGGCGCTGACGACGGACAGCCTGCCGGGCCTGTCGGCCGCGCAGCTGGCCGCGCTTCCCGCGGACAAGGTGGATGCGCTCACCGCGGCGCAGATTGTCGCGTTGCGCCCGGCGCAGGTCGCTGCCCTGGCCGGCGCACAGCTGGCGGCCATGACGCCGTCGCAGGTTGCAAGCATCGAAGCCGCCGACATGCCGTCGCTGACATCTGCCCAGCTGCCCGCGCTGACCGGTGCGCAGCTGGCGGCACTGTCCGCGGCACAAGTGCGCGCCCTGCTCGCAAAACAGGTCAGCGCACTGACGCCCGAGCAGGTGGTGCAGCTGAGCACCGCACAACTGGCTGCACTCAACAAGGCAGCCGTGCCGGGACTGACGCTCGCCCAGTTAAATGCCCTGACGGTCGACCAGCTGCACGCGATCGATGGCTCGGCACTCACCGCGGCCCAGCTGGGTTCCCTCGGGGCCGGCATCACCAGCCTCAGCAATGCGCAACTGGGTGCCCTCACGCGGACCCAGGCCGGCGGTCTCACTGGCGAGCAGGTCGATCGCCTGTCGCCGGCGCAGCTCGCGCTGGTGCCGCCCGATGCACTGCCCGGCCTCGTGCCGGCGAGGTTCGGCCAACTGTCGGTAGAGCAGCTGGTGGCACTGACACCGCAGCAGCTCGCCAAGCTGTCGACACCCCAGATGCAGGCCATCGACGATGCCGTGCTCGCGTCGCTGTCGGGCACGCAGCTGGCGCGGCTCGGCTCGGCACAGCTGAAGGCGCTGACCTCGTTGCAGGTCAAGGCACTGGCACCGGATGCCATCGGCGCACTCTCGCCGGCACAGATCGGCGCCTTCGGCCGCACGCAGGTGGCGGCCCTGACGCCGGAGCAGGTATCGGCATTGCTGCCGGAGCAGGTAGCCCGGCTCGCGCCCGAGGCCATCGGCGCATTGCGCGAAGAACAGGTGGCGGCGATGGATGCGCTGCAGCTCGACCAGCTCGACAGCCTGCAGCTGAGGCAGCTGACGTCATTCCAGGTGGGCGCAATCAATGAGTCCGAAATCGCCGGACTCGGCGTACGCATGCTGGCATCGCTGAGCATCAAACAGCTCGGTGGCCTGCGTGCGGCGCAAGTCGCGGAATTGGATGCGGTGCAGATCGACGGACTGGCATCGGCGCGCAAGCTGTCGGCGTTGAAGCCTGACCTGATCCCGAGCCTGAACGATGACGTGCTGTTCGAGATGACGGCCGGGGCGCTTGCGGGGCTCAGCGCGAAACAGGTGGCCGCGCTCACGCCTTACCAGATCAGCCTGCTGAGCCCGTCCCAGCTGGCGGCGATCGAGCCAGCCGACCTGCGCTCGATGACGTCGCAGCAGCTGGCGTCGCTCCTGCCCGACCAGGTCGGCGAGCTGACGACAGCGCAGTTGAAGGCGCTCAGCAGCAAGCAGCTGGCGATGCTGGATCCGGATACCTTCGCCGCCTTGTCGGATGCGCAGCTCGCGACCCTCAGCACGGCACAGTTGAAGGGCCTGACGATGGCGCAGGCGGATGCACTGTCGGCCGACCAGGTCGAGGCGCTCGGCAGCAAGGCAGCCTCGCTGCGCACCAGCCCGATCGTGCTCGATCTCGACGGCGACGGCCAGCTGAGCGTCGGTCGCGCCGACGGCGTGAACTTCGATCTTGGCGGTTCGGGGGTGCTGCGCAAAGTCGGCTGGGTCGAGCAGGGCGACGCGCTGCTCGCGATCGACCTCGACGGCGACGGCCGCATTGGCGACGGCCGCGAACTGTTCGGCGAAGGCTTCCGCCTGCCGGAGGGGCAGTGCGCGACAGACGGTTTTGAAGCGATGCGCTCGCTCGACGCCAACGGCGATGGTCGCCTCGACGCCAGCGACGCTGCGTGGCCGCAGCTGCTCCTGTGGGCCGACAAAGACACCGACGGCATGACCGACCATGGCGAACTGCTGTCGCTGGCCGGAGCCGGCATCATCTCGCTGAACCTGCATGCCGAGGGTGCCAAGCGGTACGAGCACGGCAACCTCGTCGGCCTCACCGCCGACTTCACAAAATCCGACGGCACAAGCGGCCTGCTCGCCGACGTCTGGTTCCATGAGTCCCAAACCCCGGTCGAGCCCGCCCTCATCGGCGTGATCTCCTAGCTGGGACACTCACTCTGTTCAGCCGATAGCCGGCTAAATGGGATCTCCTAGCTGGGACACTCACTCTGTTCGACCGATAAACGAATGAACAGAGTGAGTGTCCCATACCAAGGGACTTCGCTCCTAAAGCGACACCCGCATTGCTTGGTCGACTACCGGCCGAACAGAGTGAGTGTCCCAACAGGGAGGAGTCAGAGCGACAGGTTGTCGGCAGTGATTGAGGCCACGCCGGTCAGCTGGATCACGAAATCGGCGATGCGGTCGCCGTTGATGTCGCCCGACAGCTCGGTGTTGGCGCCTACCTGCTGCACTACCAGCTGGCCGGCCTTGCCGTCAAAGCTGCTGACACGGACGAAACCCTGGTTGCCGGCACGAGTGCTGTTTGCGTCGATCGCCCGCAGGTCGATCCGGTCGCTGACGTTGCTGAAGTCGGTGACCACATCCCTCACCGACGGCACCGCCGTCAGTGGCTTCGCGTCGGAGAACACGAAGCGATCCATGCCAAAGCCGCCGGTCAGTTCGTCCACACCGCTGGTCGCGCGCAAGACGTCGTCGTTGGCGGTGCCGGATTTCACGGTGGTCAGTCCGTACACGCTCAGGGTCAGCGACACTTCATTGGTCAGCGCCAGCATCGCCTGGCCGGTCGGGCTGTCCGCGGCCGAAACGTAGGTCAGGCCCTCGGGCGACACATCGGCCGCGTTGCGCGCGTAGGTGACGAACTGCACGTTCTTTACATCGGTGACGTCATAGATCATCACGCCGCCGCCGCCGCGTTCGAGGCCGACAAATACCAGTGTGCGACCGTCCACCACGGCCGTCGTTATGCCTTCCGGCTCCGGGCCCTTGTCGTCGCTGCGTGCATCGTCGAACGCGCCGGTGTTGGCCTGGCCGGACACGAAGGTGCCCTGGGTTGCGATGAAGCGCTCGATGTGGTCGCCGCTGTCGAAAACGATCTTGCCCTTGCTGTCGAGGATGGAGAAGGAGCGCGCGCCGTACATCAGGACCTGGTCGAGGTCGCCGTCGCCATCGGTGTCGCCGCTGATGTCCCTGCCGACGGTGGCAGGGTTGGGCGTGTTCAGGCGGCCGAGTACGGCGTTGGCCTTGAGCGCATCGCCGGTCGGGAATTTCGCGGCATCGAGGGTGACGCTGCCGAGCCGGACCGTTTCGTCCGGCGCCATGAAGTCATCGCGGCTATCGCCTTCGTTGGCGATTGCGTAATAGGTTTTGCCCTTGCTGCTGAACGCCGCAATGGCGTCCGGCATGTACATGCCGAACACCGGCAGGTCGGAGCGCGGTGTGTAGCTGGTGCTGCCAGTGCTGCTGTCGCGGTCGCTGAAGTCGGTCCGCAGGCCGGCAAACTCCTTCAGGCCCAGCGGCACGATGTCGGTGAATACCTTTTTTTTCAGGTCCAGGATGGCGACCGCGTTCGCTTCCTGCAGCGTGACCAGAGCGGTCTTGCCATCGGGGGCGACCGAAATATATTCCGGCTCGAGGTCGAGGCTGGCCGACTTGCCATTGAAAATGCGCACGCCCTGCGCACGCAGCGCAGCCTCGCGGCCGTCGAATGCGGTGAAATCCACCGTGGTTGCGGTCGCAGCCGCCGCGCCTTTCGACATGTCGATAATACTGACCGAGCCCTTTGCATCGGTCTCGCCGTTGGCGCCATTGCGCTCGCCTTCATTGGCCACCAGGATCGACTGGCCGTCCGGGCTGAAGGTCAGCATGTCCGGCAGCGCGCCGACGGTCAGGCTCTTGAGCAGGTTGCCGCCGGCATCGATCAGGAACACGCGGCCTGGCTCGGTCTTGACCGGATTGGCGACGGCGACTGCAATGACGCCATTCCTGACGGCGACGCTGTTGACATCGTTTCCGAACGACGAAAACGCCGCGCTCGAAAAATCAATTGTCCGGACCACGCTCAGGTCGGCGGGATTGGCTGCTGACACCACCACGATGCCATTGCTCGGCGTGGTGACAAAGAACTGCTTGCTCGCCGGGTCAAAGGCAGAAATCTCTGCGCCGGTCAGCGCAATGCTGTCGAGGACGGCAAGTTTCAGTGTGCTGTTGCCGGTAAGTGAAAGTGCCATGCGTGTCTCCTTGTTGGAAACCGCTCATTGAACCTTTGTAAAGTTTCACTCGCATGACGATTGTGTGACTCAAATATGACGAGGCTTTTCAAAAAGGGACACTCACTCTGTTTGAACTATCACCGGACATAGCCGATCATCGATCGAACAGAGTGAGTGTCCCACGCAGGAGAGGCGCCTTACAGCACGGGTGGCCAGCCGGCAGGCAGGGTGGATTGGCCGGTCAGGCTGATGCTGCCGTCGCCGTCAAGGTCGCGCTGGTAGGCATATTCCCGGCTGGTGAGCGCGCCGGCTTCGCGCAGTGTCAGGCCGCGTGCGGCGACGGTGCCGCTGTCGATGTCCATTTCCAGCGCTGTGATACGGCTGCCGGCGCGCACCAGAAGCTCGAGGCTGTCCGGAGTTTTTGCCGCGATGCCGAGGACTTGCTCGCTGCTGCGCAACGCCCATGGCTTGCCGGCAGCGGTGACGAGGACCGTCGCGTCCGCGTTAAGCGGGCTGCCGCCCGCTCGCCCGGACTGGTCCAGCACCAGGGTGCCAAGCTGGCTGCGATACAGCCCGAGCGGCGCGTGGCTGGCGTGGTAGCCGTCGCCGTCCAGCACGCTGGCAACCACGAGGCCGATGCGTCCGTCGCCATTGATGTCGGTGCCGAGCGCGGATTCGCGCCGCACTGCCTGCGCAAGGCTGAGCTTTGTTGCCGCTCCCTGCTGCACGCCGGCGCTACTGAAGTTCAGTTCAGTCCACTGGCTGCCCTTGCCCGCGAAAATGCTGAAGCCGTTTCCGTTAATGACGACTGCTGCCAGCGCGCTCAGGGAGGACAGCAGCTTGCCGGCAGGGGATTTCAGTACCACCCCGTCGCCCGCCGGATCGCCGGCCCGTGCACCGGCATCGTCGATCGTCAGCGTGTTGGTGCTGGTCTGGTAGACGCTGGTCGCGCCGGTGGTCAGCAGCACGCGGCTGATGGCAGGGGCGCTGCCACTGCCGCCGCTGCCAGCAGACGCCCCCCCGGCCAGCGACAAGTCCTGCGCGAACATGCCGAACTCGGTGTCGTTGTTGCGGCGGAAGCTGGTGACGAACCGGTGCGTTCCCGGCGCCACTTCGCCTGCATAGCTGGTGACGACGGTCTGCAGCGAACTGCCCGGCGCCGTGCCCGACAGGTTTGGGCTGGCCGACGACACCTTGAAAGCGCGCCCGCCGTCGTTGAGCAGGATCGCCGATGCCAGATTGGCAGGCCGGCTCGCCAGTGACCAATCGCTGGTCAAATTGTCGAGAATGATGTCGGTGTAGCCGTCGCGGTTTACGTCCGCAAACTGCATCATCTTGAAGTCGGGCAGCCGTAATGCATTCAGCCCGAGGGCATCCGGCACCGGCGAGAAGCGACCGTTTCCCTCGTTGCGCAGCAGTTCAAAGCCCCAGGAAGACACACCGAAGAAGGCAAGGATGTCGAGGTCGCCATCCTTGTCCATGTCGAATGCATAGTGGTTGTAGCTCGGGTACTGATTGAAGCGACCGTAGGGCGCGAGCGAAAACTGCTCGACCAGCCGGCCGTCCTGGTAGCTCATCGTCAGGAAGCCTTTGTCGGCCGCAGTCAGCTCACCCGATCCGCCCGACAGCACCACGTCGTCGCGGCCGTCGCGATTCACGTCGGCCAGCACGACATTGCCAAGCCCGCCTTTGGATACGCCCGCCGGCGACAGGTTCGGATGATCGATCAGGATCCGCTGATGACCACCGGCTGGCTGCGATACCAGCAGGTAGCCGAGGCGCGCGTAGAACAGCGGGTCGTCCTGCTTGCTGGTGCCGGACACCAGATAGTCGGTCGCGCCGTCACCGTTTACATCACCGGCGGCCACGCTGTGGTTGAACGCGCGCAGGTCGGTCAGGCGGGTCGGCTGCAGGTAGGGCGCCTGTACGGAGGCATCCAGCCGGACCAGATAGCCTAGCGGCCAGCGCGCAAAATCCTGCGGCGGCTCGGCCATCGACGCATAACCGGTGCCTGCAAAGGCGGCGGTCACCCACGACAGCCATTCCTTGCCAGAGTCTGCAATCACGACCGCGCGTGCGCCCGCCGATCCCGCATGCGTATGGCCGCTGACGCTCTGTACCTGTGTGTTGTCGACCGAGCCGATGAAGCGCAGCGCTTCATTCCCGCGCGCTCCAAAGACGAGGTAGTCGAAATGCAGCGGCCCGCCGCCCTGGGTGAACGGCAGGTACACCACATAGCGCAGGTCACCGGTCGACAGCGAAAACTGCGTGGTCGCGCCGGTCAGCGCCATTCGGGCCAGCACGGGTGGCACGTCGGTCGACGACACCGCAAGGCTGACCGGCGAGTGCGATCGGATCGTGGTCATGATGCTTTCCTCAAGGAAATTGGTTTGCATTTTATATCTTTGCGTTTTGCGGTGCAGTGCGCCTGCCGCCCTCCGCCGGCGGACAGCGATTGCCAGCCGGTGGCAAAGCTTTGCCGCTTTTTTCGGGCGGGAGCCGCTGCGGCGCGAGGCAGCCGGGTGCAAACGGAAAAGGCATGGAATTTGCAACGATTCCTGCATCAATGACCGGAGGATCCGAATGGAACTCAATGCCCCGGGCGCAGCTCGCGCCGCGCAGACTGTGTACAGCACGCCCGCCGAGACGCCGGCGACCGGTGACGACGGGCGGTTTGCCGATGCACTGCAAGCGGTATCGGCCACGGTGCAGTCCGGCCCCGCGCTGCTGACCACTGCCGCGCTGTCGGCCGCGCACCGGCCGGATATCAAGACCTTCATGGACAGCAGCGGCGCCAGCTTCGAGGATGCGGCCGAGCTGCTGTACGGCGTGGTCGGATCGAACACCGACACCCGCGACTGGCAGGCAATCATGGCGTCCGGCGATCCGGTAACGGCCGCGCGCCGCGCCACCGGCCAGATGTATGGCGACCCGGGCGCTGCCCTGCGCGAGGACGCCGCCTACCTCGGTGACGCGGACACGGTAGCGCGCTCCGGACCGTTCGCCCTGCGCCAGCTGAAGAACGACGACGGCGAACTGGTCGATGGCGGACTGAAACTGGTAGATGCCCACGGCCTGCTGCTGCGCGATGCCGGCCGCGATGCGGCGTCAATGCGGCGCAATGCATGGCTGTTCGGCATGGACATCGCGCAGGCCGCGCCGCTGGTGGCGCATGCCGCGCAAGTCGACGCCGGGCTGCAGGCGCAGCTGCGCGAGGCGGTCGGTCCGGTCGCCATGTCGACCGCGACGGCGGCGTCCCCGGCAGTGGCGGCCTCGGCACCGGCGTCGCTCGTTGACGGGGCAATCGATGGCATGGACGCGGTGGATCCGCTCGTCGAGTCCGCACCGGCCGAGCCGGCAGGCGAGCTCGCCGCCGCGGCCGGCGATTCGTCCGCCACGCCGGCAGACGAGGGCGATGCCTCGACCGTCGCGTCCGGGCAGGCAGCACAGCCGGCCGCCGCGCCGGCCTTCATTGATACTGCGTCGGTGCTGCAGTCGCTGATGAAGCTGGTCGACAGCTGAGTGCCGCACCGGACGGGTTGGTCGCTCGCAACGTTCTGCAGGTCGATGCCGGCCGCCTTGCCGAATACATGAGGCTGCGGCGGCATGCGCTGCAGCTGCGGCACTGCGCCGGCTTACGGTCGCCATTCCGTTCCTGTCCCGGCACGACTCTCCGATGAATTTATCTTCCCCGCGCGGTGCCGCCGCCGCCCTGCTGCTGTCCCTGTTCATCCTGCCGGCCGGCGCCGCCGATCGGCTCATGCTGCGGGTGCTGGCCTTCAACGACTTCCACGGCCATGTCGCGCCGCACGGTGCCGCAGCGCTCGAGCAGCAGCTCGCGCGGCTGCGCTCGGGCGTGCCGCATCATGTGACGGTATCGGCCGGGGACATGATCGGCGCATCGCCGCTCGAGTCTTCGTTGTTCCGCGACGAGCCGACCATCGAGGCGATGAACTTGCTCGGGCTGGATATCGCGGTGGTCGGCAACCACGAGTTCGATCGCGGTTTTGCGGAACTGCAGCGGCTCATGCGCGGCGGCTGCGCAACTGACGGCATCAGCGAGCGATCGCAGACTTGCCGCGGCCCGGGTGGCCGCTTCGACGGCGCGCGCTTTTCCATGCTGGGCGCGAATGTGACCGGCGCCGACGGCCGCCCGCTGCTGCCGCCGGTCGAGGTGCGGCGCTATGCCGGCATACCGGTGGACTTCATCGGCGTGGTCACTCGCAGCACGCCGTCGCTGGTGCCGCCGGCCGGTGTGCAGGGCCTGCGCTTCACCGACGAGGTGGCCGCTGTCAACCGAGCGGTGCGTGCACTGCGGCGCGATGGGGTGCATGCCTTCGTGGTGATCATGCACGAGGGCGGATTCGTCGACCGCGATGACGCGGAACTGTCCTGCCCGAGTGCACGCGGCCGTGCCTTCGAGATGGCCGATCGTTTCGATCCGGACGTGAAGCTGGTACTCACCGGCCACACCCACCAGGCCTATCGCTGCCTGCGCAACGGGCGCCTGATTCTGCAGGCGGGCTCCTATGCGCGCCTGCTGTCGCGCATCGACCTCGCGCTCGACCCTGCCAGCGGCCGCATCGACCTCGAGCGCAGCACCGCCGACAATCTGCCACTGCCCTCCACCGACCTGCCGGCCACCACACCGGCGGCGGTACGGATTGCTCATTACAGCGAGCTGGCACGTCCGCTGGCAGACAAGGTGGTCGGCCGCATTGCCGCCGGCTTTGATCGCAAGCCGCTGGCCGGCGCCAATTCCACCCTCGGTGCGCTGGTTGCGGATGCCCAGCTGGCCGCCACCCGCGCGGCCACTGACGGCGGTGCGCAGATCGCCTTCATGAATGCCGGCGGCCTGCGTGCCGACTTGCCGTGCAGCGCCGGCCCGTGCGAGCTCCGGTCCCGCGACCTCGTCAGCGTGCAGCCGTTCTCGAATGCGCTGGTGACGATGACGCTGACCGGCGCGCAGCTGCAGGCGCTGCTCGAGCAGCAAGTGCGTGCCGACCGCATCGCCCTGCTGCAGCCGAGCGCCGGTTTCCGCTATCGCCTCGATGCGCGCGCAGCGCCGGGCCGGCGCGTGACCGGCATGACGCTCGACGGCGAGCCGGTGCAGGCGCAGCGCGCCTACCGGGTGACGGTGAATGCTTTCCTCGCCGAGGGCGGCGACGGTTTCACCGTGCTCGGGCAGGGGCGTGCTCGCCGCACCGGCATGCTCGATGTCGAGGCCACGCTGCGCTACTTGCAGTCGCAGGTGCCGGCGCCGGATCGTCTTCCGAGGGTTGAACTGGTGGCCGATCCTGCGCCCTGAGTTGCCGTTATCGCATTTGCCTGCAAAAGCCGGCGGAAGGTGAGCCGCGCAGCTCTCCTCTTGCCTGCCTGATATCGATTTCCGTCCCGCTTCCGCCGGCAGCCCTGCTCCTTGGGGCGGCCCCGCCTGATTTCCCTTCCGATCGCCTTACAGCGTCAAGTCCGTCCGGGATTGCCCCTTTTCTTGGAGCATGTAGCGATAGCGAGTGTTTACATCGCTTGGCACCGGCGTTCATTCCGCCGCAAAAGCGCGTCACCAAAACCCTGAAAATTGTGATCTGGATCACAATTTCTTGACAAGTTTTCCCATGGGAACGAGACTTTCGAGGGTTTTTCTCAAGAAATATTTTTTTAATAATAATTATGCCTGCCCAAAAAATCACTGCCATTCTTGCTGGCGCCCGGCTCGACATCGACGGCGATCTGAAAATCACTGCATCCGATCTCTTTGAGGAAACTGCTGCTGCAGCGCGCGGCATGCAGCTGGTAAGGCTGGACGATGGAAGCATAGGCATCGACTTCAGCGGGCAGGCGAAAGTGAATGACGATATCGACGCGGTAAAGCTGCGCAGCGCTGCGTCGGTCGATGCAGCGCCGACCGCCTGGAGCGCAGCATCCGGTTCTACCTATCTCGGGCTGCTTCAGGCCGGCCACATGGATGGCGACGGAAATTACGTCGAGCACCTGAAGCTGGTCGAGCGTGTCGGAAGCGGCGCGTCCGCCACTTACCGCAGCCATGTCTTCGTTGCGGACATCGATCCCGAGTCGGGCTTGCCGGTCGCGTTCACCACGATCGCAGGCACCAGCGAAACGCTGACACTGGCCGAAGTACTGAGCCTCGAGTCCTTGTCCGGGCAGGATTTCAATGCCGACAACCAGATCGGCGACTCGGTCACCGGCATCCTGGCGACGCCGCGATTTGACCTGACCGGCGACGGCCGCATCACGGCGGACGACATGGTCGAAATCGACAAGCCGGACGGCACCGTCGGCACAGTGGCGGCCAACGGCATCCAGCTGGTGCGGCTAACGTCGGGTGCGATCGGCATCGACGATTCGGGCCTGCTGGCCACTGGCGATCTGTCCGGGGAGCTGACAACCTTGCAGGTCCGTACCGGCGAGGCCATCAGCAACTGGACGCCGTCGACCGCGGCCGGCGTCAGCTACCTTGGCGTGGCAGACCTTCCGCCGGAGATCGTGGCCATTCCCGATCCGTCGAACCCGGGAAATACCTTCGAAGTCGAGCGTCACAGCGGCCTGCTGATCGAGCGCACTGGCTCCGGCGCGACAGCCACCTATCGGGGCTATCTGTTTGGCGACGAGCTGAACGAGTTTGGCATTCCTGTCGGTGGCCCGAAGCTGGCCGGCACGCAGGCAATGACGCTGACCGATGTGCTGCGCCTGGAATCTGGGTCCGGCCAGGACTTCAACGCTGACAACCTGGTTGGCGACGCGGTGCGTTCGGTGCTGGCCTCGCCGCGGCTTGACGTCACCGGCGACAGCAAGATCAGCGCGGCCGACGTGGTGACGGTGCCGGGTGCAGGCAGCACGCCGGGCACGATGGCAGCCAAGGGCATCCAGCTGGTGCGACTGGTCTCGGGCGCGACGGCCGTCGATCTGGAAGGCCGCGCAGCCGCGGATACGCCGGCC
>JAIXTG010000321.1 GCA_027484285.1 Oxalobacteraceae bacterium | reverse complement strand
GGCCACAGGTTCCCTCCCTCAAAGGTGTATGCGGCCAGTAACTCAGCCATCGTCTTGTGCTGCAGTCCCGCCCCGAGACCGAACTCGAAGGCCAGCGTGGCCACAAGCCAGAGCAGGCCAATCGACAGTGCCTGACGGGCAGTCGCCACGCCAATCCAGCGGATCGCCAGCAGCGACACGACAAAGATGACGAGCGAGAGCAGCAGGCCGCTGAGCACCAAACCGGACAGCGTTCCAAGCAGCGGTATCAGCAGGGATTCGCGGATTACGCCATTCACCACGGCCGCGGCCAGGATGCCGGACCAGACCGCCAGGGCGCGAAAAAGGAAGCGACTCATTGTGTGGGGAGCCTCAGGGGTGAAGCTGCGTCAGCGCGGCTGGAAGGCAATGATTGCCATGCCCGCCAGCGCCACCAGCACGCCAGCAATGTCCCAGGTCGACGGACGTATGCCGTCGACCAGGTACAGCCAGCCAAGTGCAGCGCCGATGTACACGCCGCCGTAGGCTGCATAGACCCGGCCCGAAGGGGCGTCATGCAGTGTGAGCAGCCACGCGAATGCAGCGAGGCTGACGGCTGCCGGTATCAGCAGCCAGGCCGGGCCGTTCTGGCGAAGCCAGACATATGCAAGATAACAACCGAGGATCTCCGCAATCGCAGTCAGCAGGTAGAGGGCGCAGGTTTTCATAAACGTTTTAGCTCAGGCAAGATGTTGGGAGTCGTCAGCAAAACGCAGGCTGTCATGCTCGCTATCAATAGCGCACCGCCAAAAACTCGGCAACTCCTTGTTCAGGCTCAACCGCCGTCGCTGAAATCGCCAACATCCCGCCGAGCCTCGTTAAGGTCGATCCGAGTCAACCAAGCGAGGTAGCCATCATGGGCGTTCTGCTTTTCAGCTGGATCGTGATTGCACCAGTGATATTCGGCCTGATCGACATGGCGATCGAGGCGCGCGGCAAGCGAAAGTAGCGCGCCCTCCGACGCACGGCTTGCCGGTATCGTCCCCGGACAAGGTGCGCAGCGGAGCGGGCAGCTTCAGCCTGCGTTCGTCGCTGCTTTTGCGCGCGCCTTGTGCAATTTTCTGTAGCTGTCGAGCAGACGGTGATGACGGTCGAGCCCTTCGAGTTGCATGCTCGTCGGCGTCAAGCCAAAGAAGCGCACGCTGCCATCGACCGAACCGAGCACGGCGCTCATCCGCGCCTCGCCAAACATCCGCCGGAAATTGACGACGTAATCATCGAGTTCCAGCTCGCTGTCGAGCACCACCTCCAGCACCGCATTCAAGGCCTGATAGAACAGTCCGCGCTCAATCGTGTTGTCGTTGTACTGCAGGAAGGCAGCCACGAGTTCATGCGCCTCGTCGAATTGCTGCAGGGCGAGATGAATCAGCAATTTCAGTTCAAGGACGGTGAGCTGGCCCCAAGGGGTATTGTCGTCAAATTCGATACCGATCAGCGTGGCGACATCGGAGAACTCGTCGAGTTCGTTATTCTCCAGCCGCTCGAGCAGTGCCGTCAGGCTGGCATCGTCGAGGCGATGCAGGTTCAGGATATCGGCGCGGAAAAGCAGCGCCTTGTTGGTGTTATCCCAGATCAGGTCCTCGACCGGATACACCTCCGAATAGCCGGGCACCAGGATGCGGCAGGCGATCGCGCCCAGCTGGTCGTGCACTGCCACATACGCTTCCTTGCCCATGGATTCGAGGATGCCGAACAGGGTGGCAGCCTCCTCCGCATTGGGGTTGTCGCCCTTGCCGGAGAAATCCCACTCGGTGAATTCGAAATTTGCTTTCGCACTAAAAAAGCGCCACGAGACGATGCCGCTGGAATCGACGAAGTGCTCGACAAAATTGTTCGGCTCGGTGACTGCATTGCTCTCGAAGGTGGGCTGCGGCAAATCGTTCAGGCCTTCGAAACTGCGCCCCTGCAGCAACTCCGTGAGGCTGCGCTCGAGCGCCACCTCGAAACTGGGGTGCGCGCCGAACGAGGCAAATACGCCGCCGGTGCGCGGATTCATCAGCGTGACGCACATCACCGGATAGATGCCGCCCATGGACGCATCTTTGACCAGCACCGGAAATCCCTGCGCTTCAAGGCCCTGGATGCCGGCCAGAATCCGCGGGTATTTCGCCAGCACCTCCGGCGGCACGTCGGGCAACGCCATTTCGCCCTCGAGGATTTCCCGCTTCACTGCCCGCTCGAAAATTTCGGACAGACATTGCACCTGCGCCTCGACCAGCGTATTGCCGGCACTCATGCCGTTGCTGACGAAAAGGTTCTCGACCAGATTGGACGGGAAATACACTACCTCGCCGTCTGACTGGCGTACGTAAGGCAGCGAGCAGATGCCTCGCTGTACATTGCCGGAGTTGGTATCGACCAGATGCGACGCGCGCAACTCGCCGTCGGCATCGTAGATTTGCAGGCAGTAGTCATCGAGAATTTCCGGCGGCAGCGCGTCATCAGGCCCGGGCTTGAACCAGCGCTCGTTCGGGTAATGCACGAACTCTGCATTGGCGATCTCTTCGCCGAAAAAAGCGCCCGCGTAAAAATGATTGTTGCTGATGCGTTCGATGTACTCGCCCAG
>JAIXTG010000142.1 GCA_027484285.1 Oxalobacteraceae bacterium | reverse complement strand
GCCAGGTTGCGCTGGCCGTAGACCAGCGTGATCGGCTGCTTGCATCCGTTCGCCAGCAGGTCGAGGATCATCGAGCGCGGGCTGGACAGTCCCGAGCCGCCGGCCATGAACAGCATCGGTGCCTGCTGCGACGTGCGCACGAAGAAACGGCCGTACGGACCGGTGACATGCAGTCTGTCGCCCACCTTTAGCTGTTCATGCAGGTAGGTCGTGCCCGAGCCGCCGGGGATGATGCGGACGTTCAGTTCGAGCTCGCCGGTGGCAGCGATCTCCTGCGGCGAATTGGCGATCGAGAACGGGCGGTCGCCTTCGATGCCCGGCAGGCTGACCTGCACATACTGGCCGGCCTGGAAGTCGATCGCCTTGTCCAGCTTCAGCCAGATCGCCTTGATGGTCGGGGTCAGCGTTTCGATGCGGCTGACGGTGGTGTCGAAGTCGGTGACCGGGATGATGCGGGCATCCGGATCTTCGTCGATATCCGCCTCGATGGTGACGTCGCTGTGCAGCGTCGCGCAGCAGGCGAGGGTCTTGCCCTCGTCGCGCTCGAAGTCCATCAGCGCGAACGGGTTTGCCTCGCCGTGGTCGACATTGCCGTCGACAACGTCAATTTTGCAGGTGCCGCACAGGCCGTGGCCGCAGGCATGCGGAATGAAGATGCCCTGCCGCAGCGCGGCGTCGAGTATGGTCTGGCCGTCCTCGACGTCGATCGTTGCGCCGAGCGGTTCGATGGTCAGTTGCTGTGACATGGTGCGTCCGGATAGTTGGCGTTGACTGGGGTGGTCCCGGGTTCGGTCAGAAGCCCGCGCCGCCGGCGTTGGCGGGCATGCGGCTGCCCTCCAGTGCCGGCGTGCGGAAACGGATCAGGCATTTGTGGCCCAGGCCATGATGGGCAAGCGACTTGCCGACGTCGGGGATGAAGCGTTTCCCCGAGTTGGTCCAGACAGTGCGCTTCCAGTCGATGGACTCGAATTCCGGATGGTCGCCATACAGTTCGGGCAGCACATCGCGGATCAATGCGCCGAACGGCAGGGTCGGCGGCACCGGAATGCACATCGGCGCCGCAAACATCAGGTGGTTGTCCCAGCACAGGTAAATCAATTGCTTGCCGTGGAACTTGTCCTGGGTGTCCTGCTGCCGCAGCGGGTAATCGCCGATGGTCTTCATCAAGTCCTGGGTTGCCATTGCCTTACTCCTTGTTGTCCTGCGGCTTCATGCGGCCGCTCCACTGCCTGAAGTGCTGGCGGTCTTCGCTGGAGGCGAATTCGCCGTTGTCTTCGCCGCCGTGGATGCCGTAGTAGCGGATCACCTCGCGCACCGGGCTGTCGCCGGGCGACGCCGGGTTGATGTCCTCCGGATAGCAGGTGCCCTGGTAAATCTGGTGCACCGGCAGCCAGGCCTGCGCGTACTTCTTCGGCTCATGCTCGAAAATCTCGCAGCAGTGGTCGGAGCAGAAGTGGTACTTCATGCCGTGGTAGTCGGTCTCGCGGAAGGCGATCTGCGTCGGGTCGCCATGCTCGGTGAACAGCATCGGTACCTGGCATACCTGGCACAGCATCGGCAGGATCTGGTTGTACCAGCGGCCTTCCTTGCCCTCGGCCTGCTCCGCCCAGTGCTCCAGCCGCGGTCGGTAGTAGCGGTCGAAGCTGTCCGGATACTTGGACGACAGCCAGTCCATCTCGTCCTTGCTCGGGATCCACGTGTGGAATGCGGCGGCATGGCCGTACTGGTAGAAGGTGGCCCACGCCTGGTGGCTGATGTGGTCCTTGCCTTCGCAGGCCTGGTCCCAGCCCTTGGGCTTGCGGATGCCGTAGCGTGCGAGGTCGGCGAACAGCGCGCCGCCGTTCGACTCGGCATACATCTCCCAGGCTTCCTTCCAGCTCATCACGCGCTTGGGCAGCATGTAGTCCTGCATCATCGCCACCAGGGTCAGCAGGCGGTAGCCGCGCCAGAACCACTTGTCCATCCAGCGCTGCACGATCGGCACATTGCCCGGATCCTGCTCGAGCATGAACTTGATGCACTCGATGCCCAGCGTCATGTGGCGCGACTCGTCCGACTGGGCAGAGAAGCCGAAGGTCACGGTCGACAGGTCGCCGTTGTGCGCGGCACCGGACATGAAGGGCACGAACAGCAGGTTGGTCAGCACATATTCGAACGAGAAGCTGACCGCGGTGAGGAACTCGAACGGGCCGCCGGTATAGGCATCCTCGAAGAAGCTCTTCGGCACCGACAGGTACCAGACGTTGTCGAACCAGTGGTTCGCGTTGTGCAGGCCGTTGTAGTACTTGTTGTAGTGCGAGATCGCATGCGTCTCGGTCTGGAAGTGGCGCAGTTCGTCCACCGCCTGCATCTGGGCCGCCACCCGCGCGCCGGCACCGGTGAACTGGCGGCCCGCATGCGCAAAGCCGCGGTGCGCGTAGTACTCGAGCGGCGTCACGCCCTGGATGAACAGCTTGAGCGCATTGATGTAGCGCGCATCGGTGACGCCGAGCTCGCCGTGGTTCTGCGCGAAGGCCTCGATCACCGCATACAGCTTCTTCTCTTTCTCGCCCTGGTATTTCCAGTAGGCGTCCATGGTCAGGCGGAACGGGTCTTCCCACTTGTCCCAGTCATGGATTTTGATGCCCTCGTATTGGTCGTACGGGAACACCTTGTCCATCGGCTGGTAGGTGGTCTCCCAGTGCAGGCCGCGCGTCATGGCGGCATAGCGTTCCTTGAGTCCCAGTTTTTTCTTGACGACACGTGTGTCCATCAGCTGTCTCCGCGTTATTTCAATTGAAGGTCAGGGAGCTTTGGCTCTCTTGTGAAGGTGCTTCTACAATCCCACTGCTTCCCGGTCGCTGACTGGGAAGTAGGCCCGATGCAGAATCTCCGGGTCGTCGCGCAGCTTGCGCGGCTCGCCGTCGTAGGACACATGGCCGCGTGACATCACGTACACGTGATGCGCCAGCGCCAGTGCCAGTTGGGTGAACTGCTCGATCAGCAGCACGCCGATGCCGCTGTCCGCAATGCGGCGGATGATCGGCACCAGGCGCGCGACGATGGTCGGCGCGAGGCCGAACGACAGTTCGTCAATCACCAGGAAGCGCGGCGACACGATCAGCGCCTGCGCGATCGCCACCATCTGCTGCTGGCCGCCGGACAGGTCGCCGGCCGGTTGCGGCAGCTTTTCCTTCAGTTCGGGGAACAGGTCGAGCACGCGCTCGATGCCCGCATTCATTTCGGACCGCGACAGGCCGCCGCCAGCCACCAGCAGGTTGTCGCGCACGGTGAGTTCCCGCAGTACCTGATGGCCTTCGGGAACGGTCGCCACGGCGCGGCGCCGGATCTCGTCGGCATCCATGCCGACCAGGTCGATCCCGTCCAGCCAGATCTCGCCGAAGGCCGGTTCCACTACGCCGGCGATGCCGAGCACGGTGCTGGTCTTGCCGGCGCCGTTGGCGCCCATCAGGGCGGTGATCTTGCCGGGCGCGACGGCGAGTTCGATTGCATGCGTGACTGCCTTGGTACCGCGCACCATGACCAGGTTGCGGATGTCCAGATGATCGCGGCGCAGGTTCGCCGGGGGAGTCTTGGTGCTCATGCGGCCACCTCCAGATCGTCGAAGTTGCCCAGGTAAGCCTGCTGCACTTCAGGTTTTTTCAGGACTTCCAGCGTCGGGCCGAGCGCCAGCAGCTTGCCGAAATCGAGCACCATGGTTTCGTGGCAGCAGGCGGAGATCAGGTCGACGTCATGGTCGATCAGGAATACCTGCGCCTTGCAGTAGCCGGGTATGCCCTTGATGACCTTCTGCAGGTGCTCGGCTTCGGCGCCGCTCATGCCGGCGCCGGGTTCGTCCAGCATCACCAGCTTGGGGCTGCCGATCAGCGCCTTTGCGATTTCGGCGAGGTGGCGTTCCTCGGTCGACAGGTCGCTGCCCTTGCGGTTCAGCCGGTGCGACAGGCCGACGAAATCGATGGCACCCAATACAGCCTTCTTTTCCGCATCACGGCTGTCGAACTGCACATGGTCGGCGATCGCCTGCACGTTCTCGAGCAGCGTCAGGTCTTCCGCGATCTGGTCGGTCTGGAAGGTGCGGCGCAGGCCCATGTCGGCGCGCCGGTGGGCAGGGATGCCGGTCAGCAGTTCGCCGTTCAGCTTCACCCAGCCGCGCTTCGGCGTTACGAAGCCGGACAGCACATTCAGCAGCGTGGTCTTGCCTGCGCCGTTCGGGCCGATCAGGCCGACGATCGGGCGGTTCAGGGTGACGGTCAGGCCGTCGATCGGCTTGACGCCGCCGAACTGCACGCTGAGGTCGTTAATCTCGATCATGGTGCGGCTCCGTCAGCGATACGACGCAAAGGGTTTCGGATACTTCTCGTCGATCTTCTGCCGCAGCGGCAGGATCGCCGGATAGAGCGCCAGTTCGATCAGGAACTTCAGCGCAATCGAAGCCCAGATGATGGACAGCGCGACGCTGAACTCCACATCGAATACGCCCCACACCACCCAGCCGACGAAGAAGCCGATGAACAGCACGTTCAGCGTGCGCTTCAGCAGCCGGTGGTCGGGCAGCAGGCCGAAGCTTTCCTGCACGCGCGCCAGCCGCAGAGACGCCCAGGCTTCGGCATCTTCCGCGCCGTCCTGCACGCGCTTGCCGAAGAAGCCCAGCAGCAGCCAGCAGACGCCCGGGATCGCCTGCCGGAACAGCAGCGCCACCAGCGACAGGAACAGCGCGCCGGCGAAGCCCATGGCCTCGGTGCTGGCGGCTACCAGCGCGAGCCCGATCGAAATGCCGCCCCAGATCACCGAGCCTTCGACGATGCGGCTCATGCGCACGAATTTGTAGAAGTCGGCCAGCTGGCCGGCGAGTCCCTTGCGGCCCTGGATCAGCGACACCAGCAGCGCAAAGCCGTAGAACGCATTCGCGAGGTTGCCGTCGACGCCGTGGTCGTTCAGCAGCGCCGGCAGCGCGCGGATCAGCAGGCCGGCGAACACCGCGCCCATCCAGTGGTAGGCGCCGCCGACGATGGTCAGCGCATACAGCAGGATCGACTGCGAGACCGGAAAGCCGGTGTTGTCGAGCTGGCCATTGAGGCCGGCCAGCAGGCCGCCGGCGAGGCCGGCGAGCGCGCCCGCCATCGCGAACGCGAGCGCCTTGTAGCGCACTACCGATACGCCGGCGGCAATCGCGGCGGCTTCGGATTTGCGGATCAGGCCCCAGGCGCGGCCGGGCAGGGTGGCGCGCGCCCACTCGATGCCGCCCATGCCGAGCGCCAGCCAGAACATCACATAGCGGAAGTAGGCGTCGTCGCCAGTGGCGATCCAGGGACGGTCGATCATCAGGCGCTGGCCATTCACCACCTTGCCGGTCCAGCCCGGGCCGCCGTCGGGGAAGCCGATCACGTTCACCACCACCTGCACCGCGGCAGCGATCATTAGCGTCAGCAGCGCGAGATACAGGCCGCGCATGCGCAGCGCCGGCAGGCCGAGGATCAGTCCGAACAGGCCGGCGATCAGCGCGCCGAGCACCAGTGCCAGCTCGAACGGCAGCCCGAGGCCATGGATCAGTCGCAGGCAGAACCAGCCGCCGACGCCTGACAGCGCGAACTGCGCGAGCGACACCATGCCGAGCTGCCCGTACAGCAGCGACACCGTGCCGGCTGCCAGCGTCAGGCAGGCGACGGTGGAGAAGGTGTTCAGCCAGTAGGAGGAGAACACCCACGGTCCGATCAGTGCCACCACGAGAAAGGTCAGCAGCATCGGCCGCACGCGCTGGAATGGCGTGCCGGGAGCGATATCGGGTTTGTCCTTGTTGCGTGCCATGTTGCTTACTCCAGGTGGCTGTTGTCGCGCGACAGGCCGATGCCATGCCGCTGTTGCCACAGCACGGCGGCAATCGCGACCACGAAAGCGGTGGCGGAGCCGTAGCGCTGCACGTCGGGAACCAGGTTCAGCAGGGACTCGATCACGCCGATCGCCAGTCCGCCGAGCACGGTCGCCGTCAGGGAATTCATGCGCCCGACCATGGCCGCTGCCATTGCCGGTATCACGAGGAAGGTCAGTACGGTCGGATTCAGCCGGACCATGTTGCCCATGAAGAGGCCGCTGATGCCGGCCAGCAGGCCGGCCAGCGTCCAGGCCCAGGTATCGACCCGCTTGACGCGCACGCCGACTAGGCCGGCCAGTACGCGGTTGCTCTGCAGCGCCCGCATCCGCAGTCCGAGCGGGGTGCGGGCCAGCAGCCACAGCATGCCGACTGTCGCGCCGGCCGCGAACAGCAGGGCGGCGACGCGGGTATGGCTGATCAGCCGTCGGCCGTCGACTTCGATACCGGAGGCATCGGTCGGCAGCACCAGCCGGCGCGGGTCATCGCCCCAGTACCACTGGGCGATGCCCATCACCATCAACGCGAAACCGAGCGTGGCCATCGCGCGGACCACACGGTCCTGGTGCGTCAGCGAGGGCGCGATGAAGCGCCCGTACGCCCAGGACAGCAAGGTGGCCGATCCGATGCCGGCGACCCAGCCCATCCAGTCGGCATACTCGAGGTCGATCACCTGCCAGCACACCATGGCGGCCAGGCCGCCGAGTGCGCCGAAGGCGAAGTTGACCACGCCGCTGGCCCGGTACAGCACCACCAGGCCGACGCCTGACAGCGCATACACCGCGCCGACGCTGATGCCGACGACGATAAAGGGGAGCAAAGTTTCCATGATCAGCCCGGTTCGCGTTGGTTCAGTTGACTCAGTTGACCAGGCCGCCCTTGGACTCGAGCTGCAGCACGTCAGCCAGCTCGCTGTCCTTCGACTGGTAGCACTCGGTCAGGGTCTTGAAACCGCCCTTGACCAGCAGTGCCGCGCGACCCTTGTGGTTCGGCTGGTGACGCTCGCCCGGTCCGAAGTACCAGGGCGCGCACATCATGTCGCTCTTCCAGTTTTTAGTGCCGACGATGGCCTGGTAGGCGGACTTGCGGTCGACATTGCCCTTGATGCCGAGCAGGGCATCGGTCGCTGCCTTGGCGGCCAGGAAGCCGGCCTGCGAGAAGGTGTCGCGCGGGTCCTTCCGGTCGCCGTATTTGTCCATGATCGCCTTCCAGTTCGTGTTGTCCGGACCGGTGCCGTCCATCGGCTCGAGCTCCATGTGCACATACAGCTTGTCGTGCCAGTACTTGCCGACGGCCTTCGGCATGTCGGCGTGATAGGCCGAGGTCGGCAGGCCCCACTTGACGCTCTTGCCGAGGTCCTGCTGTTCGGCAGCGGTCAGGATCGGCAGCATCATGCCGCGCGGCATGCCGAGCACGACGCCTTCGCTCCTGGCCGCGGCGATCTGCAGTGCGATCGCATTGCCGTCCAGCTGGCCCGGATCGAAGATCACGGTCTTGACCGGAATGTTGTTGGCCTTGCCGTAGGACTCGACGCCGCCGCACACCCAGTCGCCGAAGCCCGGGATGCCGGGGGCGACGCAGGTCAGGCTCTTCAGCTTGAAGGTCTCGACGATGTGCTGCGCAGCGCCCAGCGTCGACTGGCGCGGGCCCTGGTTGAAGGAGATGTAGTTCTTGCCGAAGAAGCAGGCGCGCGGCACGCCGACGCCGGAAACCGAGGCCACGCCTTCTTTCGCATACAGGTCATTGTTGGCGCCGCATTCGACGAATGACGAGGAGCCGACCATCGCCACCACCTTGGTGTCGCGCACCAGCTTGCTGGCGGCCTGCGATGCGACTTCCGGGTTCCAGGTGTCGTCCTGCACGGTGTACTTGATCGGGCGGCCGTGGATGCCGCCGTTGGCGTTCACGCAATTGAAGTAGGCCTGCGCGGCACGGGCCGACGAGGAGAAATCTTCCGGGCCGGTCTTGCCGACGATCGCGCCGATCTGGATCGGTTCGCCGCTGGCCTTCTTGCCGTTGCCCAGTCCGCATTTGTCCTGGGCCATCGCGCCGCTGGCAGCCAGTCCCAGTACCACAGCGACGGCGCCGCCGAGAATGGTGGTCGTTTTCATCTGTTGCTGTCTCCGTTATCTTTTTGATGAACCGGTCCCGAGCCTGCTCCACACTGCAGCCGGGACCGCACAGGCTGCAATGCAACTACCCGCATGTCCTGGGCTGCCTCAGCCGCAGGACCCCCGCAATCCTTCCAGTCCCGGCGTCCGGAAACGCAGCACCGACTTGTGGCCGAAGCCATGGTCGGCCAGCGTGCCGTCCATGCGCGGCGTGAACATCGTCGCGCCGCGGAACCACTGCACGCGCGACCAGTCGACCAGCGCGAAATCCGGGTGCTCGCCGTACAGGGCCGGCAGCACCGTGCGCACCAGCTCGTCAAAGCGGGTCTGCGGCGCAAGCGCCAGCACGGCCGGCGCCGAGAAAACCATGTGTTCGTCCCAGCCGACGTACAGCAGCGGCTGCGCGAAATGCGCGGCGCCGTCGTGCGAGCCGGCTTCGTACTTTCCGATCGCGGTCACGCTCATAGCTGGGCCTCCTTCATGTCCTGTCCGCCGCCCCAGTTCTCGAAATTGATGGCGTCGTCCGAAGTCGCGAATCCGCCGGTGTCGTGGCCGAGCCGGATGCCGGCCGCGGCCAGCGATGCCGGCAGCGGTTCGGCAACGCTGCCGGTGCCTGGCGCCTGCAGGATGGCGTGCGACGCCAGCTTCGCCTGCACATATTTCTGCGGCTCGTCGGCGAAGATGCGGGCGCAGTGGTCACTGCATGCATGGAAGGCTTCGCCGTCGTGCGTGGTCTCGCGGTAGGCGGTCCAGCGCGGGCTGCCGGCTTCGGTAAACAGCAGCGGCTGCTGGCAGACCTGGCACTGCATCGGCAGTGCAGGGTTGCGGAAGCGCTTGCCGGTCGCCTCGCGCTGCGCATAAAAGTCGAGGCGAGGGCGGTACCAGCGGTCAAAGCTCTGCGGATATTTGCGGTCCAGCCACGCGAGCTCGTCGGCCATCGGTACCCAGGTATGGAAGGCGAGTGCATCGGCATAGCCGTAGAACGCGCTCCATGCCTGGTGGCTCAGGTGCTCTTTCGAATCACAGGCCTGGGCCCAGCCGGCCGGGCGGCGCAGGCCGATGGCGGCGAGCTCATCGAACAGCGCATTCACCGGCTCCTCGACGAATTCCTCCCACGCCTCCTTCCAGCTGGCCATGCGCTTGGGCAGCATGTAGTCCTGCATCACGGCGACCGCCGGCATCAGGCGGAAGCTGCGCCAGAACCATTTGTCGATCCAGCGCTGCACGATGGCGAGGTTGGCCGGATCCTGTTTGATCAGAAACTGCACCAGCGACAGGCCGAACGCCTTGTGGCGCGCAGCGTCGGAATGGGCGGAGAAGCTAACCGGCACCAGCGACAGGTCGCCGTTGTGCGCTGCGCCGCTCATGAAGGGCACGAACAGCAGGTCCGACAGCAGGCGGTCGAAGCCGAAGCTGACGGCAACCAGCTGCTCGAAGGGGCCGGCACTGGCAACGTCGTCCGCATAGCTGCGGAAAGGCGCCAGGTACCACACGCTCTCGAACCAGCGCGGCGTCTCGTGCAGCCCGTTGAAATACTTGTTGTAGACCGAGGCGGCGTGGGTGTCCGACTGGTACTGGCGCAGTTCATCGGCCGACTGCATCTGGGCCGCGATGCGCAGGGCATCGCCGCGCAGCTGGCGGCTGGCCTGCGCGCAGCTGCGGTGGATGGCGTATTTCAGCGGCGCGAACGCCTGCAGCACCAGCTTCACCGCATTCACATAGCGCGCATCGGAGATGCCGAGCTGGCCATTGTTCTGGGCAAAGGCCTCGATGACCGCATACAGCTTCTTGTCCTTCTCGCCCTGCAGCCGCCAGTAGGTATCGGTCGTCATCAGGAACGGGTCGGACCACTGCTGCCAGTCATGGATGCGGATACCCTCGTACCGGCCGTACGGGAATACCTTGTCCATCGCCTGGTAGCTGGTTTCCCAGTGCAGGTCGTGCGTCATTGCCGCATAGCGGTCGGCGACGCCGATGCGCTTTCTCTCCACTCGCTTGTCCATGTGCAGGCTTCCTCGCGTCGGGATGGGCGTCGTGTTCGCTCAGTGCTTCCAGCTCAGCACGAACTCGTCGTCGTCTTCGTCCAAATTGCCGGACAGGGTGACGAGATTGATCTGCAGCTGCTGCAGGTCGTACGGGCGGCCGATGATTTCCTCCACCGTCTCGCGCTTGATGACCAGCCTGCCGGGGGCGTCGATCTTCACCAGCCCCGGCGAATACACCACCTGGGCCGCGGGGTTGTCGGCGACGATCGCATCCACCAGCGGACGCGATTCCTCGTTGGCCTGGAAGGCGATGAAAACATTGGACATGCGGTATTCCCCCGGTAAGTTTTATGTAATGTCGGTTCAGGTCGCGAGGCCGGCCTTGGCCAGCCGGGCGTTGAAGGTGGTGCGGGTCGCGGCCAGTGCGTCCTGGCCCAGTTCCCCGAGCGCGATCTCGGCCACCGGCGCCAGCGCCGCCTGCACGCGATCGGTCCAGGCCAGCGCCCAGCCGGACAGCAGCTTCTTGTTTTCTTCGGATTCGGCTGCCGCAGCCTTCACCACGGCGTCGACCCAGCGCGCCGTTTCGTCCGCCCACTCGGGCATGAACGAGGTCAGCATCGCGATCGCCGTGCCGCCTTTCAGGGTCAGGTGTTCATCCACATAGGCGCCGTAGATCAGCGGATACAGCAGGCCGTCGAGAGCGAGGTTCTGGGCGACGAACAGCTCCATCGGGTCTTTCAGCACCAGCGTGTCCTCGACCAGCCGGCGCAGCACCTGCCAGCGCGGGTCCTGCAGCCAGTCGTTCTTGCCGGCCTCGAGCACGCCCGGTTCATCGATGGCGAGGCCGAGGCGGGTCAGGTACTGCGCGATGCCGAGGTGGTCCATCGCGTGGAAATTGGCGGCCGCGGTCAGCGCGGTGCCGTAGCCGTAGGCGCAGATGAAGGTGTTGTTCATGTTCCCGCCCCAGGCCACATGCCGCAGCGGCATCAGCACCCGGGCGGCGCTCTCGCGCACTTCATCGCTCATGCGCGACAGCAGGCCGCGCGCCTCGACGAACTGGTAATTGGCTTCGACCGCTTCCTGCTGGCGGGCGCGCGCCATTGTCCAGCTGGCGTAGTAGTACTGGCGCGGATCCTTCAGCACATACCAGTCGGCCAGCCGGATTGCCGAGCGGGTTGCGTCGAACAATTCATGGGCGGGATCCCAGGTCGGGCGGTAGTGGAAGTTCTGCGTCGGCTGCGCGCCGAAGGTGGCTTCCTGATAGCGGGTCGCCGGCTTGTCGCCGCCGATGTATTTCGCGACGTGCGTAAAGGTATTGCGCGTCGGCTTGATTTCCTTGGCCTGCAGGTCAATGCTCGTCATGGTGGTCTCCCAGCTTCTCCCCCACGGCTTCGGTGAGGATTTCGGCTTTGTTTT